>CASEQE010000031.1 GCA_949289995.1 uncultured Peptococcaceae bacterium
GCAATTTCCGCACGGGTCGCGGTACCGGTAGGATCCAAAATACCGTCGCCTTTACCGCTCAGCAGGCCGGCGCCTACCGCCCAATTCATGGCTTGGACAGCATATTCGCTGACTTTATTGCCATCCACAAAACCGCCAAGATTTTCTTCCAGCGTTACCGCATTCATACCCTTGTATTGAGCATAGCGATACATCATAGCGGCAGTTTGTTCCCGGGTAACGTTATCTTCAGGACCAAATTTGCCGTCGCCATAACCGGATACGATATTGTTGGCCGAGGCCCAATTGACCGCTTGTGCATACCAGGAACCGGCAGCCACATCCGTAAATCCGGCGTCAGCGCTGGCAGGAGAATTTTCCATACGCCACAGCATGGTGACGATCATACCCCGGGTCAATTTGGTAGCGGGCGCAAACGTAGTGGCGCTGGTACCGCTCATAATGCCGTTATCGTATACATATTGCACCGCTTCATAATACCAATCGCTGGCAGTCACATCCAGGAACGGCAAAGCGGCAACTTCTTCTTCCTCTTCAACGAAAGTCGCTTCGATAGTCACTTTGGAAGCCGGCATCTTGAAGGTATATTTCTCATCGCCTTTGTCGCTCAAGCGTACGCTTTCGCCATCGTTATCGGTAACGGTCAGTTTATCCAAAACATAACCTTTGTCCGCCGTTACGGTGATGGTTACCGTTTCGTCTTCTGCGGCATATTTGGGGCTGACGCTAATCTTGCCGTTTTTGCAATCTTTAGCCACTACCGCATAGGTTTTCTCCCAATTGTTGTTGTGGCTGCCACCATCGCCGCCAAAGAAAATCATACCGTCGGTAGCCAGCGTCATGGCTTCATCCACATAATACGGGGAGACGATAATCTCGATATCCTGGCCAGGGGCGGTGACGATCAACTCATCAAAATCGGGCCGCATATCGCCCCAGTAATTATAGGTCAAATCCAGCTTGCCTTCATAACCGGGTTGGTTGCCATTGGCGGTGGATACGGCGTATTGACCGTAACGAGCGTCGCTAGAAACGGAGAGGAATTTGTTGCCGCGTACCACCACATCGCCGCAAAGATCATCTGGATTGCTCCAGCTGGGGTACAAACGAATGCCGTTGGCATTTTCGAAAGTGTTGCCGGTCACGATCACTTCGTCGGTAGCGATAAAGCCGATACCGGAAAGAGCGTTACGAATCACATTGTTCTCATAAGTTACGCTTTGCGTAGCTTCGCTTGGATTATGATAACCCGCCATCATATATCCATTGAAAGTACAACCAGAAACTACAGTTTCGGGTACATGAACGGTAATAATGGCAATATTATCATCATTTGCCAACGTTTCGGAACATGTTACATAATCCTCATTCAGCACAAAATCGCAATTATATACTCCGGCGCTGCCCACGCTCTGGAGGTACAACGCGCCGTTGGATACGTCGAGACTGTTGACATTGGAGGCGCCGATGAAAGTCAGGTTATAGAAAGCGACATTGTCACTGCGAAGCGCCATAATATCGGTCACTTGCGCGCCGTCTTCACCCACCAAAGTGATGGATTTATCTTTAATGAGAACCCGTTCGTTATAAAGGCCCGCAGGCACGCGCAAAATCGCGCCGTCCGCTGCATTATCGATAGCCTGCTGCAAAGTCTGTCCATCTGCTACCGTAGCGCTGAACAAAAAGGCTTCGCCGGTGGCGGCATCCGCATAAACTTGATCCGGTACATTATTGACCACCTTGGTGATGCCCGCAGCAAACGTATTGTTGGTGACGTTCACTCCCAGGGCGCCTGTGTGTTCTTTATTGTTATAATACAAATCGTCGAAAGAGAAAGCGGTTCCGGAACCGGTGAAATCATTGCCGGTGGCGGTGAAATGAGGCGTACCCCATTGATCGGCGGCGTAAAAATAAACCGCCGGGCTTTGCGTGTCTAAAACAAAATCGTTATCGTTCAAAGTTAGGTCACCGTTGGCAATCACGCCGCAATCTTCAAAAGTATTGCCGGAAATCGTCAGGCCATTCATCAATACGCCGTTGATGGCCCAAACATTGCCCGTAGCGCCATCGGCGCGACGGAAGATGTTGTCGGTAATCTCACCGGCAAAATTGGCGCTGAAAATCGCGCCTTGGTTGGAATTGGTAATAAAAGTATTGTGCTGGATCGTATAAGCCATACTCGATGCATAGGCCAAACCATTGTCCGCATAAGGAGAAATGGCACGGTTGCCGTTATCCACGGAAATGGTGCAATATTCCACAAGCAAACCGCTGTTGTCATGACCCAAACCAACCACCGTGGTATTGCCGGTAGTGTCTTCGCATGTACAATCCATGGTCAAACCATTGAGGCAAACGTCATCTGCATTAAGATAGAACATGGGGACGCCAGTGGAAAGTGCACCGTACAGGGTTACGCCATCGGCAGAAGTGATTTCAATCCCTTCCGTCGTAATCGCAATGGTATCCGTGATGGTCTGATCATCCATGATCATAATCACAGAATTGGCAGTAGCTTTAGCCAGAGCATCTTCTATACTGCTGAAAATATGCGTTCCCACAATACCGGTATATCCATCGATAGTGCTCATCTCTCCAGCGGCGCCAGGATTGTCGGCTACCAGCAGAGTACCGTATGGGATATTGATTTGTTGCACTTTCAGGCCAATATCGTTTCCGTCAATATGCCAAATCTGCTCAAAATCAGCCCAACCTGCATACGTATCGGGATCAACCAATTCCTCTGCCGATTTGGTTTCTACCGCATTGGTGTCATAATAATCCCCATCCGATTCGCCTATGCCGGTAGCGCCCGTATAGTAGCAATTGGTATAAATCGCCAAATGTCCCTGATGTCCGGAAATATCACCACAAAAATCACCGGCCAGGGTATTGTCGATGGAGATGCAATTGTCAACATAGACCACGCCGTCTCCAGCCCAAACATAGCCGGTAATACCGCCGGCATAAGCCACGGCTCCGTCATCTACTACTTGCGCAGAAATGTTGGCATTGCTTACATAGCAGTTATAAATCTTCAAATCTTTGTGACCATATCCCACAATGCCGCCGGCAATGCAATCGGCGTCAGCGGAAACATCGATATCAGCGCTGGAATAGCATTCAAAAATCGCAGCCTGATAATCGGTAATACCGGCAAGGCCGCCGGCTTTCATCGCATTGTCAGCCGAACCGGTGATGGTCACATAAGATTCGCAGCCGGACATGCCGCCATTGCTGGCATCCACAACCGTGAAGGAACCGGTAACGCCGCCAATATAGACGTCATTGGCGTTAGCGTCGATGTCGCCGCGAATAATGCATTTATAAAACTGTCCCGGCGCATCCTGTATCCAGGTATATCCGGCCATACCGCCAGCGTAACCGGTTAATGAATCATCAGTAGCCTGAACGGAAATGCTGCCGTCAAAAATACAATTTGCGATGGTGCTTCTTTCGGCGAAACCGCATAAACCGCCTACCAGATAATCTTGATCGGCAGAGATTTCTATGTAACCCTCAACCGTGACGCCGGTTACCGTACTATAACCGATTTCTTGTGCCAAAGCGCCAACTTTGATCTCGCCATTAATAGCAAAATTACCACTATCAATTGCAGCGTCCAAAGTTAAATCTTTCACCGTTGCATGATTCACAATGGAAAACAACGGTTCTTGCAAGTTATAGATGGTATATCCGTTACCGTCCAATATACCGCTAAACGAATCAATAGTAGAAAAATTTGTAGCATCAATATCGTTTTGTAAAATATATTTCCCGTTTTCCGTCATGGCTGACAAATCTTCAGCAGTTTGAATATATGTCCAGCCGGTATCGTCATCAGCCAGGGCGCTTACCGGCAACAACGCCAATAACATGACGCAAGCCAAAATAACGCCCCAAATACAACTTTTTTTCATAGGCTATTCCCTCCCACAAATATTTTACCGGGTTGCCGCATCCGCGTTGCCAGCCCCCGTCCTTTACGGTGAGCGGGAAAACCGCACCGCTATGCAAGGATGGTTTATTCTGCCATGGACACGTCTCCCATTCTCGTTTATCATACCATAATTCCTAAAAAAAGCAAGGTTTTTATCCTCTTCTATTTAGAGAAAACCTAGGATTTTATATGCATTTTTATTGTCAATATGCCTACGTTTCAACAAAAAACCGCAAATTTCAATTCACTTCTCGTCATCGTTTTAGATATATTCCCCATATCTTCGCCACAGCGAACATTGGCTATACAACATATGCGCAATCAAGCGATTTCATCCAAATTACAGTTTAGCAAGATTACAGTTTAGCAAGGGCAAAACGCTTCCATGCAATTATCATTTTCCACCGGTCAACGCCATGCCCGTCCGGGCAATCGCTTCCTGCAAAAGCCTTTTTCGCGCCAAGTAAGCAAAGCCTAACAGCAGCATACAATTGCCTTGCGCCGCCGTCCATGTTAGAATAAAGGCGATAGGAGGGATGAATATGCAACATAGAGGTATCCCGCAACAGGGGCTACGCCTGTTATGCGTTTTCGTTTTCGTATGGCTATGGCTATTCGCTGTCAGCCAATGCGCCTATGGCAATATGGCGGCGCCGGCGCAAGCGGATATTGCTTCTTCCGTTACTTTTGCCAAAAACGACAGCATTTCCGTGCGATCGGAAGTTTTAGATATTACCGTTCATGGCGGCACAGCGGATATCGTCGCCACTTATTCTATGCAAAATACCACCGACCAACCGGTTTCCACGCCATCGATGTTTCTGGCCTCCAATATACAAGATGGCGGCGTACAAGTGCTGGTCAATGGTAAAAAAGCGGTTTTTCAAGTAGAAAGTTATGCTTTGGATTACGGCACAGCCATTTCCACCGGCGATTGGCAATACGTGGTCTTGACGGAAGAAAACGGAACAGACATTTCCGGACAAACTGTGGATAGCATAAACTTTACCATGGATTTTCAACCACAGGAAAGCTACGACGTAGCGATATCCTATACCTATCGCCTCGGCGGATATCCCAATTACGACTATAATGCGAAGATAGGCTATATTGACTATTACCTTACTCCGGCGGCTATGTGGAAAGACTTTGAAAATCTTACCATCAACGTATATTTGGATGCGGATATGCCGGTTCTGGCCAGCAGCAATTTACCTTTTCAAAAAGTCGCTTCCCGGTCATATCAATACGTTTCTTCAACGCTTCCCGATGAAAATTTGACGATTACCGTCGATCAAAACTGGTGGCAGACGGTGATCGGTTTTTTCAAAAACCCCTATCTAGCGATGCTGCTGACATATACTGCGCCGTTGATCCTGATCATCCTCGCAGCAATAGCCATCCTAGTGTGGTTTTTGTGCAAAAAACGCAAAGCCAAACCCATGTAACCCGGCGGCGGCCGCGCTCTTTCGTCCCGTTTGCAGCCGGTTGCGCGTCAAAGCAATCGTCCTGCACAGGATTACATTAAAAGAAACCCAAACTTTGCAATAACAAAAATGACAGCAAAACCGGGGTAATAAATTTTACCATAATGATATAAAGCCGCTGCCGGCCAAAAACAATATTTCCCTGCGTTACTTCATCCAGCACAAAATCCGGTTTGACCACCCAACCGATCAAAATACAGGTGGCTATAGAAACAATAGGCATCAAAAAATAATTGCTGGCATAATCTAAAATATCTAAGATTTGTCCCACCGTACCATTGGGCAACGTCGCTTGAAAATAGAACGCATTATAGCCCAGGCAAACCACCAATCCTAAAAGCAAAGCCAGCGCCGTCACAGATATGGCGGCCCGTTTTCTCCGCATACCAAATTTATCCATGGCGCAAGATACGATAGCTTCCATAATAGAAACGGACGAAGTTAATGCGGCAAAAAACACCGTAAAAAAAAACGTTATGCCCACTATTGAGCCGATTGCTCCCATGGCATGAAATACTTTGGGCAAAGCTTGAAACATCAGGCTGGGGCCGGCGGTCATTCCTTCCACTCCCATAAACGTATATACGGCGGGCACAACCATCATCCCGGCCAGGAAGGCCACCAGCGTATCAAAAATTTCAATTCGATTGACAGAGTTGACTATATTGACCTCTTTCTTAACATAAGAACCATAGGTTATCATAATACCCATGGCTACGCTAATCGAATAAAATAGCTGCCCCATCGCATCCATTAAAATGGAAAAAAAACGTTGCCAAGACATACCGCTAAAATCCGGGATAACGTAGATGAGAAATCCCTGCCACCCTGTACGAGTAACGCCGCTTTGGCTATCGCTTAAAGTTAGGGAAAAAATGGAGATTCCTATAATTAAAAGCAAAAGGATGGGCATAAGCACACGGGAAAGCCTTTCGATTCCCTTTTCTACCCCTTTATATACCACTACCGCCGTAAGCGACAAATACACGATGAAACAAATAACCGGCGCCCCTTGCGCAGAAGTAAAGCGGGAAAAATAGCCGTTTTCCGCTGTTGCCGCTCCTTGAAAGCTTAAAAAAGCCGATAAATATTTTACCACCCAACCGCCAATGACGCAGTAATAGGAAAGAATGAGCACAGGGATGATGCTGACCAAAACGCCCAGCCATCCCCAACGGGGATGAATATGTTTGTAGGCCGTTAGCGGACTCTGCCGGGTTTTTCTACCGATGGCGATTTCGCTAGTCAAAAGCGTAAAACCGAAAGTTACTGCCAGGACCAGATAACACAATAAAAAAACGCCGCCGCCATCTTTGGCTGCCAGATAAGGGAAGCGCCAAATATTCCCCAAGCCGACGGCGCTTGAGGCTGCGGCTAAGACAAATCCCAAAGATCCGGTAAAGCTTCCCCGCTTTTGTTTTTGCTCCGTTTTCATATTCATTACCATTGCCTCCGCTTGCATAGGCCAGCCAGGCCCAGTCTATGCCAAATTGGACTATACCTTGTATATCGCAATATGAATTGATGCCATATAAATACATGCCATATAAATACATATAGTATAGTATATAAACAAAGCGCCACACTTGCAAGCCAAAGTCCTATAGTAACGTTTTTCACCAATGCAATTTCCACAACACCGTCATAACCAAACATAGCTAAAAAACATTATCTATAACAACAACGTTGCCAGCTATCGTTTCCGGCTATTATTAACAATGAAAGGATCATTTTATATGTATAATTCATCTACATCTACAGAAGGTTATGAAATATATCGCTGTTTGCTATGTTATGAAGCGATTTGCAGCGAAGTTTGTCCGCATATGGATCCAGCCCGCATCATCCGCGCTCTACGTTTTGACAACAGGGAGGGAGCGGCTTGGCTACTGCCGGAAACCGATTTTTGCAGCCATTGTCCCGCTCCTTGCACCACGTCATGTCCCATAGGCGTCGCCATCCCCAACCTAACGGCCGCCCTGCGCCAGCAGGCAAATTGTCAGGCGAAAAAGCCGGAATTGGCAACGATAGACCTGTCCTGTCAGTTATGCGGTATATCTATGGAAAACCCTTTTTTGCTATCTTCTTCCGTGATTGCCAGCAATTATGATATGTGCGCCAGAGCTTTTGAGGCAGGGTGGGCCGGAGCCGCCTTTAAAACCATTAGTCTCATGGAAATCCACGAAGCGTCGCCTCGATTCTCCGCGCTGAAAAGCGGAGACGGAGCCGTCTACGGTTTCAAAAACATTGAACAGCTATCGGATCGTTCCGTAGAAGAAAATCTAGAAACTATTTCCCAGCTAAAACACGATTATCCCAACAAAATATTGATTGCCTCCATTATGGGAAGAAACGAACAGGAATGGGAAACCTTGGCGCAGGCAGTATCTTCCGCCGGCGCAGACATGGTGGAATGTAACTTTTCCTGCCCCCATATGGAAGCCAAAGGCGTGGGCGTAGACGTTGGTCAAAGCCCGGATGCAGTAGCGCAATATACGGCTGCCGCACGGCGGGGAACGCAACGCCCGTTGTTCATCAAATTAACCCCCAACGTAGCCGATATGCGCCCTATGGCTCGAGCGGGCAAAGCAGCCGGGGCCAACGGCATCGCCGCCATTAATACCATCAAAAGCATAACTGAGGTGGATCTAAACAGCTATGTAGCCGCCCCCGCCGTACATGGCCGTTCGGCTTTAGGCGGCTATTCCGGCGCGGCGATCAAGCCCATTGCCCTACGTTTTCTAGCCGAATTGGCTGCAGACCCCCAATTGCAAGGCATGCATCTCAGCGGAATGGGCGGCATTGAAACATGGCGAAGCGCTTTGGAATTTTTAGTATTGGGCGCCGGAAGCATACAAATTACTACGGCCGTTATGCAATATGGCTATCGTATCATTGACGATCTACTTCTGGGGCTGCGAATTTATATGGCCAAAAGAGGCATCGCACACATTGACGATTTGATCGGCGTTGCCGTGCCAAATATTGTCGATACCGATGCCCTTGATCGGGATACGCTGGTTTACCCTCGCTTTCACTTGCAGCGCTGCCTGGGTTGCGGACGCTGTTATCTTTCCTGTATGGACGGGGGGCATCAAGCCATTGACTTCGATATCGCCGAACGCCGTCCCCGCCTCCGGACGCAAGCTTGTGTCGGTTGCCATCTTTGTACCCTGGTATGTCCAGAGCAAGCGATTAGCGGCAGCGGCAAAAGGGTAACGAAACAATTTCAATCCATATAACCTGCTAATCCATATAACCTATACCCCGTTCTATTCTGTTACCTTTTTATATATTGTCGCAAGCGTTGCGGTAGGAATGTCGTCAATCCGTCTGGACAAACCACTTAAAAAGGACGTTCCGCTAGGGCTATAGCAAAAATGGATCGTTTTCACTTAAAACAATCGCCCCATCAGGATGCAACCTGGCGAGAGCCGGTTTTGCCACGTTTGCCGATAACAAAAAAATCCGGAAAGCCCATAATAGCAAAGTTTCCGGCCATACATAACAAAGCGGCGTTCCGTTTTGAAAGGTTGTTTTGGTATGTAAGATTGTTTCTAAATATAGCAAACGACCATGCTTAAAATACCAATCAACCTTTTTTCTACTAGGGAATTCACTTGGCGCAAAGGAGATGTAGAAAAAACGCACTTCTTTCTGCTGGGGAAAAAGAGAATGGATAATATTCTGGACGTACTCTTTCATGATGTTGCGCTTCATTGGTATCATCCCACATCTGCGGTTGCAATGCTTTCCCAATACGGCCCGGATACTTTGCCTCAAGTGTCAGGAAAGACAACGGAAATCGTATTGCTAACGTAAAACTGCCCCAGCTTCCTCTCGGTTTTCTGCCATACCGATCTCATTTCTTCCGCACAGATCACGCATACATTAGCCCAAACCTTCTGAAAACCTATGGATTCTGTTGCCACCATAATCCAAATAGCCCTTTGACCATGAATATTGAAACACAACCGGAAAGAGTTCTCAGCTTACATGTTTTTTGCTCCCTGCTGTATTTTTGCCGTTTCCTCCCACCCTTCACCGGTCTCCCAATTAAGATCAGACAGCTTTTCTGCATAGGTATGAAAAATTGTGCGGGATCTAATTGAAGATAAACGGCGGCCTATGGTAAAATATAGCTTAAGCCAGCGTGCGTATAAAAAAACGAAACGTTATAGCCAATAAGACTGACAGGGAGGCAAATTGCTTCTCAATAATCAAAAAATGTTATAGCGGATTTTAAAGGCAAGCTTCTTTTAAAAGCGGCCTCTATGAAGTGAAACGCACCGGAAAGCGGAATGGGGGATAGATAACCGATGAAAAGATTACTGCTACTATTTGTTTTGGCAATCTTAACTTTGTCTCTGAACGCCTGCGGCGACTATTCGGACACGGCTTCGGAGATTCCTACGGAGGAAGCTATGCCGTCCGGCGTTGACCCTACGGAATCGGAGAGGGACACGCCGGAAACGGATCCGTTAGCGGACAACAGCGACCCGATATCCTCAGATAATCCCACTCCCATTTCTGACGAACTACCCAGCGGTTATTTGGAATCGTCAGAAACGATTTTTTATCAAATTTACGACCAGCTAGGAAAACCGGGCGACATCATCACAGAGGTGGAAACGGATTATGCTACCTGTACCTACTTTATCCCCGATTCGCCAGAGATTTCTCAACTTATGGCGGAATACAACGCAAAATACATCTGCAGCCATATCTCATTGGATACTTTTGAAAGTTTCGCTTTGTTTGTCTACCCAGATTTTCTAGAAATCTACTATATACCTAGCCCAGGACTGTTAGACGCACGTATACATGATGTAGGCGCAGCTATGGTCACAACGCATTTCTTTAACGGCGAGTCTATTTATTCAGCTTCAATCAATGCAGTCATAGATGGTCAAACGCAAAGTTTTCTTTCCGAATATGGCAGTTCAACTCCTATCGTCGAATTTGATAGTTCTGGGCCAAATCTAAGTGATATACAGCTTGATCTCTTGAGGCAAGCCCTCGATTATTGCACGCAGTAAACACATACATATGAGGTATATACCGCCACCGAGGATAAAAAAGCGCAGCTATGACATCACAGGCAAAGTGAATCGGCATCAGAAACCGCTTAAGCCATGTCCAAAATTTCCCCGCTTGGTCAAGTGTTCTATAATCTCTTTTTACAAATACAAACCAGACTGCCTTGCATGCAATCTGGTCAGTTACTTTTTTTAAGGAGATGATCGTTAGGGAAATTCTCAGCATATTGAGAAACCTCGACACGCTTCTCAAAATGCAAGCATTTTTCGAGGAGATCCCGCCTATCGCGTTTTCACGCGGCAGGCACTTAGGTTGTATACAAGCGATTCTTATATAGTTATCAAGTCATATTCGCCTCACAAAACCGCATCAACCTCACCGCCGCCTGGGCACGGGTGGTCTGACCCTGGGGGGTGAGGATGGAGCCGTCGCCGTTGCCGGAGGCAATGCCCTGAGAGGCCGCCTAGCGGATAGCATCGGAGTACCACTGGCCCTGGGGCACGTCGGAGAAGTTCATGGCATAGTTCGACATAGGGCTACCCGACATACGTCGCAATATGGTGACGATCATGGCCCAGGAGATGGTCACGTCGGGGCCGATCTGGTGGGCAAACTGGAACTCCAGCTCCCGGTTGTCCTTATTGTAGTAGAGATTGGCTCAATAGCCGGCGTTTCCCTTGCCCAAGTGGGCCAGGAAAAGCTGAATGGTATCCACCGCGCCGGCGATGGTATTGATGACGTTGATGGGGATGGTGTCCGCCCCAAGCGAACGCCCAGGTTCAGAAAGGGGGTTCACGCGTAGTCTGCCGTTTACGTCCGCTTTAAAGTCAGCTATTTGCCCAGCAAATAAAAGCCAAGGTATTGCTCAGCCGCCTGTAACCATCTGCACAGGATTTGATACTCCGGCGGCTTTCCTTCTGCGAGTCGTTCTATGATTTCAGTGACTTGATCTCTTGAATAAAAATTGATTCCAAAAAGGTCCATCGGGCCGCAATCTCCGTTGTTATAGATGCCACCCGTGATGATGTCTCCGTAGTTCTGATACAAAAGATCCATATCATCGCCCAAGATGTATAAAGAGTCATCTTTCCAGTGCTTTATCGCATCAATCGAAACGATGTCCCGGAGGGATGTCCCTTCCGGCAATCTGCAGTATTGGATTTCAATAAAATCCGAACCACCAAACTCCCTGCGTTCCGCTTGGGAGTGAAATGAATGAAACAGCAACGATCTCACCTCGAAATATTGCGGAGATGGGTGTTAATATTCCGTCCGCCGTACACGACACGGAGCACGCTAACAGTTTTTACCTAGTGGTCCAGAATGTAGAACACCAGGTAATTGTCCACCGGCACAAGAGGATGTTCTCCTCCAAGCGATCCATCTGGCCGTTGGCGTTTAGCTCCGACTAAAGCTCCACTGCGATGTAGCGGTAGATTTCCCGCAGATCGTGTTTTGCTTCCGGGGTCAGCGTCACCTCATAGCTCATACGCCCAGTTCTCCCCGCAGCTCGTCAAACGCCTGCTTTGCCGGAATGGTTTGCCCGGTCTTCATCTGGGCATAGCCCTTCTCCAGTTCCGTATCCAGCTGCTCGGCAGTCATGCGGCTGACGTCCAGCGGATGCTCCGGGAGTTTTACCTCAAAGGGCAGTCCCCGCCGGAGGATGATTTGCTTGTAGAACATGGTGATGGCGTTGGACGCCTGGATGTCCAGGGCACTGAGGATCGCTTCCGCCTGCTCCTTGACCTCCGGCTCAATACGCGCATACAGATTTGCTGACTTTGCCATATCCAAGGCTCCTTTCGGGCTTCCTGTATTCTTTCTCGTCTTCTTTATACTCTATTGTGTGTACAAAAGCAATACAAATTCCGATTTTGAAATGAGAAAAGCACCGCAATCCTGATACCCATTGTATCAAAATTGCGGTGCTTTTCATGTGTTATGACGTCATTTATGGATATCGCTAGCCCTATTTTTCTCATTATTGGTGCACTTGTTACGCTTGCACCAATTTTCTCTAATAGTAATACGTATAATTAGATTTGCACCAATATTCCCAATAAGATATCAAGGTACGCTTTATATAGAGAGTCTGGAGGGTAACAAAAGCAAAATGAAAAGACAAAAGGCTCCTCTTTT
>CASEQE010000032.1 GCA_949289995.1 uncultured Peptococcaceae bacterium
CATATTGGTTTTATAAATTATATATGAGCAATAAAATACACGCAAAGCCTGGCTGATATGGTCGGGCTTTGCGTGTATTTTGCAATATGTGTCGGCGAAGTTTTGGCTGTTATGCAAAAAAGAGCGGATGATAACAATAGGCTATGAGCCGCCCGGCAATGCGATTTTGCGGCGGTGGAGGGCTGTTTAACCGGCTTGGCCGTTATCCCCGTCGTGATCGGAAACGCCGGCGGGGATGTTGGAGCGTACGCTAATTTCCGCCACCCGGCGTCCATCCATTTTTGTCACGCTCACTTCCAGGCCGTCGCTGCTGAAGCAATCGCCTACGGCGGGAATACGTGCCAATTTATAAGTGACCCAACCGCTTACGGAAGTTACGTCGGGCAATTCGTTTAAGCCGAATTGGGCGGCGAAACGGCTTAAACTGGCGGAACCGGAAACTTGATAGGTGTTTTCGCCAGTTTGATTGATATCCCGCACCACTTCGTCATGTTCGTCCCAGATTTCGCCTACCAATTCTTCAATAATATCCTCTAAGGTAACGATTCCTAGCGTGCCGCCGTATTCATCCACGATAACCGCAATATGGTTTTTATTCAGCTGTAATTTTTTTAAAAGGACGGAAATTTTCATATTTGCGGCGGTGAACAAAATCGGTTTAATGATGTCCGCCAAAGGTTGACCGTCCTCCAAAATTTTTTGATAAAAGTCTTTGATGTTAATTACGCCGATAATGTTATCGATATCTTCCCGATATACTGGCAAACGGGAATAACCGGTGGCCCGGAACAGGCGTTTGATCTCCTGCACGTCTTCATCCTCGCTAATAGCCTCCACGTCGATACGCGGGGTAAGAACATCGGCGGCATCCAAATCGTAAAATTCGATGGCGCTAAGGATCAGTTCTCTTTCTTGTTGGCCAATGCCTCCATCCTGTTCCGCCTCTTCCACGATCATAATCAATTCGTCTTCGGTAATGCCCTGGTCCGATCCGGTGGTGAACCAGCGCAATAATAATTTTTTCCAGGCGGAAAAGAGAAAATTTACCGGGGTCAGCAGCCAGGCGATGACTTTCAGCAGCGGGGAGCTAAACATGGCCATTCTTTCCGGCGTTTCTTTGGCCAGACTTTTGGGGGTGATTTCACCAAAGATCAAAACCAGTATGGTCATTACCACGGTGGAAACGGTGATACCTACATTTCCCAGCCAGGCTACGAATAAACCGGTTGCAATAGATGTAGCGGCGATGTTGACAATATTGTTGCCAATTAAAATAGTGGATAGCAGTTTATCATAGTTTTCTGCCAGTCTTAGGGCCAAAATTGCCCGGCGATTGCCATTATTGGCTAGATTTTTCATGCGTATGCGATTCATAGCGGAAAAAGCAGTTTCCGTGGCTGAGAAATAGGCGCTGCATATAATCAACGCTAACAAAACCAGGATATTTAGCAACAGGGATTCCATGATACAAGTCCTCCAGTTTGGTATTGCTTTTGGAGCGGCGTCCGTCCAAAGCCCAGATGAATAGACATATTACGAAGCAGGGGGATGCCAGCATATTGGGGCGGCGCCTGTGTGCTATTATACCATAGATGGTAAAATTTTACACCTATTGGTTTGCCGCGTCCGTTTTACCTTCGTTCCGATGCCCGCCGGTTTTTTTTGACTGCTTTTAACGGCGTTCTTTTTTTATTTATCTCACGATTCGAGAGGAGGAGAGGTTTTGACCATCGAGGTAAAATCGCTTACCTTCTCCTATGGGCAAAGCAACGTATTGACTCAGGTGGGATTTACCGTCCGGCCAAGCCGGCTGCTGGCGCTGTTGGGGTCTAATGGCGCGGGAAAAAATACATTATTCCGTTGTATGCTGGGGTTGCTTCAGGGCTATATCGGCGATATTCTGGTGGAGTGGGATGATATTTGCACGCTTCCCAACCGATCTTTGGCCCGGCGTATTGCTTATGTGTCCCAATATCATTACCATGCTTTTAATTTTAGCGTATATGATATGGCGTTGATGGGCGCTACCTCATGGTGGGTGGTTTCTTTTCCCTGAAACCCCATCAGATGGATATGGAGGAACAAGCTTTGCAAAGGTTGGCGATCGGCCATCTGCGCTATAGGAGGTATGCGCCAATCAGCAGCGGCGAAAGACAGTTGGCGCTAATTGCCTGGGCCTTGGTGCAGCAGGCGAAAATTTTGCTGATGGACGAGCCTATCGCCAATTTGGATTATGGCAATCAGCTGAAAATTATGGCTCAGATCAAGGAATTGACCTGCCAGGGATACGCGGCGGTTGTGTCTACGCATAATCCAAATCATGCTTTGTGGTTTGCCGATGAGATTTTCGCTTTGTCCGCCGGTAAGGTATTGGCTTTTGGTTTGGCGGATCAGGTTTTGACCAGTCAATTGAGGCATAGGCTTCATGGGGCGAATGTGCATATTGTTGACGCAGATGAAGAAAAAATCCGCATTTATGTGCCGCAATTGGACGTAAAAGAGGAGGATCGATATGGGAAACAATAAAAAGTTTGCGGCGTCGCTGATTATGTTGTTGACGGCGATGTTTCTGTTGACCGCTTGCGCTGTAGACGGTTCTGGCGGCGTGTCATCCGGCATGGCTGAAGATAACGGCGGAGACGGCGTATCCTTTATCGATTCTTGCGGCCGTGCCTTGATGGTAGATGCGGAAATTAGCCGGGTGATTCCCACCGGGCCCATGGCGCAAATGGTTTTGACGGCTATCGCCCCGGATTTATTGGCGGGTATCGCTTCTCCGTGGGAAGATACGGAAAAGATCTATATCGATGAAGCATATTGGGAGATTCCGGCCGTATATATCGAAGCCGGTTTGGCTGAGATGGCGACTGCTTTTCGCATGTTGGGGCAGTTGTTAAACCGCCAACAAAAGGCAGAAGAATTGGCCGCTTATTGTCAGGATATATATGATTGCAGTCAAGAAATTATGCAGCAGGTAGGGGATCATAAAATCAGCTTGGTATATTTTTTGGGCGACGATGGGCTCAATGTGTTGGCCAAAGGTTTATATCATGCGGAATTGTTGGACATGCTGGCTGATAACAGGGCGGTGGTGGAAAGTCTTTTTTTCCGCGGCACCGGTGACAAGGTGGCCTTGGAGCAATTGAGGCTCTAGGATCCACAGGTGTCGGTGTTTGCCGGCAACAGCGTATATGATCAGGTGCAAGATGATCCCGCCGGGCGACAATCGTTATTTGGGCTTGATTTGGCTGCCCTATTTGTTGTACCCGCAATATGTGGATTATGATTTATATACGGAAGTTGCCAAATTTTACGAATTGTTTTATGGTTATGCATTAACGGAAGCCGCTTATGAAACAATTAACCGCCAAATCTCTACCGCAATGATTTGGATTCGCTTGCCTATAACAAAAACCGCCGGAGATTTTCTCCGGCGGTTTTTGTTCTGCATAACTAGCTACGGCATATCTTTTTATCAGGAGGTGACCAAAATGTATTTAAGCGAGTTTGCATACAAAAAAATTATCAATATTTATGACGGGGAAATCTTAGGCGTAGCCGGTGAAAGCGATTTATTGATAGATCCTGAGGACGGCCGGATTTTGGAAATTATCGCCCCGCCGGCAAAAAGCTTTTCCTTTTTTGGCGGCAACGAACGGCGGCAAATTGCCATTCCTTGGCCGGCTGTGAAAAAAATCGGCTCGGAAGTCATTGTGGTAGACGTGGATGAAAACGGAAAATATATCCGTTAGCTTTGCGCTTAGCTGTTTATAAAGCGGCGAAATCCGCCAATAGGCTATCTATGGTCTCCCGTTCTACCAATAAACGCTGTTCGCCGTTAAAATTTACCAGATAGTATTGGTCATCATACGATTGAAACGATAGCGTCATCTGCGGGAAATTGCGGGAGGAATTGCGCTCGAAGCGGAGGGTGGCCACGGTTTCGCCGCCGCTCCCTTCGGCGTATATATTGGAACGCAAACTAACCAGCCGGCTGTAGCAGCTTTCAAAAGTTTCCCCGTCAATTTCTTGACCGTTTTTGGTATAACTAACCACCAGCACCGATTGATCGCCTGCAGCGGCCTGGGAATCGATTTGCTCCGTGCGTACAAAGGCATAACTTTGTCCTTGATAGTTTAAGGTTAGACGGTTGACGCTAGATAATTCAATCAGGCAAACGTCATCGGAAACAAAATCTCCCTGCCGCTTGCTAACGATTTCCCGTACCGTGTCTTGCGCCAAAACGCCTACGTTGCCGTCGGCGCTTAAAACATAGTAATCGCCGTCCTCGGTTTGATTGCCGATGGAAATTTGCCACACTTTTTCTATGGCGGTTTCTTCGCCCTGTTCATTGCTGATGCTTTCCTGGCAGGTAAAGGAAGCTACCGCCCAGGGTTGGTTTAAACCGTAGGCAGCCAAGATTTCGGCGTTGCAATCCGCCGCTAAACAAATATAATCGGCTTGTAAAGAGGTCAAGAAATTGAGAAAATCCTCTGTTTTGATACTATCCAGCGGTTCTCTTTGGCCGGCTTCCTCTCCAGAAAACCATACGAATGCCAACGAATAAACTTCATCGGGTACGCCATGCGGATAATAAACAAAATTTAGGACGCTATCGTTTTGGCGTATGGAAAACTGGGATACGCCGGCTGGGTTGATAGAACATAATGGCATGGCTTGCAACAGAGATAAGGGCGTAATTTGCCAAGTCTGTACCAATTCCTGCGCTGCCAGATACACGCCGTCGCCGTCTTCCATATAGCAGGCGTAGCGATCTTCGCCAGGGATTTCGCCTATATAACAAAGATAGCTTTGTCCCGCCTCATCGACGGCGCTAAAACGAAGCATGGGCTGATCCAAACCGTATGCGGCCAAATCGTCCAAGCCGTCGGCTAGCTTGTCCAGCGATTGCACTTGGCCGGCGGCATTGACCAGCGCCGCCAATTTTTCTTCGTCCAAGCTAAGTCCTGCCGTCAACTGCGGGCAAAACCATTCGCCATTCTGATAGGTTAGCGTATAGTCTTCGCCCTGGTATTGCCAACCGATTTCCGTAAGTTGTCCCTCCAAAGAAGCTAGGGAAAACAAACCGTCGGAAGTTTCCGTCGCCTTGGGGTAAAAGATTAAAATTGCCGCGATTAAGACTAGCAAGACCAATAAAACGATGCGAATTGTTTTTTTGCCACGGGGCGGGGTTTTTTTTTGGCTGTAAGAAGGGGGATAGGTGAACGTATACATGTCGTAGACTCCACAATCATTTTTTCTATCTCTGGCATTATACCGTTTGATTGTGTGTGTTAGCGGTTGATAATATGAACGAAGCGAGGTGAAAAAGTGAAGTTCCCGTGAACAGGCCCGGCGGTTTCCCTAAGCCGAAAATCAGCTGCCAGAACGAAAGGGAAACCGCCGCCTGTAGGGGACAGGGGATATACGTCTTGATCAAGAGTTTTTATACCGTCGCCGTTTGATCGCTTTCCCACATTCTACCGCTGGGATAACCGCTAAGCCCAAACCAAGAGCCCATAAGGTTTGGCTGCAGCTAAGCGTTGCTAATTTGAACAATTCCCGAGTGGCTGGCCAGCTTAATAGTAGCATATTGGCGGCAAAGGCGCCGCCCATTGCCCAAAACAAAGGAAAATTGGCAGATTTAAGTTGAAACAACGATTTATCCCGGGAGCGCATGTTCAGCGAATGGAATATTTCCGCGCTAATTAATGTAAGGAAAGCCATAGTCATGCCGCTCATACCGCCGCCGCCGCTGAAAAAAGAACATAAGGGTAAGGCTGCCAGCAGCAAACCTTGCCAAAGAATATCCCAAGCCATACCGCCGGAAAAAATTCCCTGATCCGGCCGGCGCGGCGGCTGGCGCATGATATCCTCTTCCGCCTTCTCCAAACCCAAAGCTACGGCAGGAAAACAATCGGTAATTAAGTTGATCCACAACAAATGAATGGGTAAAAATAGTTTGATGGAAAGTAGGGTGGCGATGAAAATCACCAATACTTCCGCTAAATTTGCAGAGAGAAGAAATTGAATGGCTTTACGAATATTTTCGTATATGCGTCTTCCTTCTTGTATGGCGCTGATAATGGTGGCAAAATTATCGTCGGCCAGCACCAAATCCGATGCTTTTTTGCTAACCTGGCTACCGTTTTTCCCCATGCCGCAGCCGATATCCGCCGCTTTTAAAGCCGGCGCATCGTTTACGCCATCGCCGGTCATGGCGGTAACGTAGCCTTTTTTTTGCCAGGCCCGCACAACCCGCAATTTATCTTCAGGTTTTACTCGGGCGAACAAACGATATTTTTCAATATTCTTCACCAGTTGGTCATCGCTTATGGCCGCCAAAGCTTCTCCATCCATGCCATGGCTGTCGGCAGGTAGAATATGTAGGGCTTTGCCTACCGCTTCCGCCGTGGCCAAACTGTCGCCGCTGATCATCACCGTGGCGACGCCGGCGCGGCGGGCGGCCTGTACCGCCGGCAGCGCTTCTGGCCGGGGCGGGTCGATCAAACCGGCCAATCCTACGAAAGTTAAGCCTTGTTCAACGATGGCCGGCGCCTGGGAAGCGGCGGGGTATACTTTTTGCGCCGCCGCCAATACCCGTAGCGCCTGACCAGCCATGCTCCGTTCGCCGTTGCGCCATTTTTCTTTGTCCAGCTCATGAAGGGGGCGCAACCGGCCTTGAGCGTCTAGATAGCTGGTGCAACGGCCAAGCAAAATTTCCGGAGCCCCTTTGGTATATTGAATGTAGGAACCGTCCTTTTGCCTGTGCAAGGTGCTCATCAATTTTCTCTCGCTATCGAAAGGTAATTCGTCCAATCGAGGTTGCAAACGGCCGATATGTTGCTGTGCATAGGCGGCTAAAGCCGTTTCTGTAGGATCGCCTTGCCACTCGCCCTCCGTATCCAGGGCGGCATCGTTGCAATGGGCAAAAACGCCGGCTAAGGCCGCTTCTACGCCTTGGGTTTGCTGCACCGTCATTTTATTTTGGGTTAAAGTGCCGGTTTTATCGCAGCAAATCACCGAAGCGGCGCCTAACGTTTCCACGGCGGGTAGACGGCGTACAATCGCTTTGCGCTTGCTCATTGCCGCCATGCCCAAAGACAATACCAGCGTAACCACTACTACCAGTCCTTCGGGAATTGCCGCCACTGCCAAAGAGACCGCTAACATAAACGCATCTAAAATCGCCGCGGCGGAAAAATCTCCCGCCGCCAATACGCTAAAAACAAAAATAAACGCACAAATACCGCTTACGCCTAGGGATAAAAGCCGGGAAAGTTGCGCCAGTTTTTTTTGCAGAGGACTGGCCTGATTTTCGGTACGATCCAGCAAAGCGGCTATTTTACCCATTTCCGTATCCATACCTGTGGCCACCACGCAACCTTCGCCGCGGCCATAGGTAATGCCGCAACCCATAAAAAGCATATTGCTTTGCTCCGCCAAAGGCGTGCCATCGTTCAAGGTATGGCTTTGCTTTTCCACGGCTTGGCTTTCGCCGGTTAAGGCCGATTCGTCAGCGCGCAAGTTATGGCAATCAGTTAATCGCAAATCCGCTGGCGCCGCATCGCCCGCCTCTACCATCACCATATCTCCTACCACCACTTCGGCGGCGGGAATGGTTTGCCAGCGGCCGTCCCGCAGGACCCGCGCCGTAGGGGCGGTCATCGCCGCTAGGGCTTCCACCGCCTTTTCCGCCTTGCCTTCCTGGTATAAGCCCAGGCAGGCATTGACCAAAACGACCACGGCGATAATCAGACTATCCGCCCATTCATTGATGGCGGCGGAAATCACAGCCGCGGCGCATAGAACGACCACCATTGGATCCAGTAGCTGCCTGCTAAGCCGTTTTAACCACGAATTGGCGGCGGCGCTTTGCAGTTGATTGGGACCGTCCCGCTTTAAGCGTTTTTGCGCTTCGCTATGGGGCAAGCCTTGGGGGCTGCCGCCGGCTTCCTGCCATATTTGTTCTTTGCTTATCGCGTAGGGGGGCTTGATTTGCGCCATTTTGTTCACCTGATTTTTGTCCTCTGGGTTTTATATATGCAGATAAGGAAAAGGAGATAACCAGAAAAGACAAAAGCCCCTTTTTCGGCAGAATCGGCCGGCGGCGTAAACAAGGCGAACGTTTTAAATTTATCCGATAAATTTCTGGTAATGTCTAGGGTAATATGGTATAATAGCGTTAATAACAATAAATGTTATTAATAAAAGCTGGGAGGTTTTATCATGAGCGCTACTCGTTTTTATCTATGCAGCCATTGTGGTAATTTGGTGGGATTGATTAACAATGCCGGCGTGCCTTTGATTTGTTGCGGCGAGCCGATGAAAGAATTGATCGCCGGCAGCGTGGATGCCAGCCAGGAAAAACATGTGCCCCAAGTTTCCGTAGACGGCAATTTGTTGCATGTAAAAATCGGTTCCGTGGATCATCCTATGTTGGATGAACATTATATTCAGTGGGTATATGTGCAAACCGAGCATGGCGGCCAGCGCAAAAACTTACAACCAGGACAAGAACCGCAAGTTACCTTTGCCTTAGCCGACGATCGTCCGATTAGCGTTTACGCCTACTGCAATTTGCATGGTTTGTGGCAGACCAGCTTATAATGGCAGGCTTTGCCGCTTTGCCGCAACGATAGACGCTAGCCGGCTGTTCAATCAGCGCCCGAAAGGTTTTGTTCAAAGCCAAGCGCACGGTAATAAAAAAAACGTCCATTGTTTACAATGGACGTTTTTTTTATGCCTTTATACGGGGCGACGAGCCCCAACGGTTATCCTTTAATAGGTTTCGTCGAAGATGCGTAAAGCTT
>CASEQE010000033.1 GCA_949289995.1 uncultured Peptococcaceae bacterium
TGATTGACGGCACACCAGTCGAAATCGCACCTATTGAAGATGCCAGATACTTTGCTCTATTAATCGACGCGACTTTACTCGATATCTAAGGGGCAAACCATCCGTTTAAAGGTCCTGGGCAAATGGATCATTTAATCTCAATTGCCTTAGATTTTTTAGGAGATTTTTGTTAAACGACTTTCACTATAAACGTATGGGCAACGCTTTGTCTAACTGCAACAAGGAAGCTTCCGTTTTGCAAGTAAAAGCCAAAATATGCACGCCGGCTTTTTGTGCGGCAGATAATGCCGAAGCAAATGCCGGGTCTATTGCGTCGTTTGCTTCAAAATAACGGACGTTTTCCATCTGTACCACAAAAATAATATAAGCGGCATATCCCTGCTGTACGCAATCCATCAATTCCAAAAGATGTTTGCAACCACGCTGCGTAGGGGCATCGGGAAAACGTACTATGCCGTCTTCCTCTAAAGTCACACCTTTTACCTCGATAAAAGCTGGACCTGCTGCAGATTCCACATAAAAATCAAAACGGCTGTTGCCATATACCGTTTCTGGGCGAATATAGGTAATTTGCGGTAACAAATTGCTTTGAGGCAACCACTCTGCTACCACGATGTTCGGAGCGGTAGCATCAATATTAATTAACCGTTTCCCTTTCCAAACCGCAATCAAATCGTACGGCGTCTTACGCGCCGTAGACGTAGCTTCTTGGACAATCAATTTTACGCCAGGCAGTAATAATTCACGGCAACGACCGGTATTTTTAACATGGCAAATAGCTGGTACGCCATCAACTTCAATATTCGCAATAAAACGATTGGGGCGGTTAAGAAAAACCGCCTCTTTTATATTTTTATAATTCATAATCCCCTCAATGATCTGATTAAAAAAAACACATACTTAATTGTATCACTTTGTCTTTTCCTTTCATTGATCAAATACATATTGTACTATATATAAATTTATGATATAATAGATTTTATCTATTGACTGCTTGTTATATAAACAAGCATCGAGGCGTAAATATGGAAACGCAAAATAAATGGTTTCGCTTTTTACAAGAACTATTGCATATTGCAACCGGCTTTATTAAAGCACAATGTATCTTTTTTGCCATTGATTTGGTAATCCTAACCACGTGTTTTATAATTTTTAATATTCGGCTGTCTTTTTTAGTCGCGTTAGCTATTAGTCTTTTAGACTTATTGCCCCTTATCGGCGGCGGCTTGGTATTTATTCCTTGGATCCTTGTTTGCTTAATCATAGGCAACAGCGCTTTAGCCTTAAAGTTGGCAATTCTGTATATCGGTTTGCTTATTTTACGGCAAATCCTTGATCCATTGATTACCGGCAAACAAATCGGCATTAAGCCTTTATGCGCTTTGGGAGCTTCATTATTAGGCGCTTGGCTATTAGGGCCGACGGGGTTAATTCTCGGACCTTTGGTTGCCGCCGCGATTAAAGTATTCATTAATATAAATAATAAATAGATGAAAACGAATATTGTTAAAAATTTTATTGTTTGCTTCCTGTCTGTTATCATAACGGTAACTCTTTTCGTTTGGCAGAATCAATCTATAACCGTTAGCGAGTACGCTTACGCTCACGACCTACTGGAAAAAGAGCTTGACGGCTTTAAAATCCTATTTCTATCCGATCTACATAGCGAAGATTTTGATGGTCGTTTGTTGGATAAAATAAAAGCGTTGACGCCAGATTTAATTTTGTTAGGCGGCGATTTGGTCGATTGCCGCCATGGAGATCCGCAAGTTTCTCTACAGTTCGCTGCTGCATGCACGCAAATTGCCGACGTATATTATGCTCCCGGCAACCATGAGGCAAATATGGGCGCATCGTATACAGACTTTGCACAAGATTTGGAACAAGTCGGCGTACATGTGTTGGCAAATACCGGTGTGGAAATACGAAAGGGAGGCGGTAGTTTTAATTTAATTGGCCTCCTGGATCAGGCTTTTCCTGGCGCCAATGCAGAAGATGTAATTACCAAACTTAGACAAGATGATAAATGCAATTTGCTGTTAACCCACCGCCCGGAACGGATCGCGGAATATAGCGGCGCAGACTTAATTTTATCCGGTCATGCCCATGGAGGACAAATTCGCTTGCCTTTTGTCGGCGGACTGATCGCCCCCGGTCAAGGTTTCTTCCCCCAGTATGATGCCGGAGAATATATCATTGGCGATGCCGTTTTAATCGTTAGTCGCGGACTAGGCAATAGCATCTTCCCCTGGCGTATTTTTAATCGACCGGAAATCGTTAGCATCACTTTATCTAGCCCCTAGACTAGTGGGCGGATTATGACAGAGACTCATTATACTAGAATCAAGAAAGGAAAACGATTTTATTGATGAAAAAACTATTTTCAATTGCTTTGGTTTTGTTTGCTGTTTTATGTCTCGCCTCACCTACGCTAGCGCAAGAGACAACCAACGATGTTTCTCTTGTTGTCGATACCGCCGGCTATGCTTTTTTAGACGTAGCGACTGCAGCTGCTAGGTCGAATGGCGATAGCCAAACCAATCTCCTAGCTCCCCCGATCTGGAACCAGGAATCGTTACCGGAAAATTATATTTTGCAATCTTTGGATGGAGAGATTGAAATTTATTCCCACTCGACCCAAGATTCTTTATTGGTATATCAAGCAACAGACGGAGATGATTGCTTTGTTGTGGAAAGTTATGTAGACGGCTTATGGCACCGCATTATTTGGAACGGCTTGGATTGCTATGTTTCTCCATTAAATTTGGATTTAAGCACTGGAGACTTTTCCTACACCTTCAATAGCGAGCAAGATATGCGTTTTATCACCGGTTATACCGCGGCAGAATTGGCGGCCTGTTTGGATGATAAACTTTTGGGCTGGGAAGATAGTTTTTCCGCCGCCGAACAAAAATACGGAGTGAACGCACTATTTTTAATTGCAATCTGTCAAATGGAATCAGCTAACGGAACCAGCAGCCTGGCAATACGCAAAAATAATTTAGCCGGTTTAAAAACTAGCGGCGGTTTTGCCAGTTTCAGCGACTACGGCGATTGTATCGACTATTTGGCTGCAATGTTGGCGGAAAAATACCTTGATCCGCAAGGCGTATTCTATCATGGCAGCACCATTAAGGGGGTAAGTATCACCTATTGCAATGGCAGCTCCCATTGGCAAAATGTAGTCGCCAATAATATGGAAAAAAACCAACAACGAATTATGCAGGCAATAGCGGCAACAGATACGGAAAACCAAGAAACGCTTATAGATTAGTAAGCGGCGCCTGATCCACAGCAGCAAGAACAATACAAAAGGCTTTAACCGACTATCAACCGGTTAAAGCCTTTACTTTCTTTTTTTACAGGGAATCCCATAGCCGCCTATTTAGAACTCCAATTCCAACACCACAGGACAATGATCCGATCCCAAGACCTGGGGCAAAATATAGGCATCCTTCAAATTCGAGCGTAGACTTTCAGCCACAAAAAAGTAATCTATACGCCAGCCCGCGTTTCGTTCACGGGCCCGGGTTTTCATGTCCCACCAACTATATTGTCCAGTTTCACCTTCATGGAATACTCGGAAACTATCGATAAATCCAGCAGCCAAGAAACGATCTATCCAATCCCTCTCTTCCGGTAAAAAACCGGTATTTTTGCTATTTTCTTTAGGGCGGGCCAAATCGATTTCTTTATGAGCTGTGTTCACATCTCCACATACAATTAACGGTTTATCCGAGCGGCGCGCAAAAGACAACGTTTCCTCATAAAAATCCATCTTATATTGCAGCCGTTCCGGCCCATTGCCACCGTTGGGAAAGTAACAACTAAATAAGCGAAACCACGGAAAATCCAAGATAATCAGCCGGCCCTCGATATCAAATCTATCCACGCCAAATCCATAGTTGATTTTCTCCGGTTGCAAACGTGTAAATACGGCAACTCCACTATAACCAGGGCGTTGCGCTGAGAAAATATACGGTTGATAGCCTTGCCACGTTAATAATTCTTGAGGAATTTGTTCAGGCTTGGCTTTAGTTTCTTGAATCGATATAATATCAGCATCAATTTCTTGCAAAGAAGCCAAAGCGCCTTTTTTGACGGCAGCACGCACGCCGTTTACATTCCATGAAAGCAATTTAATTTTTCCCATATTCGAATAACACCTCATCCTCTTTATCATCCGCATTCAAATTTAGCCCTGTATCAACATTAGGAGATAATTGAGATACTTTGTTTAAGCGCCGTTCAATACCGCGGGTTTTAGCGGCGGCCGTATCTACGCCGTTAGCCGCTTCTTTTAGTTTGCGCTGTATTTTTTCCAAGATCAAGCCAAAATCGGTGAAACCACGCTTGATCTCGTTTAATAAGAGCCATACTTCCTCCGCCCGCCGTTCCACAGCAATCGAACGAAATCCCAGCTGCAAACTGTTCAACAAAGCGGCGACGGTAGTCGGTCCAGCCAACAGAACCCGATATTGCCTTTGCAACATCTCCGGCAAATCCACCTGACGAATCAGTTCCGAATACAATCCTTCCACCGGCAAATAAATTAAAGCAAAATCTGTGGTATAGGGCGGGGCAATATATTTCTGCTTTACATCCTTGGCACATTCTTTTATTCTGTTAAATAATGCCCTCCGGCAGGCAGCAATCGCTTGGCTATCCCCTGCATCTTCCGCCTGTTGTAACGCTTGATAATCAGTTAAAGGAAATTTAGCGTCGATCGGCAAATAAACAGGGTTGTCCCCCCGGCCAGGAAGAATCACCGCATATTCGACCCGCAAATCCGCATGTTCCGGGTTTACTGCTACGTTCGCCGCATATTGCCCTGGGGATAACATTTGCGCCAATAGATTTCCAAGCGACGCTTCCCCCCAAATACCTCTGGTTTTCACATTGCTTAAGACTTTTTTGAGATCTCCCACGCCGGCAGCTAAAGTCTGCATTTCGCCCAAGCCTTTATACACCTGCTCTAGGCGCTCGTTGATCAATGAAAAGGATTGTCCTAGCCGCCTTTCCAAATCATTATGTAATTTTTCATCTACGGTAAAGCGAATATCCGCCAAGGCTTGTTCATTACTTTGCCGTAAGACTTGCAATTGATTGTCCATGCTCTGACGTAGGGTTTCTATGCGCCGTTCCCCCGCTTCATGTAACATCAACATTTGCCGTAAAATCCGATCGGCATTATTGGTCTGCAATTGATAATTTTGTTGTTGTAAAGATTCAATTTCCTTTTTTAAAATCTGTTCCAAATGCTTTGCGCTTTTATCTCCCTCACGATTCCACAAAAAAAGCACAAGGATCGCAATTAATAACAAAATGATGGTAAGTGGATATATATGCTCCATGCCGTTGTTTTCCCCTTTCTATTCTTCTTTCCATGCATCTACGGCAAGAGCCAAACGGCTAAAATCTGCTAAAGTTAAGGCTTCTCCTCGAATCTGCAAATCCAGACCGCAGCGAGTTAATATCTGCTGCCAATACGGTTTATCCCCACGAAGCGAAGAAGCCATCAAAGCGTTCAGCAAGGATTTTCTACGTAACGCAAAAGCGGCTTGAATCAGCGGTTCCATTTTGTCCCAAGTGCAATCCACCGGCGGGGATAGCCGGCGGCACAATTGGATAACGGCAGAGTCTACCTTTGGCATAGGATGAAAACAAGAGGGGGGTACGGAAAATAAATATTGTCCACTACAACAATAGAATAAACGCAACGCCAATGGACAATTCCTACGTCCAGGGCCAGCTAATAATCTTTCGGCTGCCTCTTTTTGCAATAACAAAGTAGCGCTTTGCCATTTTTGGAAACTGGCAAGATGCGCTATGAGTTCGCTGGTTATATTATAGGGAACATTGCCAAAGATATGATAGTTGTCTCCGCCAACCAATTGATCATAGTCAACTTGCAAGGCATCCTCTTGCACAATTCGAACCGAAGACGTATCGTTAAAGGTTTGTCGTAAATGGGAAGCTAAATCCGGGTCTATCTCCAGCAGAATCAAGCGATTCGCCTGTTGTGTCAACAACTGGCTTAACGCCCCTAAACCTGCGCCAATTTCTATAATATGCACTCCGCTTTGTTCCCTGGGTTCGGGTAGGCTGGCGGCAATCTGACACGCAATTTGATGATCAATTAAAAAATTTTGCCCCCAACCCTTGACTGGCTTTTTTCCCATTTCTTTCAACAAACGCCCGGTAGAACCGGGCGTTGCGATTTTTTTTTCCAACATATTGGCTTCCTTTACTCCAAAATGTATAAGGTAGTATCTCTCCTACCCCAATTTATACATTCATCATAGGTATCCATATATAAATCAATAATATACCCTTTAATTGCTCCTCCCGTATCTTCCGCTGTGGCAAAGCCATACCCTTCAATATAGACTTTGCTGCCCAAAGGAATATAATTGGGATCTACAGCGATCGTCCCTACTTTCGGCCAGGTGCCAGTGGCAGTACGGTTGCCGGTAGCCGTATAAGCGGTAGCTTCCACATCAATCTTTTGGGTATAGCTAAATGCGTTACCATCAGCAGTGGTAGCCACTTGCGCTTCATCATAAGATTCGCTGCGGCTAGCCAATACCATAGTGCCATACGCCACAATGGTTGTACCAGCCTCTTTGGTTACCTGGCTATCAATCAGCTCCCGTTGATACTCCTCTCCATCCCGATAGGTTACCAAATAAGTATTTTGCCGAATACCGCTTTCGCCAACTCTTAACGTTTCACTACTACCTGCCTCCAAATAAGCGCTTTCCTGACGTACGACGGTAGGCTCGATTTCCTCTTCTTCGACCACTTGCTGCGAGGTAATACGATAAACGCTTAATTGACAATCATCATATAAATAACGATCTTCCGGCAAAGAGATTTCATCATTTTCGCCCAAAACAATACCTGCTTTTTGCAAAGCCGCGCTTACGGTTAAGGGATTGCTATTCAAAAGATACTCGTTTCCATCAGCCGTAATCGATATCTCAATCGATTTTATGATACGAATGGTAGCGCCATCTTCCACCCGTTTGCTGGTAGCCAGATTAATGGTATCGCTTTCATCTAACTGAATATTCTGTTCCGCTAATAATTCATCTACATATACGGCGTTAGTCGTTAAGTCAACAGAGGCGCCGTTGATTATCAGCGTTACCTTTTTGGCCGTCAAAGCGCCAAAATCAAAGCCACCGTTTTCCCACATACCCAAATAAGAGGAAAAAGCAATGCCACAACACAACAATACGCCGGCGCATGCGATCATCACGGATGAAAAAGGCTTTTTATGTTCTTTTACCTCCGCTTGTGCCGTAACGTTTTTTTCCGATGGATATACGGCAGGTTTCAACAAGTCCGGTTGAGCGGCAGCCACAAACAAGGCTTCGCTTACTTCTCCCAGTTGTTGTTCTTTAAGAAAGTTATTGGATTTAACCATCTGCCCTCCAACTTGCCGTTTGATTCATATACCTTGGCGATAAGATTTATCAACATATTATAATAGATATCGCTATTTGTCAAATCGCTTTTTTTCCAAAGTTTCGTCAAGATTATGAAAAATTATGAGGAAAACGATAAAAATAAAACAATTCACTTAGATTCAAGCACAAATCAAAATAGAAATAATAGAATTTTCTCATGCCAAACCAATCAAATGGCCAGTACATTTAGCTTAAGACAATAAAGCTTCTTCAAATTACGCAAATATGCCTTCTCTCAGCGAAAAGAGCAACATCGTTAATTGATAAAGATTTTACTTTTGGACAATACGATAAAGCCTCAAAGCATTTTCTGTAGTCATCCAAGCTATTGTCTCAAAATCTTGTTCGCGCAAGCTGGCAAGCTTCTCTGCCACCAACTTTACTCGTGCTGGTTCATTGATTTTACCCCGAAAAGGCTCTGGGGATAAATATGGGCTATCCGTTTCTACCAAAATCATATCAGCAGGCGCTTTTTTTGCCACTTCCACCGCCGTCTTGGCATTATGAAAAGTGACCGGACCAGCAAAAGAAATCATAAAGCCTTGATGAAAACAAAATTTGGCCATTTCCCAACTACCGGAAAAACAGTGTAACACGCCGCCGTTAATCCCAGCTTTTTCCTCTTTAATGATGCGCATCATATCTTCATGGGATTCCCGATTATGGATAACGAGCGGCAATGACAATTGTTTTGCCAAATCGATCTGTTTACGAAAGGCTTTTTGCTGTATTTCCCGGGAGGGACCCTCATAATGATAATCCAAACCGATTTCTCCCACTGCAGAGGCTGCTTCAGCTTGCGCCAAATCATAAAGTTTTTCTAACAATTGCTCGTTCAGGGTTTCCGCGTATTGCGGATGGACGCCAACGGTAGCGAATATCCGCCCCGGATATTTTTCCGCCAAACGTACGCTCATTAAAGAACTGTGCCAATCGCAACCAATCGTCGCGATCTTGGTTACGCCGGCATCTTCCGCCCTTTGCAAAACGCCATCTAAATCATTATATAACTTTTTGTCATCTAAATGGGCATGGCTATCAAATAACATTCTTACATCACCTTTACGCCGCTAGGCATATTTTCCACTTCTACCAATTGCAAACGATCTTTACCGCAGGCGGAAAGTAACATCCCCTTAGATTCAATGCCGCGTATGACTACCGGCTTTAAATTGGCAATCAAAACTAAATTTTTACCTACCAGCTGTTCCGGTTGGTAATATTTAGCGATACCAGATAACACTGTACGTTCTTCGTTGCCTAATTGCAAAGTAAACTTCAATAATTTATCCGTCTTCGGTACCTTTTCGCAAGCTAAGACTTTCACCACCCGTAAGTCTAAGCGTTGAAAATCTTCCATAGAACATTCCGGGCCAATTGGTTCCACGGGTTCTGCCGTTTCTTTCTGCGCAGCTGGTTTTTCGACCGCTTCTGCAGGAACCGTATCGGCTGTTGCAGCAAAATCAATTCTGGGGAATAAAGGATCGCCCCGATGAATCATACCGCCGCTGGGAAATTTTCCCCAACTAAGACTGTCCCATGTATATAATTCTGGCTTTTCTTCAATCCCCAATTGTTGCCATACTCTTTGGGGTAATCCAGGCATAACGGGAGATACCATAACGGTAACCATACGCACTACTTCGCACATATTGTATAAAACCGTGGATAATTTACTCTTTTCTCCCGCTTTATTCAATGCCCAGGGAGCGGCATCGTCTATATATTTATTGGCTTTATTGACCAATTTCCATAATTCCGCCAAAGCGTTGGCCCATTCCATATTATCCATTAATTGTGCAAATTTTTTCGGCGTTTCCTCAGCCAAGGCAATCAATTCTTGATCAAACTCTGTGGCTTCTCCTGGTGGGGTTACCATGCCGCCTTGGAATTTATTAATCATACCTGTAGTACGTGACAACAAATTGCCATAATCGTTAGCTAAATCGGTATTAATCCGTAAAACCAAAGCTTCTTCCGAATAATTGCAATCTAAACCATAACCCATTTCGCGCATCAAAAAATAGCGTATGGCATCCGGTCCATATTTATCACATAAAACTAACGGATCAATGACGTTACCTACAGATTTACTCATTTTGCTATCGCCCATCAGAACCCAACCATGCCCCAAAACCGTCTTAGGCAAGGGGATACCGGCCGCCATCAGCATAATAGGCCAAATGATGGTATGAAAACGTATAATATCTTTACCTACCAAATGCACATCCGCCGGCCAGAATTTATCATATAAACTACCATCGCCCGTCCCTTTCAAGGCGGAAATATAATTGATTAAAGCATCGAACCAGACGTAAATAACATGTTTCTCATCAAAGGGTACTTTAATGCCCCAATCAAAAGTCGTACGAGATACGCATAAATCATCCAACCCCTGTTTGACAAAATTAATCATTTCATTGCGCCGGCTTTCTGGGCGAATAAAATTGGGGTTTTCGTCAATAAACTGTAACCAACGATCAGCATATTTGCTCATTTTGAAGAAATAGCTTTCTTCCTTCATTTTTTCTACCGCTTTTCCACAATCCGGGCATACATGCTCCTCTCCTACTTGGATCTCGGTAAAAAAGGTTTCACAGGAAGTACAATACCAACCCTCATATTGAGATTTATAAATATCGCCTTGATCGTATATTTTTTGAAACAATTCCTGAGCCACTTTTTGATGACGGTCTTCAGTAGTACGAATAAAATCATCATTTTCAATTAAAAGAACCTGCCATAATTTTTTAAAATTACAAATAATTTCATCCACAAATTCCTGCGGGCTTTTGCCGGCAGCCAGCGCTCTTCTCTGAATCTTTTGACCATGTTCATCGGAGCCGGTAAGGAAATAGGTATCAAATCCACGCATCTTTTTATACCTAGTCATTGTGTCGGCAGCTACCGTAGTATACGCATGTCCAATATGCAAATTATCGCTAGGATAATAGATGGGTGTGGTGATATAAAAAGTTTTTTTATCACTCATTTTTAATACCTCCGTCTTTATTTTGCTACAACAATTTATTATATGCCTTTCGTTAGTTAATTGTCAACTTTTATCACATATCCTAGCACGTTAAAGATACATTCGACTTCTGACAAAAACAAAGGAGGAGGCAAGTCAAAGGCGCGCCCTATCAGGAAGCAAGTTAATTGTCGCAGGGCGGCTGTCTGAAAGGTTATGCCGCCCTGCCTTTTCTTTACCGTTCTACAGTCTGATCGTTGCCCGGCAGGTTGATTTCTTCGATGAAGTTTCTGAGCGGTTCCATTTTTTGCTTGCGGTGTCCGCTGGACTTATCCGCTGCATAGATGATAATCTTCTTTAGAAACTCATTGACGATGTTGGCTGTCAGTTTCCGGATACCTACATACTTCCGCACAATAGCCGCAAAGCTGTCGAAGTCGGCTTGATTCTGGTCAAAGGTTTCTACTGTTTCTCGCCATGCCTTAACCTGCTCTATTAGTTCTTTCTGCTTTGCCTCATAGTCAACGGAAAGTTTTAAGAACCGTTTAGGGCTGAACGTGCCGCTGATGTTTCCCACATTGTAGAGCTTTAAAATGTGGTCAAGTTTGGCAATGCGCTTTTCCTCATCTTCCATGAATGCTATGGCAACGTCAATGAAAAACACTATCGCATCGAAATCTACTGTAAGACGAATAGTTTCAGCGTTTCTTCCCGAATAAAGTGCATGGCACTGTCGCCCGTATTGGTAATAACGATAGCAGTCTTGTTGTGGCATCATATTTTTGCTTGTGGCAAAATGCGGCTTGATTCCGTAATCAGCACAGTGCGGCAGACCAGAAAAAGCCCTTGTCGTTCGGCTTGCTTGGCCGGGCGGCGTTTGTTCTTTTGCAATAAAAACTTGTTCGTCGATAATGGCAAGCTGATATTGAGGAGAATCCGTTGGTTCTCTGGGGGGTTAGGCCGCCGCCTTTTCAACTTGCGTCGCAAATAGTTCTATAGCTCAGACTTGACTTTTTGAAACCAAAGTGATATTATGGTTAAAAGCAGCAGGAAGCTGGTCGGATAGAACTAAAGTGCAGGATTTAACGCTCATATCATATATCATGTATACTATGAAGGTATACGATCTTCTTGAAGGAAGGTTGTATACCTTTTTTATTATGCTTCGCAAAAATGGTGTAGCGGCTTTCTTGTTTATGGTAGAAATATTTTTATTGTTTTTTAAGTAACTAAGAAGAAAAATATCCCCTAGGGAGGCTTAAATTGGATGATTTATTATATTAAATTATTATAACCATCTGCTTGTTTATGGTATGCTTGTCTATTCCAGCGGTGTGGAATATGGCAGACCTCTAATTCATATTGGACCAACTGCCGTAAGCAGTCGGTTATCAGAACATGAGGAATCTTGCAAAAGATTCGGTAAACATATTGCAACAAAAGCAAAGGAATTGTTTGAGTGATGGCAAAGATTACGAGAAATAAACAATCCAAGGTATTGCGAGAAAATTACATGGTAAACAGGGGTGGAATTGGGGCGTACCATCGTTCTATCCGAAAAAAATGGTTCATTTTATTGGGGATGCTTGTTATTATGCTTTTTTCCATGGTAATCTCCGTGAATGCCGGAGCTGCCTCCATATCACCTTTGGAGGTTTTGGAAACGCTTTTAGGGTTGGGTGATGAACGAGGATTCGTTGTGATTTGGAGAATCCGTATGCCTCGTGTGGTAGCGGCTGTTGTGGCCGGTGCAGGGTTATCCATCGCAGGCTGTGTAATGCAAACCAGTCTAAAAAACCCCTTGGCCTCCCCTTCAACACTTGGTGTTTCTGCCGCCGCAACTTTTGGTGCAAATTTGGCCATTATTGTTTTTGGTGCAGGAACAGTAATGAATACAGCTTCTGACGCAGTGGCAATCAATAATCCCTATTTGGTCACAATGTGCGCATTTGCATTCTCAATGGGAGCAGTTCTTTTAATAATGGCTCTTTCCAAGCTTCGCAGCTTTTCTCCAGAATCTATTGTTTTGGCGGGAACGGCACTGAGCTCCTTGTTTAGCGCAGGAACAACGATGATCCAGTACTTTGGAGATGACATCAAAATTGCGGCAGCATTATTTTGGACATTTGGTGACCTAGGCCGGATTTCGTGGACAGAAGTTGCGATTTTATCTGTTATTACAACAGGCTGTATCGTGTACTTTTTGCTAATGCGTTGGAATTATAACGCCCTTGCAAACGGAGAAGAAACCGCAAAAAGCCTTGGCGTGAGAACTACAAAAGTGCGTTTTTGGGGGATGCTTGCGGCTTCCCTGCTTACGGCAGTTTCGGTATCGTTTATGGGAATGATCGGTTTTATTGGCCTTATTGGTCCTCAAATCATGAAGCGGATCTTAGGTGCCGATCATCGCTTCTTGATCCCTGCGTCTGCATTGGCAGGTTCCATTATTCTGCTGCTGGCAGATACGATTGCAAGAGTACTGATTTCCCCTATTATTCTGCCTGTGGGGGCAATCACTTCTTTGCTGGGCGCACCGATGTTTTTCTATATTTTGTTGAGGGGCAAGAAGGCAAAATGAAATTAGAAATAAAGAATCTATGCTTTGCATATGGCTCCCATGAAGTTGTTCAAGATGTGTCTTTCAGTGCTGATGAGGGTGATTTTGTAGCGGTTTTAGGCGTAAATGGTGTTGGAAAGTCTACAATGCTCAAGTGCATCAATAAAATCAACCGTCCGAATTCGGGGGAAATTCTTGTTGAAAGTCAGCCAGTCAGCAAACTCGACAATGCTGAACTGGCTCAACGAATCGGGTATGTGGCACAGAATTGCCAGTTTTCTGATGGCACTGTGTTCGATTCCGTATTGCTCGGCAGAAAACCGTTTATCAAATGGGATGTAACAGCCAAAGATTTGGAAATTGTTCAGCAGGTATTACAGTTACTGTCTCTTGAGGAATTTTCTATGCGAAATGTTCTTGAGCTTTCCGGCGGTGAGCGGCAAAAGGTAGCAATTGCAAGAGCCCTTGCACAGCAGACGCCCGTATTGCTGTTCGACGAGCCTACCAGCAACCTTGATTTAAAAAATCAATTGGAAGTTCTTCGCATCATACGTGATATTGTAAAGCAACAACATCTTACGGCAGTGGTGACGATTCATGATTTAAATCTTGCTTTACGCTTTGCCAATAAATTTCTCGCTATGGTAGACGGCTCTGTCTATTCCTTTGGTGGTATAGAAACGATTACTGCACAAAGCATTCAAGAAGTTTATGGCGTTTCAGCTTCAGTAATCACTTATGACAACCACAAGGTTGTCATACCAAAATAAAAACAAAAGGAGAAATAAAAATGAAAAAAGTCATTTCTATCCTGATGGCAGCATGTCTGCTGCTGTCCCTCTGTGCCTGCTCGGGCGGCACAACCAACGATGATGCTGCTGAGTCTGATAACAAAGAAAACGTGCAGCAAAGCCAGACTGACGATGTTGAAACCACTGACACTGAAGATTATGAAGTAACGGATTTGATGGGACGTACTGTGACTATTCCCGGCAACGCCGATGCTTATGCATGTATTGGCCCCGGTGCACTCCGCTTGTATTGCTATGTTGCCGACACTGCGGAGCTGGTTGGCGTGGAGTCGGTTGAGCAGGAATGGGGCGATGACGGAAGACCATACAATATGGCGATTCCAAACGTAGATGAGCTCACTGTTATCGGACCCGGCGGACCCGGTAACGCCCCAGATGCTGAACTGTTGTATGTTGCCGCTCCTGACGTAATCTTCTCTATGTACAATTCTGAGATATCAGCTTTGGATGAATTGCAGGAGAAAACAGGGATTCCGGTTGTTGCACTAAGCTATGGGAACTCTGAGGTGTTTGACACTGCCATCTATGATTCTTTGTCTCTCGTGGGTCAAATCACCGGTCACGGAGATCGTGCGGAAGAAGTGATAAATTATATGAGGAACATTAAAACTGACTTGAATACACGAACCGCAGCAATCGAAAATAAGCCGCTTGTATATTTGGGCTGCCAAAGTAGTCGGGGTAGTCATGGAATTGAAAGCACTGCTGGTAACTATGCGCTATTTGATGCGCTGAATATTCGAAATGCTGCAGCTAAAGCTGGTATCCAGCAGTATGCTATGATTGATAAAGAGAAAATTCTTGAAATGGATCCGGATGCTATTATTGTTGATGCGGGTGGCTACCAGATCTTGTGCGACGACTATAGTGCCAACCCGGATTTTTATAACTCGTTGAGTGCCGTAAAGAACGGGAAGGTATATATGCAGATGCCTTACAATTACTACTATACCAACTTGGAGATTGCCATTGCGGATGCCTATTATATTGGCTCTGTTGTGTATCCGGACGCCTTCTCTGATATTGTTATGGAAGAAAAGTTTGACGAAATCTCCAACTTCTTCCTAGGAATCGATTCTTATCAACGCATTGCCGATATTTACTTCGGTGGCTACCAGACAGTAAACCTTGAAAAATAAGGAGGAGATCAAGATGCTAAACAAAAAAGAATTGTGGGAAAAAGCTGCTGCTTTTCATGGACATGTTTGTGGCGGCTTAACAATCGGATATCAGGCTGCTCTATATGCCATTGAATTGTTAAATTTGGAATTTTCCGATGATGAGCAAGTTGTTTGCATTTCTGAAAACGATGCATGCGGCGTAGATGCTATTCAGATAATTCTCGGTTGCAGCGTTGGCAAGGGTAATCTGCTTTTCCATATGCGTGGCAAGCAGGCGTTTTCCTTCTATAACCGCAAGACAGGAAAATCCGTAAGACTTGTGCTGAAGCCAAAGCCTCGTGAAATGACCAGAGAGGAGTCCTTTGCCTATTATCAGAGCTGCACTCCCCCTGAGATGTTTGATGTGAAAGAAACTGTGATCAAGCTTCCGGAGCAGGCCCGTATTTTTGATTCATATGTGTGTGACTGCTGTGGCGAAAGCACGGGGGCAAATTGGATTCGCTTGCGTGGGGATAAAAAGCTATGTTTAGACTGCTATTCAATCTACGATCGTTTTAATATTTAACAATGCAGCTGGCGCTGTGGGGTAGTTCCTAGCTCTTCGGTTGTGGGGGATGCGGCGCGGCAATCGGAATTGCGGGGAGTCCTGGGCGGCGCGGCTCCCTTTTCTCCTGCGAGAAGTTCAACGGTTTCGGTAAAGCGCTTGCCAAAAACTCCATGACAAAATCTATGGGGCCGCCGCGGCTACGCTGCGGCGATACCACTTGTTGCACCAGACGTTCGAGCTGTCGTGCCGCTTCCAGCGGTTCCCCCTGTGATTGCAGAAACAAAACAAGGTCGGCTTGGTTTGTCCGGCTATCTGTTCTTGACTGTATAGTATATGGTTGATACCTCACTTTCTATGGTTGAATTGGTCATAGGTTAAGAGTAAAATGAGATTAACATGTCGGTATTTTGAATGGAGTAATTTTCTTAAACATGACCTTAAATCATCATACTATAAAATCCTATGTGAAAATATTTATAGTTGGAATAATTGTTGGATGTATTTGCAGATTAACAGACTTTTGTCTGTCGGATACATTGTGGAGCTTTTCATCAACGCAAACACTGTTAGGTTTTTGGATTATTAGCAATACAATTATCGTCCTGTTAAGCACATCCAATATTTGTGCAGGAGTCAGTTCATTCCTGTATATGTTTGGAATGACATTAAGCTTTTATGGTTTGCAGGCAATACTTGGGATGTTTATACCGCTGTTTTCCGGTGGATTTCGTTTCTCCCTG
>CASEQE010000034.1 GCA_949289995.1 uncultured Peptococcaceae bacterium
ATCCTTTGTTTTTCCAGCCAAACCACGGATGAATGCAACGCAGGCCGCATATCCGCTTCCAGCAGATACAAACATCATAAAGATGATTACCAACATCTGAGATAAGTAAGATAATCCAGACTCACCGGAATAATGCTGAAGGTTGGTGTTAGTCATGAAGCTGATGATCGTATTGAAGGAAAGGGATTCCTCCATACCTCCGATTCCGTTGGGATTGAAAAGGGCGATACTTTGAATTCTCAAAATGATGTATCCCAGAAGAATCATTACGCCGTTTGTTGCAAGCAGTGCCAAAGCATATTTTTTCCAGTTCATTCCGTTTTGCGGTTTAATGCCGCTGATTTTATAGATAACGCCGTCTACACGGTCAAAAACTGGATCGGCAAAAGTATGTTTTCCAGCTGCGATATACAGTGTACATTTTTAACTTAGATTTATACATAAACATACTTAATGAATAAAAATAACGTTGCCCATTTACGCGAGATGGACAACGTTATTAAGAAATTTTAATATAGACTTTTTTATCGCCGTATCATTCGATACCCTACACCAATATGCGTTTGAATATATTGAGGGACAGAAGGATTTTTCTCAATCTTTTTCCGCAGAGTAGCCATAAACACCCGCAAAGAAGGCGTATCCGATGCGGAAGTATTTCCCCATACTTCTTTTAAAATGTAATTATGGGTCAAAACTTTCCCGGTATTTTTGGCAAGCACACAAAGAAGTTTGTATTCGATAGGAGTCAAATGAATCTCTTTTTCATTCATATAGGCGCATCCAGCAGCAAAATCAATGGTCAAATCTCCATTACGATACACACTGGTTTGTACTTGGGAAGAAGCTTCATCTGTCCGGCTTCTGCGTAAGGCAACACGAAGGCGAGCCAAAAGTTCATCAATACTGAATGGTTTTGTTAAATAATCGTCTGCCCCCGCATCTAATGCTTCAACCTTATCTTGATCCTCGCTTCTGGCGCTTACTACGATAATAGGCACATTGCTCCACCCACGAACCTTTTGGATAATTTCAACTCCATCCATATCGGGTAATCCTAAATCCAAAATAATGACATCTGCGTTATAGGAAACGGCATCTAAAAGCGCACCTGATCCATTTTTCGCAGTATGATACTGATAATCTTGTGTATCTAATGTTGTTCGTATCAAATTTGTGATAGCAGGATCATCCTCTATCACAAGAATCTTTGGTTTATACATGATCGCAATTCACTTCCTCTAAAGGTAATGTAAAAGAGAATACCGCACCTTGCGGATGATTATCGCTGACGGAAATCTCTCCTCCATGAGCATCTATAATAGACTTACATAAACTTAAGCCCAACCCTAATCCTCTGCGGCTGTCCGCCTTGCCGATATCCGCCGTATAAAACATATCAAATAAATGCAGCTTCGCTTCATCTGAAATACCAGGTCCGTCATCTGCAATACGAATGCAAACCATTTTTTTGTCCTTTTGAGCTGATAAACAGATATGAGAGCCTTGCGGCGTATATTTGATGGCATTGTTTACAATATTGATAATCACTTGAACAATCAAGCGAACATCCATTTTCGCCATCAAAAGATCGTCCGCAAGTTCTACTGATATCTCATGTTCGGATGCTTTTCGGTCTACATGAGAGAGTGCCTCTCGAAATACATCGTCGATCAGTTCTGCATTCATCTGGAGATGAATTGCGCCATTTTCGATCCGTGTAATAGATAAAAGATTTTCTGTGAGATTTACAAGCCACATCGAGTCATCATAGATAGAATTATATATCTCCTGTTTTTTGCTTTCATCTAACAAAATACTTTTTTCCATTAAAACGCCTGCATTTCCACTAATGCTGGTAAGCGGTGTACGAAGGTCGTGAGAAATTGCACGCAATAAGTTGGAACGAAGGCGTTCCCTTTGTGTTTCCATTTCAACCGCTTGTTTTTCGGCCCGAAGTCTTCGACGTTCCAAAATTAGTCCACATTCGTTTAGAAGGGAAATCAGCAGGTTTTTCTCAAATACATCCAATGGAGGATAATACTTTGACGGAATTCCTATCACGCCCATCACTTCCTGGTTTCCACGGACAGACAAATATAGATTTTGTGCGTGCGATAATGTGTTTGTGGTTGCTCCAGCATGTTTATTGTTTTTTACTACCCAGTCCGCAACACCGATTTCTTCCGCAGTCATTGCCCCAATCAATTTATTTGCTTCTGACTGTGGACAAACCTGAAATTTCAGTTCTTTGCCCTTCAGTGCCAGTGAATATAAAATCGGTCGATCCAGAAGTGCTCTTATTTGTTCTGCTGCAAGAGCAATAATCTCCTGTTCATCCCGCCCTTGCTGCATCTTTTGACTACTATTCATCAGAAGTTCCATATAGTAGGCTTTTTGAGCAGATTGTCGAGCTTGTTTTTTTACACGAGTTGCCAATGAGCTCGAAATAATACTGGCTACCAACATAATCAAACAGGTAATCGGATAATCGGGATCGGTGGCTTCTAATGTAAATCTTGGAACTGTAAATAAGAAATTAAATAAGATGACGCTAAGCACCGATGCAAGTGCTCCATATAGATGACCGTGTGTCCAAATTGCAATAAGTAAAACCCCCAAAATATACAGAGTAATGATATTCGCTTCCCGAAGACCAGCCGTGTAAAAGCCAAAATTAATAGCAGTTGCAGAAAGTGTAATCAGTACCGCTTTCAACAAATCAATCCACCTAAATTTCGGTTCCTCTTTTCGAAGCAAATTGAATTTTTTCTTATAGAGAGGCTGAGCATCCGGAATGATATAAATATCAATATCTCCAGCTAATTTCGTCAGTTTGTCAGCTAATGTCTTGCTCCGTAAAAATATGGTGGAACTGTGATTGGTTCTTCCTATGACAATTTTTGTGATGCCACTGACCTTAGCATATTCCGCAATTTGTACAGCAGGATCATCACCATAAACGGTAGCAATTTGAGCGCCTAATTGTTCTGCAAGACGAAGATTATCCCGTAATCTTTTTAATCCGTCACCTTTCAATTCTTTTATTTCGGGAGTTTCAACAAATAAAGCCGTAAAACCACTGTGAAAAGCCTCCGCCATACGAGCAGCAGTTCGAATCACTTTGGCATTGGATGGAGAGCTCGAAAGGCAAATTAAAATATGCTCTCCTGCTTTGGCAACAGTTTCATTTCCGCTTTTTTTAGCGTTTCGGCTTAAACGATCGGCGGTACGACGCAAAGCAATTTCACGAAGCGCAGCCAAATTATCTCTTGTAAAGAAATGATTGAGAGCATGAGAAGCCTGATTTTTGCGATATACCTTCCCCGACAGCAATCTGGCAATTAAATCGTCTGGTTCAATATCAACCAGTTCCACTTGATCTGCAGAGTCAAACACAGAGTCAGGAATTCGTTCACTAACAGCAACTTGTGTAATAGATGCTACCAAATCATTAAGAGATTCCAAATGTTGAACATTAACGGTTGTATAAACATCGATGCCTGCCCGCAGAAGTTCTTCCACGTCTTGATAACGTTTAGCATGACGACATCCTGCTGCATTGCTGTGTGCTAATTCATCCACAAGCACTATTTGGGGATGACGTTTGAGTGCGGCATCTAAATCGAATTCTTTAAGTTTAATTCCTTTATAGTCAATTTCCTTATAAGGAAGCTGTTCTAATCCTTCAAGCAATGCAAGCGTATCAGGTCTGGTGTGACGCTCAATATACCCAACTACAATATTAATTCCTTTTTTTTGGGCTTGATGTGCAGCTTCAAGCATAGCGTAAGTTTTACCAACGCCTGCAGCATAGCCAAAGAAAATCTTCAACCTTCCTTGTCGTTGGTTATCTATATGCCCTTTGTAAGCAACTTTCATATTTTCCAATATTGCATCACTCCATTTTTCTATTCTTTTTTATTTTAACATATTATGGATTTTTATGATGTAAAGAAGATGTCTGTAGCATTAAAATTATATAAAGAACATAAATTTTAATTTTTTAGAAAGGACACGTGGTATCTTCTAGCATTATCTTTTTATACTTTAAAATATACTTCGAATTATAAAAGAGTCAATGCAGCAGTATTTGAAATTATGACCCGATAATTATGCGGCATAAATCACTATAATAAAAGGAATTAGCTGCTATACATATATTTGCGCTTTTTAATAGCAAACGAGTAGAACTTGAAGATAAAATGGAAGTATATTGCAGCTAACATTTGCTTGTGCTTTGGACAATTATTTTGTTGGAGTTCCGACTAGGATCTTATTATCGGTTGGGCTTACAACAACAATGCAATCCTGCAGCAAATTTTCCATATTTTGCAGATAGCTCAACAATTCCTGTTCCATGCGTGCAAAGAACAATTTGCTGGTTTTATGATCCTTCAACAAGGCAACAGCCGCCTTTCACCTATGTAATATGGATTTTATTGAAAACCTTACAACGAAAGGCAAGATTCTTTAAATTGTTTATTTACTTTCCATTATGCGTCAGCAGGTTTTTTCATGTCTTTGCGTATTAATCAAACGCGGCTAAGCTTTACCGCGCCAGGTATGCGCTTGCTATTGCAAAGTTTTTGTACCCGCCTTTCAGAAATCCCCATTTTGTCTCTGTTTTCGCATATGACATATATTCCATTGTGCAAATATCCTTTCTTTCTTTCTTTGACATATTGCTACATATTATATACGATCAAACAATAATAGCAACGAATTGCATCTTATGGAAACTTTCTCAAGACTTTGGCAAAAAAGAAAATCTACGTGTTGTATATAGCGAAGAGCAAAACGCAACAAAAGCTGCCTTTTAACCAGGATATTGAGTTAGAGAACATACGAGCGTTGGGGAAACTTCCAACAAGAAAAATAAAAAAATTTCCATCTGGCGCATATTGCTACAACAGGGGTTTTGACGGAAAGAGGACCTTTTGCCTATGTTTGCTGCTAAAAAAGTAAGCGGCAAATGGGCGCTTATTTGCTGTGCTTGCTTTCTGTTCAAAACGGAAAAAGGATGGAAAGGAATGGAAAAGAAACGAGAAATCAAAGACGAGCATATCGCGGTAAAAAATCTTCTGTATCAGGAGTTGCCAACGCATGAAATCACTATACAATCCGGCAGGACATACTATCGTTTTACAGGCAGCTATGATGGGCAACGAAGCTTGCCCCATAAAGTTTTGCAGCTAATGGCGAGGTTTCCTCTTGATGAAGCAAACAAAGAGCGTTCAAATGCGTACAAGCAATCCTGTATTGGCAGACTGCCCGCCGAGGAAAGGAGCAAAAAACATGTTCAGGCAGTCTGGCCTGTGCCCAAAAGGGGGCAAAATTACCGCCCTCTATTGCCGCTTATCCCGCGACGATCAATTGACGGGCGACAGCAACAGCATTGTCAATCAAAAGGCGATTTTAAGCAAATACGATTTTAAGCAAATACGCAAAAGAAAGATGAGGAAATAGCTCCCATTGTTCGGCGTTTGTTTGCATGGGCGCTGGCGAACCCGGCCCCAACTGTATCCGGCACGGGCTGGAAGAAAAAAATCTCCTGACCGACTTATTGGAACCAGGTACGTGGGCTGCAAAACGTATAACCCAAATGGAAAAAAAAGATCTGGTAAACGGGCGGCATATGTGGGAATTCTTCGTGATTAAGGATGTCCTGATGAATTCCGTCTATACTGGCGCTATCGTTTTCCAGAAGAAGGCATACCGCTTTAAAATCGGCACCGTCAGAGAGAAGAAGCGGAGGAATGGATTCTCGTTGAGAACCAGCAAGAGCCGCTTGTTGACCGCAAGATCTTTGACATCGTGCAGCGTAAGCTGAAATCCCGGTAGCGCTCCCGCCAGAACGGAGAAATCAGCCTGTTTGCCGGGCTTATCAAATGCGGCGAGTAAGGGAAATTGCTGACTATCCGTTACATCAACGACAAGCCCCCGAAGCAGATTTATTCCTGTAAGACTTACAACGCCTACGGGAAGCAGCACGGTTTCCTGTACCGGATTGAGTACGACACCCTGTACAGTTATCTTGGCTGAACAAAACCCGGGAATGCGCCAGAGCCGCCCCGATAGACGAGGAAGAGCCGTTGCCGAAAAGTTAACCGACACCTGCACAGCCGAGCAGAGCAGAAAGCGTTGGAAAGTCCCCTGAGCAAAGATGAGAAACGGATTGACGTTCTGGAAAAGATGGTTCTTCGGCTGTACGAGGACATGGTTGCCGGATGTATCAGCGAAGCGAACTTCAAAATGCTTTTACTACAGAAAACCAATGTGTAAAAGACATGTATACCGGGAAACAGTCAAAAACGTTGTAAAAAAGGATCAGAATTTATATTTGAAACACCAACGATTATAAGCAGAGAACTGGTGAGTTGATAAATCCAGAAATTGTTTTTGCAGAATAAAAATGGGAATTATATCTTTTTTTTGGCTGTCTGGCTGCAGTCACTGCACATATTGAAACGAAAATCATAACTTGCCCATATGCAATAGATGATGAGATACCATCCATCGGAGATCTCCCATCATCTATTCATTGACTTGTTTATCGCTTGTGTCAGCCATCAGTTAATCCTGGAACACGAGAAATTATTCCATGATTTTGATAAGGCTATCTTGGAATCCTGAGTTATCAGTTAGTAGTCCTGATGGGCCTTTAGATAATATTGTTGTAGATACCGTCTTGTGGCTGATCGGAACGTTATCCTGTTTCTCCTGGTGACGCCGGGTAGAGCGTTTTATGGTGGTATAGAGTAGCAACAGTCGTTAACGCTCTACAAAATGAAGAACAAAGGCCTAATATGAGTCATATTACAATATGCGCGGTGCTTTTGCTAACGATATCAATGACGTTAAAGACGTTATCTCCCGATATTTAGTCATACATTGTCCAATTGCGTACAGGATTCAGTTCAGTCCACACCTCATGTATGCCATCTGCCTTTCGGTTAAAATTGTGTGAATTGGTGGCCTCCTGCACAGCAAGGTAATACCATGCCCCCGGCTGGTTGTCTGGCCAAGTGACCATATCGGCCAATAGGTCGTTTTCGCTCTCTGGTAGACGTTGCAGTACGCGGTTGATCATGGTCATGGCTTCTGCACGGCTAATGGGTTGATTGGCACGGAAGGTGCCATCCGGATAACCAGCAATCCAACCTAGCGTGGTTGCGCACTCGATCGCAGCTTTTGCCCAGTGGCCTTCGATATCTGTAAAGTTGCTGTCGCCATCGGTCAGACTCGTATCAAACCTCACACAAATAGCAGCAAATTCTGCGCGAGTGATCGGTGCATCTGGTTCGAACGTTGCATCGGTTCGACCTTTGACTATATCTAACTTGGCCATCGTCGAAATCGCTTTATTGTACCAGATTCCTTTATTTACGTCGCTAAACGGATTGATATCCGTCAGGTTAGCCTCACGTACTTCTTCGTTCAGCAGACGGAAGAAGATTGTTGCTATCTCAGCACGCGTAATATTGGCCAGTGGTTGTACCAGATTACTTGGATAACCGATAACATAAGCAAAATGGTCATCAGCATTGAGCCATTGAGGTACGCCGGTGGGTTTCCAGGCAGCGTAGACCGTTTTGTCGGAGGTCATTTTGACGCTGGTGATCTTTTCGGTTAATGCCTCATCCGCGTACCATCCTGCGAAGGTGTATCCTTCTCGAAAGGGTACCTTGTCTAACTCGACGATCGTACCGCGTACGTATTGTTCATCATCATATTCCGTTCCACCGTTGGAGACATAGTGGAGGGTGTAGTGGATGGCTTCGCTACCGCCGGGATTGCCGCCGGTAGTCGTTTCCCACACAAGTACGAAGGGTGAAAAGCCTGTCTTCTCATCTATCGTGAAATGAATATGGGTACCAGTGTTCGTGATATTCTCGATGCGTACTACATTACACTTATCGATCAGATCTGCTACATCCTCCACGGCCATCTCTCGATCAAGTCCTTCAAAGTGGAGCAATTCAAAACGAGTACTGCTATTGGTACCTTTGGGTAGTGGCCAGTATACCTGGATCGGCTCGTTTGCAACAACCCAGGCGTTGCCATTGCCGCGATCCACCAAGTCGAGATATTTGCACTCATAATGGCGGGTGCCGCCGGACAGGTTAGATTGAAATAGTTGGTCAAGAAATTTTTCTGCGCTATGTTGCAGCAGTTGGGTATTGGTGGATCCGTTCACATCATTGTTTTCAACGATGTCATCGAATAGCAGGGCAACCGTATCCTTGCTGAGAACCTGAACGGCGCTGCCGTTGATGTAGTATGTGGTTCCTGCGGGGGCCACTACTCCGGGTTCATTACTATTGATATTATCTGCATCAGTCACGACTTTGCCGTAGAGCACTTTATCGTTGCTAATGCTTCGGACTTTCAGCGTCCCGGTGCCGGTGGTAATGGCATACTCCATATCCTGACAGACCAATTTGATATACCCTTCTTCCATGCCCTCGCCGTAGATCACCATGGTCAGTTCCTGATCCAGCTTGTCCTCAACAGTAAACTGGTCATCTTGGACGATAGTATCACCATTGATGAACTTCATCCGCACCTGGGTTTGCTCTGTATCTCCTGTAGGTTCGAAGCGATAGATATTGTGTATACCTGTTGTTCCGTCGTAAGACAGGATATTCCACGTCAGGCGTTTACCGTCGTGTTCGTATTGCAGTATAGCCTGGGATAAGTCGATATCGGTAGGGGGCACGATAATAAAGCCTGGTATGGGGAAGCCGCTGTCTGCCTGCAATCCTTCTCCAGTACCATCAACCGCCCCTGCATAGCCGTTGCCGCCTACATAAATGGTGATGTCAGCAGGGATGATGGAAACGGAGATCTGGTTGGTAATGGTAAAGCCATTTGCCTGATCGCCAGAAACGGTGGATACGTAGTTTGCTACCGGCTCCTCTTCTACGGTGTATACATAGAGATGACCGTTGGCATCTTCCTTGGGCTGGTTATCAAATATGCCGTTCCACTCGCCGTTTGAGGCGGCGGACAGGTGTATGCAGCCCACCTTTGCACCGTTGCGGAGCAGCCACACTCGGGTAGATGTCGGTCGGAGCTTGCTTGCATCGCCGTTGTCGCTCCATTCCTTTTTGACGGAGATGTTGATCACATTATCAGGCACAGGTGCGTTGCCTATGATGACCTGACCATTGCTGCCCACGCCGCCGCCGCGGGACGTGGAAGTATTGCCGGAAATGACCACTGTTGCTAGGCTTTTTGCCTGTTGCACTTCATCGCTATCCGGATCTACCTTATTTTCCAGTGTTTTTGTGCCATAAGCATGTAGATAGCTGATATCTGCCAACGTGCCATCTGACTTAGTCCACTGGTTGATTCCGCCGCCCAGCATATATTCAGATATGTATGCAGCGGGAATAGCATCTGAAACCGGCGTCCCCATGTAGCCCAAATTAGAAACTAATACGTCAGTTGCTCTGTAGTCATCCGCACTGTTGTCGGTCACGATATTGTCAAATATTGCTGCGCCGTTATCCAAATATATTTTGGATGTGGATGAGGCGCAGCCTGCCATGCCTCCACCGCCCAATTTGGCCTGATTGCCAGTAATCAGGGCGTTGGATAAATAAAGTATACCGTCGTTTAAGTTGTTATTGGTTCCGCCGTTGACATAGATGCCTCCGCCGCCAAAGATTCCGCCGCCATAGCAGTGGTTATCTGTAATAGTCGCCTTGGTAATGGTGGCTGTGCAATTCATCTGTACAAAAATACCGCCGCCATTGGCATTCTCAACATAACCACCGGTAATGGTGCCATTTTGAATGGTCACGTTACCGCCTGTAATGGTAATTACAGAACCAGCTTGTTGGCCATTAATGGTCTTTTGGTTCAGGTTAATAGTAACGGTTTTATCAATGGTGATTCGCTCCTGCACATCCTTCTGCAAGACCGATCGTGGCTCCATCAGTCACAGCTGTTACAGCATCTTGCAGAGTTTCATATTCCATATTTTCAATGGTGGCAGCCGTTGTAACGACTGCCCTTGCTGTGACTATGCTTATGGAAAAAGGTAAAATTAGAATAGCAGAAAGGAGAAGGATTGTTATTCTTTTACGCACGCTTGATTGCATTATACGCCGCCTCCAGAATTCAAAATTATTCTTTATTGTTCAATAATGTGTACTACTTTTAGCATTGTTAACCTGATAGTCATGTGGTTGTCTCTTTATGCCATTTTGAGTTACGGGCATAAAGCAATTATTATACTGCCTGATCAGCAATTGTCATGGTTTCAAATCCCAAAAACCTACAATTGCGAACTGAGAGGCCAAGGTATAGATCGCGCTTGCATCTTAATCCATCTACATTTTCCTCCCCAATCTCATACTCAATATTGTGCTGCAGATATAATAGACATAAATCCACACAATACATTTTAATCAAATAATTATAGTATAAAATAGCTGATAGATCAATATATTCTTTATTCTATTTGACTACGGAAAGTCAGGATGCCCCCTTGATTGCTTTTATGTTTTGTTGGTTTTTCTATGATTTGTTGTTTGCCATATCAACGGAGACATTGTATTGTTGCGTCGATTTTTCTACAGAATCACCTTTCACTCCTTTTGTAGCGTGTCCTGTACAAATGGCAAATCTTTTTAGAGAATGTTTTATTAATGCATATAGAGGAAGAAGAATATGAGAAAAAATATTATGAGAAAGAATATTATGAAAAGCTGCTCCTATATATGCTGTGTACATTGGCGTTGGTTTTCTCTACAGTCAATGGCTGTCCTGTCCTATGACATTATCATTTTCGGCCCCGTTGTGTTGGCCAACGGAATTTCCATGATTATCAAAGAAAAAGGCGGTCTTGCTAACACCTATAGCGAGTCTAGAGATATAAATGTTTTAGGCAAATGGATTTATGGTAGCTGAAATGATGATGCCGTATATAAAGGCTGCGGTTGTAAACTACGCTACCAAGCTGGCAACCAAAGAAATCTGTACAAAAGAGTATCGATTGACTAGATACATGTACAAATGTTATGGGAAATGTTTCCACAGCTTATGTTTGCGCTATGTGATTCCTATTTTGTCCAGTAGCAACCGTCAAATAACCAGTTATCGCTGGAAGCATTGCGACCGGCGGCGAGGATTTTTATACCGCCAGCGCCGTCTTAATCCAGCAAGCTTTTGTATTTTGATCACCGCCTAGCGGTGGTTTTTTTATACAACCAATGACCAATTTCGGAATCAAAACGACCAATTTCAGAATTACCTCCCATTGAGACAGTAGCTGTGTTATCGTTATGTAACGAGAGGAGGAACAAAGTCAAGTGAACTTAGAGGAAATTATTTATAAGACCTTGATTGAGGGAGATTCCTACAAAACGTTGCTAAAAGGCTTAGGCGTCACTTTACAGATTTCATTATTATCTGTGGCCCTTGGCACGTTGCTGGGAATGGTGATTTGCGCCCTGCGAAGGAGTCGGTTCTGGGCTATACGCAACATTGCCGCAGGGTATATCGCAATCGTTAGAGGAAGCCCCGTTGTGCTGCTTTTAATGTTGATGTACTATGTGGTATTTGCCGGAAGCGACGTGTCGGCGACACTGGTGGCAGTAGCGGCCTTTTCCCTCCATATGAGCGCTTATACGGCTGCTTGCTTTTACTCGGCAATCCATGCCACGGATGCCATGCAGGTGGAGGCGGCAAGGACTTTAGGCTTTTCTAGATGGCAGGCTTTTACTCTGATTACCTTGCCGCAGGCGGCGCAAATCGCAAAAGGCACCTATCAATCTACCATTGTTACCTTGATTCAATGGACCAGCGTTGCCGGCTACGTTACCATTACGGATTTAACGAGAGTAGTTAACAATATTGGTAGCCGTACCATGCAACCTTTGTTTATGATCTTGGTGGGTTTGTTGCTCTATCTTGGCATGGCATATATTTGCTATGGGGCGTTTGCTTTAGCGGATAAGATTTCGCTATGGCGAAAGAAAAGGAGGCGGACGGCATGAGCATGATTCGAGTAGAAAACTTATCCAAAGCCTTCGGCTCTTTGCAGGTGCTAAAAAATGTGAATCTAACGGTGGAAAAGGGGGAACGCATTGTTATTATCGGCGGCTCCGGCTGTGGTAAAAGCGTGTTTCTACGTTGTATGGATTTACTGGAAATACCCGACGAGGGTAGCGTTTTTATCGGCGAGAATGAATTGACGTCGCGAAAAGCAGATTTAAATCGTATCCGACGTAAAGTAGGCATGGTTTATCAAGGATTTCATTTGTTTTCGCATATGAATGTGTTGGATAACATTACGCTGGCGCCAATAAAACTTCTCGGGCTGTCGCGGGCGGAGGCGGAGAAAAAAGCGGAGACGCTTTTGAGTATGGTGGGCCTGGAAAGCAAGAAATACAGTATGCCGGAGGTGCTGTCCGGCGGACAGAAACAAAGGATTGCTATTGTGCGCTGTCTTGCCATGGAACCGGAGGTTATGCTGTTTGATGAACCGACTTCGGCGCTTGATCCTACCATGGTAGGCGAGGTCTTAGCAACTTTGCGACTATTGGCCAAACAGGGCATGACGATGGTAATTGTCACCCATGAAATGGACTTTGCAAGAGAGATTGCCACAAGGATTCTTTATCTGGATGAACAAGGTATCTATGAAGAAGGAACGCCCAAAGAAATTTTCGATGCCCCGAAAAAAAAGAAAACCAGGGATTTTATCCACAAAATGAAATATTTTTCCTGGCAGATTGAAAGCAGGGATTTCGATTTAATGCAGATGCAGGGCAATATTCGTAGCTTTGCCCAGCGGTATGGGCTGGATGAAAAAAAAGCCAACCGCTTACAACTCTGCACGGAGGAACTGATTTACGAAATGCTGAATTATGGACGGCCGGGCGAGGTTGTGGATATGCAGGTACAAATTTCCTTTGACGAGCGTGATAAATGTACGGTTGTCGGCCTTCGCTGTAAGGGCGGTCCATACAATCCCTTTGAAATGGCGGCAGACGATGAGGTTCATCTTGGCGTTACGATTTTGAAACACACCGCCAAACGTTTGGATTATCGGTTTGACGGTGAAAATAATTATTTAGAAATCGAATTGTAGGAGGATAAAATGAAAAAAATGCGTAGATTTATGACAATCGGTTTGATTTTGCTAATGGTTGTTGCGATGGCAGGATGCGGTGAGCAGAACGACACGGTGGAAGAAGAGAATATTCAATGCGGTATTATGAATTGGCAGGAGCCTTCGGATTTAGAAATATTCCCAACGCCGGCGCTGGGCGAATGGAAAGAATACGCTAATCTAACGACGATGGTGTTGGATTTGAATGCTGGCAACGTCGAGTATCTGCTTGTGCCGGCTTCGGTGGCAAATTATTTGAAAGCGCAAGATGATTCCCTTACCATTGCGCCTGGCGGCGCCGGCGTTCCTACGGAGATTCGGATGGCGGTTCGTTCGGGGGAAACGGATCTTTATCAACTGCTGCAAGAAGGGATTCAGACGCTCAGCGGGGACGGTACTCTAGATCAGCTGATTGATACCTATATTACGAATATTTCGCTAAACGATTCTGCCGACGGTGCGCAAGCGGAAGAAGAAGCGGCTTACGTGGTAGGCGTAACCGGGGATTTACCGCCGATGGATTATGTGGATGCGGATGGAATGCCTGCCGGCTTTAACGTAGCGTTCATGAACGAGATTGCGGAGACGATGAATACGTCCTTCTCCTTTGTGCAAGTCGAAGCGGATGCGCGCTTGTCTGCGCTGAGCAGTGGCAAAATCGATGTGATTTTCTGGTATGGCAATGTGCAGGGATATACCACGGAAAGAGACGATTTGCTGGTCACCGATGCCTATTATACGGATACGGTTTACTATGTGACGAAATCTTTCGATATGGATAGAATTCTGGAGGCCATGAACAATCAATAACTGGCTGAAGCATAAGAAAAGCATAAGAGCCGTATATCGTGAAACAAGCAATATGGAAGAAGCTCTCGCTGTTATTGCAAGAATAGGGCTTGGATATTGATATCCAAGAGTTGTATACCGTTGCCTATGAGGACGGAATAGAGAGAATATCCAGAAAAAGGGACTAAAAGAGGATTTACAAAAGCTAGGGATGTTTATGGATGTTGTCGCTATGGAGTGGAGCTTCAATTTTCATCGCTTGCCAATGGATATGCGCGTGTAAGGAATATGCCGGACGTATCGCTTGGCGATACGTCCGGCACGCATTGCCAGTATAGTGAAGAAGTTGCAAACGGTTTATCTGATGTGGGCAGAAGGCGGCCTCCGCTATCGGATAAAATAGAAGACGATGAATTATTTTTTGGCAAAGGAGATAAAAATGCGAAGAATTATGACAGGGCTTTTGGTAACGGCTTTGATCGTTACTTGTCTGGCAGGCTGTTCCGCCAAAACGGAGTCGCCTGTTGAAGGAAAAAAAGTAGCGTATATCATGTTTATGTCTTCTTCTGGCATTTTTGAGATGTGGTCGGAGTCCTTTAAGGAGACGGCGGAGGCTTTAGGCATGGAGGCGGATACTTTTTTTTGTGAAGATAGCGATGAGGAATGGAGAAATAGAATTTTGCAATGTGCCGAAGAGGGCTACGATGGGTTGTTGGTATCCCATGGCGGGGTAGATTATGCATGGGAATTTTTGACAGAGGTTCTGACTGAATATCCAAATTTAAAAATTGCAACTTTTGATACCTCATTCCGCGATGAGAATGGCGACGCTCAAACGATTGACGGCGTGGTTCAGCTATTTCAGCAGGATTCCGGCCTTGCGGCAGTTTTGGTGGAGGAAATACTAGCCATGTATCCGGACAAGGTAGAAAAGGGAGAGCCAATTAACATTTTACAAGTACAGCAAGAGGACTACATCATCGCTTTTGACCGGCGACAGGTGGGATATGAGCTTTACGAGACGGTGGGAAGCATCAGGACGCTGGAGCAGATTGCGCCAGAGGATCATCTGAACCCGGTATCTTCTATGCAAAAAGTAGCGGAACAAACGATAGATCAGTATGCCGCAGGAGAGATCGATGCCATATGGTGCTGCTACGACGCCTATGCGCAAGGCGTATATCAGGCATTGCAAGCATTGGGTAGCGAGATTCCTATGGTATCTGTAGATATCTGCGACGAGGACATTCGGCTTATGGCGGAAGGGAAGAACTGGAAGGCTTGCGCAACGACCAATTGGACATTAAACGGAGAGTTTGCTTGCCGCGTATTGGCATTGGAAATGGCGGAACAGTATGAAGATATTCAGGCTGCTTCCAGCTATTATGAAAACTTGGGCATGTGGATGGAGATTCCCTCCGTAGTGATAACCCAAGAACAAGTCATGTCACAGGAAAATATTACGGTTAAAAATCTTGCCGAGGTGGCGGAAGATGCTTATACGGATAAAAGCTGGATGCCATCTTGCGACTGGATGGCTGCCGCTCTGGGAGATTGACGATAAAAACTATTTTAAAAGGGAGCGTACGCGATGAACATTCAAAAAACGGTAAATGGCAGCACTTTGGTAGTTGAGTTGGAAGGTAGATTGGATACCACAACTTCTCCCAAATTGGAAGAAGAACTCCGGAATAGTATAAACGGAATCACAAGCCTTGTGATAGATTTTGAGAAGTTAGAATATATTTCATCTGCCGGTCTGCGCGTGTTGCTGGCTATGCAGAAAATTATGAATAAGCAGGGGGAAATGCTGCTAAAAAATGTTAGTGAAACGGTCATGGAAGTGCTCGAGGTTACGGGCTTCATAGATATTTTAACCATCGAGTAGCCTCCTTTGGGAGGGGAGGATTCTATGCTATACATACAGTCTGGGCTGGTAGCTTTGTGTCCTGCGATTGCCTCTGCGTTGTTCTATTGGTGCAATAAAAAAACAAAATTCGCTCAACTTTCCGAAAAAAGCAAGCAGGGCATATATGGACTGGTATTTGGATTGCTTGCCGTTTTAAGTACCGAGTTGGGCGTTTCCGTGGATGGAGCTTTAATTAGCGCAAGAGATGCGGCCCCCTTGTGTGCCGGTTTGATTTTTGGGGCGCCAGCTGGAATCGTGGCAGGATTGATCGGCGGCGTTGAGCGATATTTCGCCGCGCTATGGGGAGTTGGAATATATACAAAGCTTGGAGCGAGTCTTGCTACTATCTTGGCGGGATTTTTGGGGGCAGCTTTACGAAAATGGCTGTTTGACAATAAATTTCCTGCCTGGTATTACGGTATGGCGGCAGGTTTTGTGCTGGAAGTGGTCAATATGCTTTTGGTATTTTCCGGCAACATGAAGGATATACATCAGGCTTTTACTTTGGTGGAAAACTTTGCGCTGCCTGTCATAGTACTGAATGTAGGATCCGTGACCTTGACCATGCTGGTGATATCTTTCCTTGCAGGTGAATTTTCGCGAGCTAGAAGAAAAAAATGCAAGCTTCAACTAGCGCAAACGTTTTCACGTTGGTTGTTGCTTTGCGTTATGTTGGCTTTTGTAATGTCGAGTATCTTTATCTATGTGCTGCAGACCAGGCTAGCGGTAGATGATGCGGAGAAGATGCTTTCGCTTTATATCGAAGACGTTAGGGATGATATTAACGATGCTTCAGATGAAAATTTGCTGAAATTAACGAGGGAGATTCGGAATGAGTTGGAACGGAGCGGAAACTATGATGAAACGACTCTTTTGGCTCTCCTGGACGAAAAAGATGTATCGGAAATTAATATAATCGATGAAAACGGTATTATTGTTGCCAGTACGACGCCTGCATACCTGGGCTTCGATATGACAAGCGGCGTGCAATCGCAAGAATTTATGGCTCTACTGAACGGAGAAATAGAGCTTGTGCAGCGCTATCAGACCGTTTCTCATAATGCCGGCGTTTCGATGAAATATGCAGGAGCGGTTTTAAGCAGCGGCGGCTTTGTGCAGGTTGGATACAATTCCCAAAGATTTCAGTCGGATATTTACCAACAGGTAGTGGGGTTAACAAGAAACCGCCATGTTGGTGAAAATGGTTTTATGCTTATCGTAAATGAGACTTTTCATCTGGTGAGCGACCCGGATGGACATGAAGGCATGCATCTGAATGTAACGGGAATTCAGTTGCAATTGGATGGGGCGTCTAATGGATCGGCGGGAAATCTAGAGGCTGAAGGGCAGTTACTCATGAAAACGGTCTATGGGGAAAACTGCTATGTAATGTATGGCGTTACCGAAGGATATTATATTATTGGGGTGCTGCCGCAAAGCGAGGTCGTTTTTGGACGGAATATTTCATTATATATCACGGTATTTATTGAAATTTTGGTATTTGCTATCCTATTTGTCCTGATATATTTCCTGGTGAAAAAACTGGTGGTAGAGAACATACAGAAGATTAACCGCTCGTTGGAAGAGATTACGGGAGGGAATTTAAATGTGTCCGTAGATGTGCGGACCAACGAGGAATTTATTTCTTTGTCCGACGATATCAACTCTACCGTACATGCCTTAAAAGGTTATATTGCCGAGGCGGCTGCAAGGATAGATAAGGAATTAGAGTTTGCAAAAACGATTCAGTTTTCTACCCTTCCTTGCGTATTTCCGCCTTATCCAGACAGGACGGATTTTGATATCTATGCAACTATGGACACGGCAAAAGAGGTGGGGGGAGATTTTTACGACTTCTATCTATTGGATGAAAACCGTCTTGCCTTTTTAATGGCAGATGTGTCTGGGAAAGGAATATCCGCGGCAATGTTTATGATGAAAGCAAAGACATTGATTAAGAGTCATGCGGATAAAGAGAGCGATGTGGCAAAAATTCTCACCCAATCCAATGCCGATCTATGTGAGAATAATGAAGCGGAGATGTTCGTCACCTGTTGGATGGGAATTTTAGATTTTAAGACGCATATTGTGCATTTTGCTAACGCAGGACATAATCCACCGCTTGTTAGACATCAGGATGGCAGTTATGAATATTTTAGAACCCGACCTGGTTTTGTACTGGCTGGTATGGAGAATGTGAAGTATAGAAGCGGCGAATTAACGCTTATGCCAGGAGATGAAATATTTCTCTATACAGACGGCGTTACCGAGGCCACGGATGCACACAATCAGCTCTATGGCGACGATAGACTTGTAGCCGTTCTAAACAGGCTAGCCGGCGCAACGGCGAAAGAAATTTGCCTGGGCGTAAAAGAGGATGTAGATGCTTTTGTAGGAGAAGCGCCACAGTTTGACGATATGACTATGTTATGTCTGCGCCTGACGCCAAAACATATGATTACGGTTGATCCGAACGAAGATACCATGCAAACGGTAGTATCCTTTGTGGAAGAAACCCTTGCCCAGGCAGAGGTACCTGTAAAGACCGCCATGAAGATGAACATTGCGGTGGATGAGATTTATTCCAATATCCAGCGTTACAGCGGCGCAACGAAGGCTATTGTGGAATGTGCGGTGGAAGAAAATAGGATTATGTTGGTTTTCACGGATAATGGAAGCCCTTATAATCCACTGGAGAAGGAAGATCCTGATACTACGCTTTCTGCAGAGGAACGGGAAATTGGCGGACTTGGCATTTTTATGGTGAAAAAGACGATGGACGAAGTGACTTACGAATATTCGTCGGGGTTTAACAGATTGACTCTAAAGAAAATTTGGCAGGCAGAGGCGTAAATATACGCTGCCGTAAATACCATACGGGCGCCGGTGGATGATCAGCGAGAAGCGACAGGATGGCATCTGGCGGAGCCAGCCATGGAAGACATCCGTATTCCTGGATTTGTAGCGGCAGGGAAACGACAGAATCGCAACCGATCCGTATCGGCCTCGTTATCGTCGTATTCGCCATGCCGCCGGCAACGCTATGTTCTATCAGGGATATGGAAGCGATAAACGGCCAGGGCAGCGACGCCCTCTATCTTTGCAGATAACGAATCACGCATTTTCCATCTATGAAGGGGCAGCCATTGCGAAAGGCCGCCTCTTTTTTTCCCCTGGTTGACGCTTTGCCGCCGCTGATAAGCCGTCAAGCGTCCGCGGTTTTCGGTAAGAAAATAGCCGCATGAAAAACGAGAAAGGCAAGGCTAGCGCTTCCAATCGGTAAAGGCTGGCCGCTAAGAGAATCGTCTCTAGTTAAAACCTACTATACTATGAAGCGGCATGGCGATGGCAATATCCATGCCGAATCTATGCCGAAAAAAGGCAGAAAAATCGTCTGCATCTTAGTTCCGGCTGGAATAGGCGACGGAATTAGCATGCAGGGGAGAAGCGTTATTTTGTGCTGGAAGGGCGCGTGCATATGTATCCCCGATGCGCTACCTCCCGCCTCGCCCGCCGCTGTTGTCCAACGATTATGCGCTCAATTGACGTATCTGTTACCGTATCTTTTGCTACTAACGCCATGTTTCGATGATATGGTGAAAAAAATATGGAGAAAAGTGTATTTTCACCTTGTATTCGCTTGAGAATTGTATGGTTTTGTAGTAAAATGCAAAGAAGAGATTAAGACGGAAAGTGACTCATCTCTACCGGTGTATTGGAAAAAGAAAAAGGAGGGTTATGTATGTTTTGTCGACATTGTGGAGCGGCTTGCCGGGACGGTGCACGTTTCTGTGCGCAATGCGGTGCCGCCCTGGAGGATGATGTAAGAAACGCCACAGCAGGCGATTCGTCTGCCAGAGGGCAGGATTCGCCTTTGTCAATGGATGCAGATACCTTTGGCCAAAAGTCGCCTCGATCCTATCATCCTTATCAACAATTAGGCGGCTGGTTGGCTTTTGTGGCTTATGCTTCTTTGGTAGGCGCGGGATTAATGGTAGTGCTGGCTATTGTAGAATTGGTTTCTTTTATTCGTCTTATGAGCGTGTACGCCAGTTATTTAATGTCCGTTGGCCCGACGCTGTGGCTGTTGGAAATTCTTATTTTGGCGGTTTATGTGGTGACCTGCATCTTGATGATTAAGTTTTCAGCTATGATTCGCAGTAAAGATTGTCATTTCCTGCGTTTCTATGAATTGATTATGCTGATTTATGCCGGTTTGGCTGTAGTAACTTTGATTTTGACCGGTTTCCATAATGTAGGCGACTTCTTTTCTTCTTTATTGGGTGCGGCGATCGGCTTTTTTATTTGGACTACCTATTTCCGCAAATCCGTGCGGGTACGCACATATTTTGGTAACGATCTTTATTTGCGCGAAAGTATTTTCTTCAAAAATGCCCAGGCGCCTGCCCCCGCCGGGGAATAATGCTTGTCCGGCATGATACGAGCGGCAACGAAAACCAATGGAAGGTGGGCTTGCCTTGTTTTGTGTGCATTGTGGTAAGGAATTGACGCCAGGGGCAAAATTTTGTAGCCAGTGCGGTGCGGCTGCATCCGGTTGCTGTCGGCCGACAGACGTCAGGTTGGCGCAGAGGCAAAGCCGTTTGGCCGCAGCGGTTCCTAAGCCTTTGGCGGCGCGGTTTCCACATGTCAGCCCTTACGTATTCGTGGCCGTCCTTGTGGCAATTGCTTTGTGTATCGTATGGATTGTGGTGATTGCTTCTGGAAGGGGATATGATTTATCGGGTACGTATTGTACCGACTGTTTTTTCCCGGTGAATACCATTGTTTTTCGCGAAGACGGTACGTTTACTGCCTACAATGAATATGAAACCTTAAATGGGCAATATCGCAAAAGCGGCGACGGTTATTCGTTGCGTTTCACCGGCGGTGTCGCCCATGGCGGTAATGCCGTATCCGACGCTTTGGCGGGAAGTTCAGATATGCTGTATGAGCTTTTTGCTGAAAAAGGCGGAGAAGGGGTTTTGTATGTATCGGTGGTGCCTAAAATTGGTTATTGGGCTTGGGACGGCAAGGTGGTTGCTTTTTATCGCCGTTAACGTACATACGCCAATGTGATTGCCGATTTGGGCAAAATGCTTAGTTATCTAGCGATCGGCTATACTCTAATAAAAGCGGATAAGCAATCTAGTATTAGTTGCTTATCCGCTTTTATTTTGATTGATAGACAACGGCGGTCATACCGCTTTGTGCAAGAAAATGATTCGTTCTATCATGATAGGATATCTTATCGAACATATCCATAAAGCGCGACTACCGGCAGGTTGATTTGTCACATTGCCCCTTGTCCGCGAATCTATATATCGAATAGGCTAAATTGGCCGTCGCGGCAGGATGAGCTAGGGCGCCAAGTCAACTGATCGTTGGACGTAATGTTTCCCGCTATCAGAGGAGAAAACGGATCATGCCGGCAGCTTGCCGACGCCGCGCCGCCGTTGGCATAGCAATAGGCGCACAAATTTTGACACGTGTGATAAGCGCCGATATCTATACTACTTGCACAGCCGCAGGCTGGCCGCTGGTTCTTATCTTTGGTTAAACGTAAACGATATTTACCGATTCTTTCTAGACGTTCTTTGTCGATACAATGTGCCGGCGGTATGTTTAAGGCTGGATCATGCACGGCCTCCGCGCATGTATCCACATATATGCCCGCGGCTGTTGCAATGGAAACGAATTCGCTTAGTAGCGCTTGTTTTTCCGCCGCCGAAGGCGTTGAGGCACCGCATGCGGCCATGGTTTTTTGGATATGCGGATACATATCGAGAAAGCCGACGGTGCATTTTTCCGTATAATCGGCCAATCGTTTGGCCAACGCTGCAAAGTATTTCGTATGATAGGCCATTGTGTATGTATCGTTTAACAGAATTGGGTCGTAGCGCCATACTATACGTTCCCGACCAATTTTTTGCGATAATGCTTGAAACATGGGGATAAGCACGTCGCGCTTGCTGGGTAAATTGGCCTCTATATCTTTGCCGTAGGCGTTTAAGGTAAATTGAAAATAGAAGGTATAGTCTTGTAATGCCTCCAGCCGGGACAATAAAGAACAAGGGTTTTTCGTCCAAAATACGATGCCGTCTACTGTCTGCGGCGTCAGAGATATGCAGCTAATTTGTTGCGCATGGTAGGGATTTCGTACATAGACGAAACCTTGGCGCAGGCGTTGGCAAAACCATTCGCCATAATAACACGGTATATCCGTGCGCCGGCTGGCGCTTATTATCATCGGCGTGCTCCTTTGCGTCATGATAGTATGGGCGTATGCCGGCGGATAAGTTGCACACGTTCTGCTATAGCGCTATGAACGCGGCGTTATCCTTGGCGCTAGCGGCGTCTGCTAGGCGGCGTCTGCTAGGCGGCGGTCAAAACCGCCTTGCCGGCATGGTATGGAGACGGCGGGAAAAGATAACTTTTCCAGCGTTGTTTTATTTTTCTGCCACTATGCAACGTTCAACGGCATATTCTAAAAATTTACCGATTAACTCATTACGACTATAGCCGGTTTGTGCGGCAATATTGTTAATTCGTTCCAGCAAATCTTCCTTGATGCGTATGGAAAAGGTTTTAAAGCCATCTTCTCCCTTGGCTCGTTTGGGGGATATGATCAATCGTTCCTCTTTCATAAAATCACCTCATAGCATAATTTTATGGTTGAAATCGCGTTATTTAATATGTTATTATTTATGTTATAAATTATGTTATAAACGGCGGTAGGCTAAAAGGCCGGCGCTAAGGAGGAAACGGCGTTGGGAAAATACATGCGTATGCTGGTAGTATGGATAGGAGGCATAAGTATATGCCTTGCAGGTTGCACATCCATTTTTTATCTCCCTGAAGACGTCGCAAGTATTTGCTTATCAGACGGAAAAGCCTTGGCTGCTGCGGAAGATTTTTGTCAAAGCCGGCAGGCGGCGTTGGCCGATTTGTTGGAGCGTCAGCCGTTAACGGTGACGGTTGCGGCGTATGCGGATGAAGATGTAGCTCCTGCTTTATCATCTCCCAATATGCTCCAGGCTATACTGTGCAATCGCAGCCGGGAAACCATCTGCAATGTTTTGGTGGCTTTCGTTGCCTGGGATGAAGATAATAGGCCGGTAAAACTCAAAAAATATCATGAAAAAAAAGCGGGTACATACGTTAAAGAAGTCAATTATGCCAATATCGATTTGCATTATGGCGATTGTTACGGAGAAGGTTTTGCCATTCCGCTTGCCGGTGATCACCCCATCGCCCTATGCAAAGCGATCGTAGTATCTTATGAAACTTGTGCCGGAGAAACATGGACGAATCCTTATTATCAAGCGTTTCGGCGTCTTTATGCAGGTAAAACGTTACCGCCGTTCTCTTAAACGCCATATCGTAGACGGATACATGTATAGCGCCTTGTATACAATACGGACGTTTCGTTGTAACGAAACGGCCTTATTCTTAATTGTGGCATGTATTCTATGCTTGATGGAGGGATTTAT
>CASEQE010000035.1 GCA_949289995.1 uncultured Peptococcaceae bacterium
TACTTTATACGATACTTTTGGCTTCCCGCTGGATTTGGCGAAAGATATTGCCGAGGAAAATGGTTTTACCTTGGATGAAAAGGGCTTTGAGTCCGCTATGGAAGCGCAACGTAAAAAATCCCAAAGCGCCAAATCGGATCAGGATAAAGAGGAGCAATTCATTCATTTAAGCCAGCTTTTGGCTGGCGTTTCTGCCGGTGTTTTTAGCGGATACCAGCAATTGAACGATCAGGGAAAGATTATTGCTTTGGTGGTGGACGGCGAAAAGGTTGAAGCCGCGCAAGGTCATGTGGAAGGCTGGTTGGCTTTAGATCGCACGCCTTTTTATGGCGAAAGCGGCGGTCAAGTTGGGGATACGGGAACCATTGGCGACGCTGAAATTTTGGATACCCAGAAGCTTCCCAATGGTTTGACGGTACATCAATTCCGTTTGCAGGGCGGCAAATTATCCATGGGACAAACGGTCGATGCGGCGGTTGATCAGGAAAGAAGAATGGATATAGCTCGCCACCATTCTGCCACCCATTTGCTTCATCGCGCTTTGCGTATGACTTTAGGAGAACAATTGCATCAGGCTGGTTCCCATGTGAACGAGGAAAGATTGCGTTTTGACTTCAATCATTTTGAACCGATTTCCGCCGAGGATTTACAGAAGATTGAAGATGAAGTGAACCGTCAGATTTTGAACGATTTGCCGATTACTAAAGAAGAAATGGCTTTGGAAGATGCTAAAGCTACCGGGGCGATGGCTTTCTTTGGCGATAAATATGGCGATGTGGTGCGTTTAATTTCTATGGGCGACTTTAGCAAAGAATTGTGCGGCGGTACCCATTGTGATCGGACTGGGCAACTGGGTAGCGTGAAGATCATCAGCGAAACGGGTATTGGCGCAGGTATGCGCCGTATCGAGGCGGTGGCTGGTAATGGCGCTTTGGCTTTATACAAACGGCAAGAACAAAAATTGTTGGCTTTGGCGGCATTATTGAAAACCGTTCCCAGCGATGTGGAGAGACGTTTAGAACAAATTTTAGCGGAAAATAGATCTTTGACCAAAGAGTTAGAAAAAATGCAAGCCAAAATGGCTGCTGAAAGCATTGGAGAAATTTGGCAAAAGGCGGTAGAAATTAACGGCATTAACGTGTTATGCGCTCAAGTTTCTGCCGCCGATATGGCTGCTTTGCGCAATACGGTGGATATGTTGCGTGATAAACTGGAGGATTATCTTATCGTCGCTGCCGCCGTAACCGACGATAAGGTACAATTTGTGGTTACCGTTTCGCAGAAAGCGCAGCAAGCCGGTTGTCATGCGGGGCAAATTATTAAAGAAGTGGCCGCAATTTGCGATGGTAAAGGCGGCGGTAGAGCGGATATGGCGCAGGCCGGGGGCAAAAATACGGACCAAAATAAAATTAACCAGGCTTTGATCACGGCAGAAACGCTGATCCGCCAAAAATTACAATAATGAATTGGATGCGGGACAAGCTATTTAAAATATACCGGAAAAGGAGGCGGCGTTCGTGGTGGATGATTTGAATTTTACCGGTAAAAACAATACCAAATTGGAAGAGACGATGACCTTTACAGTGCGCGGCGAGGAAGAATTGAATCCTGGCGACGTGCTGAAAACCGTTTATGCGGCATTACGCGAAAAGGGTTATAACCCCATCAATCAATTGGTAGGCTATTTAATCTCCGGTGATCCGGCATATATTACCAGTCATAAACAAGCGCGCAGCCTGATTCGTAGAGTGGAAAGGGACGATTTAATCGAAGAATTGGTTTCCGCTTATTTGCGAGATATCCGTTAATTCATGGGCATGCGTTTGCGGCGCTAAACTAGACTGAGTAGATCTGTAGCCGCTCTGCAGATGGGCAAAGGGCGTTTTGCCGGCTGGATGGCGGCTACACGATGCGTATAGGGGTAGGAGGGAATATGGAATACCGGCCATTGGGAAAGACAGGGTTGATGATGTCGCGTATTGCCTTTGGCGCTTTGACTATGGGGCCCTTGGGAGCGAATCTCCCACCGGAACAAGCTGTGGCTTTAGTAGAACGAGCGTTAGATTGCGGAATCAACTTTATCGATACGGCGCAGCACTATCGTAATTATTCCCTTTTGGCTCCGGCGCTTTTTGATCGTGAGCAGCCGCCAGTGATTGCCTGCCGGTCGTTTGCCTCTACATACGATGAGATGGCTTTTGCCGTTGAAGAGGCGCGGATTGGTTTAAAACGAAATAAAATTGAAATATTTATGCTCCATGAGATTCGGAATATGACAGATTTTCAGGAGCGAGCCGGGGCATGGGGGTATTTACAAGATGCTAAGGCTATAGGGATTGTCGGCGCTATCGGTATTTCCACACATAGTGCGGAAGTTGCAGCCGCAGCCGCCGATGTGAAGCATATGGATGTGGTTCATACTTTGCTTAACTATCGCGGTATTGGTATTTTAGACGGCGGTTTACAGGAAATGCTGCAAGCCGTTCATAAGCTGCATAGCACAGGTATTGGCGTATATGGTATGAAAATTCTTGGCGGCGGCGCTTTGATGCATCAGGCCAAAGAGGCGTTTACTTGGTTTTTAATGCAGGACGATTTGTCTGGCGCTGCCGTCGGCTTTCGCGATACGGCAGAGATCGATGCTGCCTGCGCTTATTTGCAGGGGAGAGATAATCCCGATGAACAAAAAATTTCTGTTTTGGATCGCAATTTGGTTTTTGATAAGGAACCGCGTTGTCATGGCTGCGGTAAATGTGTGAAACGCTGCCCCCAAGGCGCGTTAACGTTGGATGAAAAGCGGCAGGCCGTGTGGGATAAGTCTTTATGTCTGTTTTGCGGCTATTGCATTGGCGAATGCCCCTGGTTTTGTTTATCTTTTTGTTGAGGAGGCTGCATGGAGAATCATCCCCATCTTGAACACAACGGGCAAGCGTTTGTTCGCTTAGAAGAGGCATGGCTGCCCCATCATCAGTTGCATGATCTATGGCAGTTTCAAGGTATATTGCGGGATATTGCCTGTCCAGAGCATCATTATGCCTGGCGCTGTGGGCTGAATAAATATCCTGCCGGTTGGTATTCCTTGTTTGTGGCGATGTTTGATATTGGCGCTAATATTTATTATTCACAACGAACGGTTTTTCATGCTGTTTTGGCGCCTGTTAAATCTTCAGTCGTATCGATTGACGAAGAAAGTATATTTATTGGTAAACAGCTGCAATTATTAGATTCGCCCCATGCTTTGGCTTTGGTTATGCAAAACGACGATTTGCATGCCAGTTTATGTTTAGTGAAACAGCGAAGCCAGGAAACCTATGGACAAAATGGCCAAATATGGCGAAAAGAGGGCGGATCGGATCAGCAAGCTTTAACGACGATGGCTTTTCCACAGACGGCTACTTCTTGTAAGCTACAATTATCCAAGCAGCAATTGAAGCTGGCTGGTCGTTCTGTGGTGGAACGGGCGTTCGGATCTTATAATTTCCGCCAAACAGATTGTCAATGGGAAAGATTCTATTTTTTCTTTAACAATGGATCAGAAGCTGTGATCTGGAATTTCCCTCATAGCCATCGTTCACAAGGCATTTTTTTCCCTTTGTCTCAAAATAAGCGCAGTCTTGAAGGCATGCAAATGCAGGTTATGGATATCTGCAGCTGGAAAGACTGGAAGTTTTCATGTAAATGGAACGTTTCCTTACCGCAAGTGTTATGCGAAGACTTCTATTTGATACCGCTAGGCGAACCTTCTTTTGCGGCGCCATGCACCTGGCTTGTTACCGGGATTTTCAGTCATAGTGGGGAAAAACTGGGGTATTGTTTGGCGGAGTTGTGGATAGGCGCCCAAAGCGAAAAAGAAAGAATTCCTTGGTCGTTGTTTAAGCATAGTTAACGCAGTCCGCTTATGAAGCAACGTCATATACTTAGCGGCGGACGGTTTTCGTTGGGATATGCCTTGAAAAAAGCTCCTGAAACGATAGATAGTATGTTTTAATTTGATAAATGAAACGTAACGGGAAAAAATTGCTATAGTATAGGTAAAACACCTAATTCTATAGCAATTTGTTGTCTAATCTAATTTATTTGTATCGTATTTGCTTAATTTATATGGATCTTTTTTGATGACTTTATGAATGTAGTTGTCCATATGTGGCTGGACGCTATCCTTGCGCAGTCCTTTCTATTCATTTTATTTCGAAGTTTTCATATAGGCATCTTTGACAATATGTTGCTGATTGGTGATAGCAGTCATAGGATGATTGTTAAGACGGCGGATATGTTGATAATCAAAGCAGTATATCAGTACTGATTTGATAAAATGATTTTGTGAATGCTTTTTGATAAAGAAAAAGTCCGTATGGAATAACCATACGGACTTTTTTCATATGTTGCGGCAAAAGAAAAAGCTGTTTACAAGCATCTTTTAGCGATCAACGAGCGTCGGCATAATACTGCTAATAGTTTTCGCAATTGATTTCAAAGTAGCTTTGGGCGTAATGGCAGGTAGGGCATATTTCCGGCGCGGCGATGCCGACTACGATATGTCCGCAGTTGCGGCATTCCCATATTTTGACTTCACTTTTGTTAAAGATTTGAGCGGTTTCCAGATTGTGCAACAGCGTCCGATAACGCTCTTCATGGTGCTTTTCAATGGCGGCAACCAAGCGGAATTTAGCGGCCAATTCGGGAAATCCTTCTTTTTCAGCCGTTTTGGCGAAACCGTCGTACATATCCGTCCACTCATAGTTTTCCCCTTCGGCCGCATGCAGCAAATTGTCTTGTTATTTCCTAAACCATTTAGCTCGTCAAACCACATTTTGGCATGGGCTTTTTCATTTTTAGCAGTCTTTAAAAACAGCGCTGCAATTTGTTCATAGCCTTCGTTTTTGGCCACGGTGGCGAAGTAGGTATATTTGTTGCGTGCCTGGGATTCACCGGCAAAGGCGTCCTGGAGGTTTTTTTCCGTTTGGGTTCCCGCATATTTATTGCTGCCAGGGGTGGAAACATCTTCCAGTTTAGTAAAGGAGGAAGCTGGTTGTTTACATACCGGGCAAGTAAAATCCTCCGGCAGGCTTTTGCCTTCATAAATATATCCACAAACCTTACATTTCCATTTGCTCATATGCCGCGTCTCTCCTTTCGCTTGTTCCTCGTTGCAGGGAATTTGTTCCAGTAAAGCTTTTGCCGCCGCCAGCGGAAAAGTAGGGGCAGGCGGAGAGTCGATCCAGCTTTGAAGCAATTGATGGGTATTGGCGCTCTGCGGCAACATATAGCCGGCCTCTCGTAATAGATCTTCGTTGACCAGTCTGGCGGATTTTTCGGCGGCGAGTAACAAACGATATAACCCAGGGGCCTCTGTTTCTTGTGCTAGCTGTCGGGCTAGGGTTTCTTGGGCGGCTTTACTGGCAGCCAAAGCGTTGGCCTGTGTCACTACTGCCGCCGATTTTTTTTGTTGCGGCGGATATTGGATGGGTACCATGGAAATTGCGCCGCTAGGGCAGGCATCGGCACAGACGCCGCAACCAATACATTTGGCGGTATCAATAATACTGTTTTCGGTATCGGTAGCTCCGGTGGGACAGACATATAAGCACAAGCAATCTTTGGTACATAAACGCAAAGTTCTCACAGCAAGTCGTTTCATGTATTACCGCCTCCCTTCCACTTTTTCAAATTTCCATGCCGGCACTTTGCATACGGGGCATAATTGTGGAGGATTATCCCCTACATAAATAAAACCGCAGACGGTGCACACCCATACTTGCGTATCATATCATTAAGAAAAGCTTCTCCCTCTCTACGGTAGCGATTCAGTAGAGATTCTAAAATACGCGTGACTTTTTCTCCCCAGACGCAAATGCGTTGGCTTCCTCGATCGGCTTCTGCCTGGGCGGTGGAGCTGAGAGCAGGATAATCTTCCCGTAAGTTATGTTGAATTAAATCGATTAGCTTATCCAGGCTTCCATCTTCAACCGCGGGAGTAGCGGCGGTAAAAAAGTCGGCCAGTTCCTGAAATAGAGCCGCTTGCTCGTGCTGATATTGTTTTTCACAACCGCGAGCCAGATTGGAACATACGGCAGACAATTGTCCGGCAGATAATTGTTGCATATCTTCATTTAAAGTGGGTTGGGGAATAGGGGAAGGCGTGGATTGATTTTGTTCTGGAGAAAAGGCGCTTTTATCGGCTCCGCATAAAGGGCAAACCCAATCTGCCGGTAAATCCTCAAAAGGCGTTCCCTCCTTGGTTTCGTCATAGACATATCCGCAAATGCCGCACACCCATTTGCTTATATTGTTTCCTCCCTTCTTGCATATGATTTTTACTTAGGCGTAGCAATGATGTATATGGCCTTTTATGCTATTCTAAATTTAGCACTGACGCCTGTTTTTCAAAGATTATTCTTATGCATAAAAATCGCTTAAATGCTTATAAAATCGCAGTATGAAGTTTTTTATCAATATGCTAGCAACATAAAAAGAGAGTTTTTACCAGTTTCCTGATAAACTGTCTTGTGGCTATGATTTTTCTGCCGTTTTGTGGCGGCAGGCATCGCATATATATAATAGCTTCAGATCATAAGACAATATTGGTATGTCGATCTGGCGTTCCAGCAATGCAGTCAAATCAGTTAAATCCACATCTTGTAGCATACCGCATTTCTTACATATTAGGTGATCATGCCTAGCAATACGGTCATAGCGATCCGGCATACCGGGGATTGTGATTTTACGGATAGAGCCTTGTTGCCAGAGACGGTTTAGATTGTTATATACCGTGGCTAGAACCACTTGGGGATATGTTTGACGTAACGTATAAAACACCTGTTCCGCCGTCATGTGATTACGGGAGGTTTCAATAATTTCTAAAATTTTCTTTGCGTATTTTGTTGCCATATATAACAACCTTTTAGAATGATTCTAAATACATTATATCCCAGATTGGGAAAAGTCAAGCAGAATTAGAGGCGGCATAACGGCGATAGGGCTTGGCTTATTGAGATAGAGTTTTGATAATCGTGTATGCTTATGCGGTCTGCAGTTCTATAGCGAAGATGAGGCAAGCTCTGATGGGAAACGTCAAGCAACGTAATATTCTGTATCTGTAAGGCTAAGGTTTAGGAATAATATTGTTGCGCCTACAATGATTTTGCTTTTCTTTGCCAGGAAAAAGTGATATAATCAACCTAAAATTCAGTCTAAAAGTGAGCTGAGAAATGAAATAATTCTATTTTCTTTAATGAGAGATTCAACAAGGGAGGCAACGAGCATGGGTTTTTCTCTTTCCGCCGCGCAAGCGGACGCGGTGCTGCATGCACTAAAAAACGATTACCGTATATTTGCACCCAAGCGTTTCCCCAGTCAAGGCCGTTATTCTGATACCGATATTATTCGTTACGAGGAAATCGACGGTTTTTCCGATATTGTTTGGGAGACGAAGTCGGATTATCCGGCCAAAGAGGTTATTACGCCGATTCAACAGACAATTTTCTATTTTACGGAAGATGAGTATCGTGCCAGTAAGGCTAAGGAGAAACCCATTCTGCTCCTGGCCCGTCCTTGCGATATTAATGCGCAGCAGATTCAGGCGAAGATCTATTGCGAAAACGGCGACTATGAAGATTTATACTATAAACGGATACGGGAACGAGTAAAGTTTGCGTTGATGGATTGCAATGGTGGGGACGATACTTGTTTTTGCGTCTCCATGGAAGCGAATAAGACGGATGATTATGCTCTGGCTTTAAAGTTTTCCCCAGAAGGGTTGTTGGTGCAGGTAAAAGATGAGACATTTACTCCTTATTTTACCGGTATGCCGCAGGCCGATTATACGCCGGCCTTTGTGGAGGAAAACTCACTAAAGGTGAACATACCTGATTTGGACGATAAAGCGGTGCGTTTGGCTTTGAAGATGCATCCCATGTGGCAGGAGTTTAACCGTCGTTGTATATCTTGCGGTGCTTGTACGGTTGCATGTTCTACATGTACTTGTTTTACCACGCGAGACCTGATTTATGGTGATAATCCAGAGGTTGGCGAGCGTCGCCGGGTTGCCGCATCCTGTCAGATTGCCGGTTTTGATCAGATGGCTGGCCAGCGGGAGATCCGTTCTACCGCCGGCGACCGTATGCGGTATAAAGTATTGCATAAGTTTCATGATTATAAGGCTCGTTTTGGCGAACGACATATGTGCGTAGGCTGTGGCCGCTGTACCCACCGCTGCCCAGAGTTGATTGCTATCTCCGCTACTGTGAATAAAGTTAACGCCGCTGTGGAAGAGATCAAGGCCGGTTTGGCCGGTCAATAAGGGAGGTTTGCTAAATGATAAATCCCGTTCAGCCTCAGGCATGTACCATTCTGAGTGTGACAAAAGAAAGCCGTCACGAGTGGACCTTCCGGGTCGCTTCCGACGTTAAGCCGGATCACGGTCAATTTATGCAGCTATCCATTCCAATGATTGGCGAGGCGCCAATTTCCGTTTCCGCCCAGGGGGATGGGTGGCTAGAGTTCACCATTCGTTCCGTGGGTAAGGTTACCAATGTGATTTTCCAGAAACAGGCTGGCGATACCCTATTTTTACGGGGACCGTATGGCAAGGGTTGGCCGGTAGAACAATTCCGGGATAAACATCTTTTGGTTGTTACCGGCGGCACAGGGCTGGCTCCGGTTCGCTCCATGCTAAATATGTTGGCTGCCAACCCGGACTATGCCAAATCCGTACATTTGATTTGTGGTTTTAAAAATGAGGACGGTATTGTTTTTCAAAATGAATTGGCAGCATGGAAACAAAAATTTTCCGTTATCTATACTTTGGACGATCAGGTTAAGGAGGGGTGGCGTACCGGTTTGGTTACCGCATTTATTAAAGATATTCCTTTTGAATCTTTTGGCGACGAATATGCTGTGGCGGTGGCAGGTCCACCGGCTATGATGAAATTTACCGGCTTGGAATTGATGAAAAACGGGGTGGCCCCGGAAAAAGTATGGATGAGCTTTGAGCGGAAAATGTCCTGCGCTGTAGGTAAGTGTGGTCATTGCCGTATTGATGAAGTGTATGTATGTCTGGATGGGCCGGTATTCCCATATACCATTGCTCGTGATCTTGTGGACTGAGAAAGGAGTGGCGAAGAGTGAATCATGATATTGATATCAAAAAATTGCGTCTGAACTGCTTTCGGCAGTCCAAGGTACCCGGTGAATTTATGCTGCAAATGCGTGTTCCAGGCGGTACTATTGATGCCAAATATCTTAGTTATGTAGAACACATTGCCAAAACTTGGGGTGATGGTAGTTTTCATATAGGAACGCGTCAGAGTTTTGATATTCCCGGTATTCCATATGAAAATATTCCAGCCGTTAACGCTTATTTGGAACAATATATTCAAGAAGTTGACAGCCAGCTGTGCGGTGTTGATATGGATACTGTGTCCCATGAACCAAAACCCTGGGATCCAACTTCCGGTTATCCCACGATTGGCGCCCGTAACATTACCGGCTGCATTGGCAATTATCATTGTATTTGCGGCAATTGCAATACTTTTGAATTGGCCAGACGGATTGAGCCGATTATTTTCCCCAGCCACTATCACATCAAAATTAATATCGCCGGCTGCCCCAATGATTGCAACAAAGCCCATTTATGCGATTTTGGTATCATTGGCGTGGCGCGAATGACCTATCATCCCGAGCGGTGTATCGCCTGTGGAGCTTGTGTGCGTGCCTGCGAAAAAGGGGCAACCCGGGTATTGACACTAAATGAGGCTAGCGGCAAGGTGGAAAAAGACGCATGTTGTTGCGTAGGCTGCGGGGAGTGCGTGCGGGCTTGTCCCACTAGCGCTTGGACTCGCCAAGAAACCAAGTTCTACCGGGTTATTCTGGGCGGTCGCACCGGTCGCCAAACGCCGCGTATTGGTAAGATGTTTTTAAACTGGGCTACAGAGGATGTGGTTTTGGGCGTTTTAAAAAATTGGCAAAAGTTTTCCGCCTGGGTAATGGATTATAAACCGGAATATCTTCATGGCGGTCACTTGATCGACCGGGCTGGATATAAAAAATTCAAGGAAATCATTTTAGATGGCGTAGAACTTAACCCGGAATGTTTGGTGGCGGAAGATATGTTCTGGCATGAAACGGAATACCGTTCCAACTTTAACGTAAAACCGTTGTCCATGCACCATACTGCTGGTCCTAAAAAATAGCCGCATATATGGAAAAACCATCAAAGGCCTGCTGATATTCCCAGCAGGCCTTTGCTTATTTGCTTTGCAAAACCTTGGCGCTCTGTGTTATGTTATATCTTTTCCATTCGCGTCTTCAATAAAAAATGGATTTCTATGGGGAAACTTTATTCTAAAGATGTAAATATATCACACATATGGAAGGAATTGCTATGTAACGCAGAATGAACTACTTGGTTTTTGTCACGATTGGCGTGTATGGCCATCTCAAAAAATACAGGGTAAGATATGATGCCATCCAAGAAGATTTAGCCCGTTTGACAGGGGTATACAGAGAAACCATTGGCAATCTAAAAAGCAAATATCATATTGTTAAGAATTTTTATGATACTAGAGTAGAATTTTAAATGTTATCAGCGATAATTTGGATTTATTAGATTATCTTGCTGGAAATACTTTATGCCCTTGTGTATAGATATACATGTAAACATATTTTGTTTTTATATGTGGTGATACAGAGTCTTTTCGCTTAGACAAGCCAATATTTTACCTAATAAAATCAAATCTTTCTTGACAGGGCAGGATAAACCTCATATGCTAAGTATTGTTATTATAAGAAAGCTTATCATATGGGAGGCCGAGATGGAGTCGTTACATTATTTGTTAATGAAAGTACATACCCGGCTACAACGGCGCATTTGTGCGCAAGCCGTTGTACTGGGGTTAACTTCGGGGCAGCCAAAGGTATTAGAGTATCTGGTTCGCTATGGAGAAAGCAATCAAAAATCCATTGCAGAGTATTGTGAGATAGAGCAGACAACGGTGGGTAGCATCTTAATGCGTATGGAAGCCGCCGGTTTGGTGGTTCGTTCTCAACATCAAGGCAATCGTCGTTCTCTTTACGTTGCCTTAACTGCGGTAGGTCGGGCGGCGGCGGCAAAGATGGAGCAAATTTTTGATCAGGAGGAAGCGGCGGCATGCGCCCTGCTTAGTTTTGAAGAAAAAGAGCAGTTGCAGCATTTGTTAACCAAATTATCTAGCGCTTTATCGGGGAATGAATGGCATGCGGAATAAATATTTGTTCAAACGCTGTTGCTTATTGGTGTTTGGATTATTGATTATGGCGTATGGCGTATCTTTCTCGATTACAGCAGGATTGGGGACCTCGCCGATTTCCAGTTTGCCTTATACCCTTAGCCAGATTACCCCACTCAGCGTGGGTATGGCAACCATTGTCATGCACTGTATATTGATTTTGTTACAAATTTTGCTACTAAGGCATGATTATCGGCCTGTTCAATTATTGCAATTGCCTATTGCCTTGCTTTTTGGCAGTCTGACGGATCTTACCCTGATGAGTCTTCAATATATAACTCCAGGTAACTATATCGAACAATGGATATGCTGTTTGTTTGGCATTGTGCTGGTAGGGATCGGCGTCAGTTGCGAGGTAAAAGCAGACGTGGTGCCTTTGGCTGGAGAGGGATTAATTTTGGCTATATGCCAGGCATTTTCTCGTCTTTTTGCGCCATCCAAAATTTGTTTTGACGTTAGTCTTGTAACGATTTCCGCCATTTTGGGATTAATTTTCCAAGGACAGCTGATTGGCGTGCGGGAGGGAACTGTGGCCGCTGCTCTTTTGGTAGGATTGGTTGCCAGACAAACGACAAAATGGTTGATGGATCCGTTGACTCGGCAGATGACCGGACAAACGATTCACCCATAATACCTGTACAACCTTGCGGATAAATATATATGTTCTATGGGGACGCTCCTTTTCAGGCGATGCAGGAATACTATATTGAGATTGGACGATAAATCGTAATATATATGCAAAAAAGCCATCAGTCAAATGACTGATGGCTTTGGTCGGAGCGACACGACTTGAACGTGCGGCCTCTAC
>CASEQE010000036.1 GCA_949289995.1 uncultured Peptococcaceae bacterium
TGGTTTTGCAGCAAGAAATACATAAGGAGCATGTGTTTACCCACATTCGTTGGCAAATGGTTTGCTATCATATACAATGCGCTCATATGTCCAAGGATTTTTGCTGGGCTACCCTGGCAGATGTGCGGCAAAATTATCCTTTGCCGACAGCTTTTCGCATGTTTTTGGACGATATATAGGGAAACCGGCAATTTGTCTGCTGTCAGCGAAGCTTCATGGCAAAACATTATAAAAAATAGGGGACGGTATACTCCCGTCCCCTGTATCGTGCCAACTTCCGCCGTAGTTTACGGTGGATTTTTATCTTTCTGCTTTGACTTTGGCAAGAAATTTTTCAATTTTGTCTAAAGCTAAAGCAATATGGCTCACGGAATAGGCGTAGGAGATGCGGGCGAATCCTTCGCCACATTCGCCGAAAGCCGTACCTGGGACAATGGCCACGCCTTCTTCATACAACAGCCGTTCACAGAAGGTATCGCTATTCATACCAAATCCGCCAATATTGGGAAATACGTAAAACGCGCCTTCCGGCTCAAAACAATCCAAACCAATGCCTTTCAGACTGTTGACAATGTAGCGGCGGCGGCGATTATATTCGTCCCGCATATTGGCAATATCTTCATCGCCTTCCCGCATAGCTTCGATTGCTGCATATTGGCTGGTGGTGGGAGCGCACATAATGGCGAATTGGTGAATTTTCAGCATTTGCTGGGATATTTCCCGGGGCGCCAACGTATAGCCCAAACGCCAGCCGGTCATAGCGTAGGCTTTGGAAAAGCCGCTGGCGATAATGGTTCGTTCCCGCATGCCGTCCAAAGTAGCGATCGACACATGCTTGCGGCCATATGTCAGTTCCGCATAGATTTCGTCGGCCAAAACCATGATATTGGTATGACGCAAAACCGAAGCAATGGCTTCCAAATCTTCCGCCGTCATAATGGCGCCGGTGGGATTATTGGGATAGGGTAAAACAAGCAGTTTGGTTTTGGGGGTAATGGCCGCTTGTAAAGCGGCGGCGGTAAGTTTAAATTTATCTTTTTCTTTGGTGGCGACCATAACCGCCTTGCCGCCAGCCAAAGAGACCATAGGTTCGTAACAAACGAAAGAGGGCACCGGTATAATCACTTCGTCCCCCGGATTAACCAGAGCGCGAATGGCGATATCGATGGCCTCGCTGCCGCCCACGGTGACGATAATTTCATCTTTGGCGCTATAATTGAGATTAAAGCGCCGGTATAGATAGCGGGAGATTTCTTCTCGCAATTCCAGAGACCCGCTATTGGACGTATAATAGGTTTTCCCTTTTTCCAAGCTTTCAATACCGGCTTCACGGATATGCCAAGGCGTGACGAAATCCGGTTGGCCTACGGTCAAAGAAATTATATCCTTCATTTCGTCTAGGATATCAAAAAATTTGCGAATTCCGGAGGGTTTTATATTCTTTACTTTATCCGCCAGAATGTCGTTATAATTCAGCATTATAAACAGTTTCCTCTCTCGTCAACTTCGATATTTTCAAAAATTACGCCTTCATCTTTGTATTTGCGCAAAACAAAATGGGTCGCGGTGGAGACGATAGATTCCAAAGGCGCCAGTTTTTTTGCTACAAAATAGGCTACTTCCCGCATGGTATGTCCCTCCAACATCACGGCCAAATCATAGCTGCCGGACATCAGATACACGCTTTGTACTTCAGGATAGTTATAGATTTTTTCCGCTATTCGTTCAAAACCTTTATCTCGCTGTGGAGCAACTTTGAGTTCGATTAAAGCGGTGACATATTCCCGATCGGTTTTATCCCAGTCGATGATTGTTTTATATGCCAAGATAATCCCTTGATCTTCAAAGGCTTTGATTGACTCTTTTACCTCTTCCACATCGGTATCCAGCATAACCGCCAGTTGTTCAGCCGTCAATTTGCTATCGTTTTCAATCAGTTGGAGCAGGTTTTTCATATAAATTCTCCCTTCTTTTCCCCGCCGGTTCATCCGCTTTGGGCAGATAGCCGTTGTTCCGCGTGTATCGTTAGGCCTTTTGCGCGGTTTGGCCCTATGGCTTGCCTAGACAAAACCGGAAACGCTACCGATTCTCTAATTATAGCATACGCCCACGATCAATGAAATGAAAAAAAGAAAATTTCTTATAAGAAACAGAAATTTTCCATATTACACGTCCAGCGCCATTGCCAAGTTCGGCGCCGGAACGGATTGGGCGGTGGGCGTAGGTTTGGTTTTAAGCGGCGCCGTCGTTATGGCGCGCCGACGCGGCGACGGCTAAGCAAGATTTCCAGATCCATCGTTTAGCCGTAACAGCGTTTTTCGGCCTGCCCGTCCTAGGTCCATACCGCCGCCGCCTTGGGCCACAATACGCAAAGCCAGATCGCCGTTGCAAATTTCCGTACCCGCTAACATCGTTACGCCGTAGCGGCGTAGGATCGGACCGGCCATAGGCGTGGAGGCGCCTACCATAATGATTTCTCTAGCGTTGCTGCATAAAGCCAAGATAGATTCGGCGGTATGATTTACCAGAGAGGTGGCGCTAAGTACCACGATATCGCATTGAGGCAGCAGTTCATCCATTTCTGCAGCGTTATGTACATTGGCGCCGGGCGCGGGGCGCTTTTCAAAAATATAAAATTCTTTGGCCAGGCGGCTAAATTTTGCGGCCAAGGGGCAGAAAAAACCAATCATACCCACTTTGTCTTGGCTATTGCAGGAAACCGCATCGCCAATGTTTTCCCCTTCCGGATAGCCGCGATTGAGCAAAGCGTTTATTGCCGCCCAGCCGACGCTGGCCTGTGCCAAATTGTTGGAAGCGGCCCAATCTAATAATTGGATGGCCGGGCGGCCTTGATAGGTTCCGGCATGATCTAATACGCCGCAGGAAAAACCCAATTCTTCCCGGAACGTATAGCATACGCCGCAATGTTCCGGAGAAAAACGAACCGCCGTATAGCCTACTCCCAAAACCAAATCGGTCACCCATAAATCTTCCGCTTGTGCAGCCGCATGGGCAATGATTTCTTCGGTTAACAAACGTATCACCTTCTTGCTTATGGATAAAGACAAAAGATGATTCTTTTGCTTTGTCCGGTATTGATATCTATGTTGATGCCATGATCTATGTTTATGGGGCAAAAAACTAAAAAACATCCAGAAAAATCGCCGCCGTAGCATATTTTATATGGCCATAGTCGTGTTTTTGGCAAAATCCTTTCGCTGTTCGCGTTGTCTGCGTTATGCTTCCGCCGCTAGTAGTAGGCTGGTTTTATCGCTGCGACTTGCGATAACCGGCGGCAATGGCTTCCTCTTCGCTGTGGAAAACCACCAAATTGTCCGAATCTGCCATGCGTTCATAAAAGGCCTGGCCAGGACAGTGATAAATCTTGGATTGAGAATTGCCGCGAATTTCTTCTGCTGTTTGCGTTTCTTGACTGCCGCCGTTCTGGTTCCCTCCGCCTTCTTGGACGTCGCCGTTCTGATTATCCGGCGTAGCGTCCGTGGCCAACCAGCTTGCTCCATCGGCATAATCGATGGAGATACCTGGCTGCACATTATATACGAACACATTGAAGCAAACGCCGTCTCCTTGATCTTCCACAGAAAGCGCTTCGATTTGCACCCCGGAAGCAAGTAAGTTTGCGTCATAAAACACCGGCGTTACCCGATACAGCACATGATTGCCGGTTTCGGTAATATAGTCGGCCACCATGTTTTCAAAAGGCAACATGCCCTGGACGTTAAAATACCGGGTGCCGGTGATGAGGTTTTTTTCATTGGCATTTTCGCCGCTTAGTTGATAACCGATCAAATGGCAGCGGTTGTACAAATATTTTCCGTCCACGATATCATATTTGATCGTATGCCAGCCAGAGGGCTTAATTTGGCCGATACCGCTTCTTTCTTCCTGTGGCATAATCTCCAGCCCCAGATTGGCCATGGCAACGCCGCAACGGCCCAGTAGGTCTAGATCGCTATATGTTTCAAAAGCCTGGGTGGTTAAATCCGCCTGGGTAAAGCCGGGTTGATTGCCATTGATTTCCACAAAGGGAGAACCGCTATAAGCGGGGACTTCATCCAGGCTGATGGACGGCGTTGGGGCGGCGTATGTGCAACCGCTCAGACATAAGGAAATGAGTAAGAGAAGAAACGAGAAAACGACGAATGTTTTTTTGCCGGTTACAAGCCGCGGGTTATGCATGGTTATCCTCCTATATGTCGCTATTCTGCCGGATATAAATTTCTTTATTGATTTGCGGATGGGAAAAGCCACGGAATTGTTCCGTCCTTACCAACGAGAATCCTTGTTGCCGCAAAGGAAAATCGAAAAATAGATCCGCGGGATATAAGCGATTCCAGCGATAGATGATAAAACCTTCAATGTTTGCGGCAAACGGCAAAACGTTTTGCCTTTCCACAAAGCAATATGCGCCGGCGGGCGCTTGGTTTAGAAATTGTGGATGTATATGGAGCGCAATGTGGTAAGCGTCAAACAAAGACGCCGAATAAGCTTCTAACCATAGAGGTTTGCCGCTTAGGGTTTGGACGACGTCGGCAATAAGTTTTTTATCGCGGCTTTGTCTTCTTTGATTAAACGATAAGCCCTGCCGTTGATCTGTACAGATGATAATGTGCATGGAAGCTCTCCTTTGCCGGCGACGATGCGCAGCTTACGCTAAAAATATAGCACGCCATAAACCTTTTTGCAACTCCAAAGGCGATTTGCCGCTGGGAAAGAAATATGGTATAATGTCGGCGCAATCGCCCGCTATGAAACGTTTTTCGCCGTGGGAAACGTCGCCGCAGTTGCTTTCTGCAATCTAAAAGTTGCCAGTGCGTTTTGGACCATATCAGGGAGAAGAGAATGGAAGAAAAAAAAGACATGGAAGCGTTGGTGGAAAACGCCGACGGTTTGATTTGTTGCCGTTGTCAAATGCCTTTGGTTGCCGAAAAAAGCCATGTATCTTATATGGATAGCACTTTTTCAACGATTTTGCTACGTTGCCCTCGTTGCGGGCAGCCATATTTGGATGAAGAAACCGCTTTAGGTAAAGTGGTGGAGGTGGAAATGGCTTTGGAGGAAAAATAAATGGGGGAAAGAGTACTGGAGTACACGGATAGTCTGTGTCCGGTATGTTTGACTCGTTTACCGGCGCAAATCGTTTCCCGAGATCATCAAATCTTTTTGGAAAAAATTTGTCCCGATCATGGCGCCTTTAGCCGTTTGATTTGGTTGGACGAGGCTACATATTCGGCATGGTTGCAACAGGGGGGACAAGCACAATCTGGTTCCTGGGAACGCCCTTCCTTGTGGGGATGTCCGTTTGACTGCGGTATTTGCCAGGAACATCAACAGGATGCTTGCTGTGTTTTGTTAGAATTAACCGGCGATTGTGATCAATGTTGCCCATACTGTTATGCAGCTTCCGGCGAGGGGAATATTGCGGTGCCGGATATGAAGCAAATTGATTCAACGTTAGATTTTTTGCTGCAACGCAGTGAAGGAAGACAGCCGTATAATCTTCAGCTTTCGGGCGGAGAGCCGACGTTACGCCAAGATTTGCCGCAAATTATCGCTTTGGCTCGTGCGAAAGGCTTTCCCTATGTGCAATTAAATAGCAATGGCAAACGTTTGGCTCGGGAACCCCATTATGCGGAAGAATTGGCGGCGGCGGGTTTGTCGGTGGTTTTTCTACAATTTGACGGTTTGAAGGATGACGTATATCAGATCTTGCGCGGGGAAAAACTGTTGGATATAAAAATGGCGGCTCTCGCCGCTTGCCGCCAGGCAAAACTGCCGGCGGTATTGGCATTTACCGCCGTTAACGGCGTAAATATGGATCAAATTGGCCCATGCTTTCATTTTATGTTGGAGAATTTACCTCATATCCGCGGGTTGCATTTGCAGCCAGTATGTTATAGCGGACGACATCCCGGCCTATCCGCCGGGCCGACGCTGGATGCCTGTTTAAGTCAATTGACGGCGCAAAGCCGGGGATTGTTACGATGGGAATATTTTGCCCCCTTGGCCACCGCTCACCCGCTATGCGCCTTTCAAGGCAGCTTTATTTACGACGGACAAAGCGTAATCGCTTTAGCTGGCGGCGGTTGCTGCGGCGATATTAGCCGTTCCCGCCGCCATTTGGCCGCCAATTGGCAAAGCGGCTACCGGGATAGCGCCTGGAACCGCTCTTTCCCAACCTGGCTGGATAAACGTGTGCAAAATGGCTTTACCCTTTCCGCTATGGCCTTTCAAGATGGCTTAAGTTTGGATTTGCAACGCTTGCGCCGCTGTCGTGTGTATGTTGTCCAGCCAGATCACTCGTTGATCCCTTTTTGCGCCTTAAATTTGACTTCTTGTGACGGAAAAACATTATATTCACGAAAAAAGGATTGTCATTTTATATTTTAATGAGTATAATGAGAAAAACGGAGCCGGCGTGTAACGGCGGTGAACCATATATAAATTTATAGGTAAGGTAGGGTATCAATATGGAACAAAAAGAACTAAACGCAATAGGTTGGCAATGTCCCAAACCGATTATTGAGACGAAAAAAATATTGGATAGCTTCACGGAAGGTATATTGACCGTACGGGTAGACAATGCGGTGGCTTTTAATAATTTGCGCTCTTTTGCCGAGGATAAAGGGTTAGGTTTTTCTTCGGAAGAAGAAAACGATATTTATGTTGTCCATTTGCAAAAAACTGCGGGACATGACGGCGGCGGCGTTAGCGGACGCCCGGTGGTGGTAGTCAGCAGCGATAAATTTGGTAAAGGTAGCGATGTTCTGGGCGAAAATTTGATGAAAAGCTATCTTTATTCCTTGACCGAAGTAAATCCCAAACCCCAATCCTTGATTTTCGTCAATTCCGGCGTGTTTTTGGCCTGTCAGGACAGTGCGGTTTTAGATACATTGGCTACCTTGGAAGAACAAGGCGTGGAAATTTTCGCCTGCGGCGCATGCTTAAATTTCTATGATTTGAGCGAACGCCTGGCCATTGGCAAAGTAGGCAATATGTATATGTTTGTGGAAAAAATGAATAATGCTGCCAATTGTATTTTTATATAAGGAGCGCCTATGAGTACAGGCTGTTTTGTTCTAACGTTTGATTCCACGCATCAGGCCATCGCTATGGAAAAAAGATTGCAGGGCATTTTCCAGGCGCAATTGATGCCTACGCCGCGGCAAATCACTAGCGGCTGCGGTTTCGCTATCAAAGTCAAAGAGGCGGAGCGTAGACAATTGGATGAAGCATTGCAGGGAGCGGAACCAGGCTACCATCTTTATCTACTGGAAAACGGCGATTATATTCGCCAATAGTTTTTTATTTTGCTGTAAAACGAATGTCTTTCATAGAAGAAAACCCGTGTCTTTAAACGAGACGCGGGTTTTTTTATATGTCTGGGTTGGCTGCTTCGGCCAAGGTTTCACTTTGCGCCGCGGCATAGCGCCGAAAATACGGGGCAGCCTTGCGATTGGCAAGCCACAGCGAAACGGTTAGAAAAAGCATTAACGCCATGCCGGCATAAAAACGTTGTTGCTGACCGCCGCCCAAAAGGTTGGCCAGGGGATTGGCGATTAACGGAGAGAGAAACATGCCGATGCCGCTCGCCGCCGCCGTCAAAGATAGGGACATGTTGCGATGCGCGGCAGGGCAGGAAACCGACGCCAGGAAAAAAGCCGTGGGATTGGAAGCGGATTGGCAAAAGCCCGCCGCCAGACTAGCAAAAGCGGCCGCCGTTAAACTGGGCCATCTGGCGGCGGCAAAAAAGGCCAATGCGCCGGTGGCCGTAGCCAAAGGCATCATTTGATTGCCCAAACGAGAGTAGATGCGGCCATAAAAAATACCGATCAGCAAACCGGAAACCATATATAAACAATTGAGTAAGCCGGCTGTGGCGGCGTTGCCTAAATGAAAGTCAAATAAATATAAGGAAATATTGGTGTCGTATACATGCATGGCCGCCCCAATCAGCGTTAAAGCCAAGGGGGGATAAAAAAGTAAGAAATTAATTTTGCCTTTGCCCCTTTGCTGAGGGGCAACGGGCAGAGGTGGGGTTTTGCTTTCTTTAGGCAAGTTTTTGCCGCTGAAGATGAGCAACGGAATAAAGGTGAGGACGATTAAGTAGGCATAATTCCATTGCCAGCCGGCCAATAGACCGGAGAAAAAAACGATGAATAGACCGCCGCCGTTTACCATGGCGCATTGCAATCCCATCAGCCGGCTGCGTGTGGCTCCATTAAAATAGGCGCTAATGTAAATGGGGCATATGCTATTGATCAGACCCAGGCCAAAACCAAAGCAGCAGGCGGCGACTAATAGCAGCACCAGCGATATTTTGCCTATAGCGAAAGAAAGCAAACCGGCGCCGATCATGGCGCTTAAAGCGAAAAGCAGCAGGTTTCTGGCGGAAAATTTATTGTGCAACCAGCCGGTGACGCCGCCGCCGATCGTGCAAAATAACGCGATAAAAGTAAGAACCATTTGAATTAGGTTTGGATTGCTGCCTGGATATGCCAAAGCTACGTCCGCCAGAATCGGCGAAGCAATGCTTTGGCTGGTTAAGGTGGCTGATGCAGCCAGCGTGACGATTTTGACTTTTTGACTTGCTTTATCCTGCGTTTGCATATGTTTTTTGCCTCCCGCCCATGCCATTGCAAGAAAGAATTCTGTTCCTTTTTTCGTTTTCCTTGTCCGTTTATGTTTTACTATTTATCTTTGCGATTTGGTTCTATGTGGAAAGTTGATTCCATATACTGTGATACATGGCTGGACAAGTGGAATAACGGAAGAGGTGGTTATATGGACGAGACATATAAACAGATTATGCCGTATCTGCCCGGCGCCTGGCGTCAATATATAAGCGATTTACCTCCCGCGCTTTTGGCGGAAACGGAGGAAATTCGGCTACGTCCCGAACATCCGGTGTTGCTTCGTTTCCATCATCAAGAGGGATGGTTGAGCGGTATGGGACGGCTTAGTCAGGATTTGCCGATGAATTTTTGTTTTAGCGGCGAGGATTTTCGTAAAACCGTGCTGTTGATTACCGATTCTTCGTATTATGCTTTGGCTGAAGAATTGCGTCGGGGGTATGTAACCTTGCCCGGCGGCCACCGGGCCGGCGTAACCGGTCGGGCGGTATTGGAAAAAGGACAAGTACGGACCCTAAAGGATTTATCCGCCGTCAATATTCGTCTGGCCCGACACATACCCGGTTTGGCCCGTCCTTTGTTGCCGTTGCTTGTGGATCGCCGAGGGGAATTGTGCCAAACTTTGTTGGTTGCGCCGCCGCGCGCAGGAAAAACCACTATGCTACGGGATTTGGCTTGTTTGCTTAGTTCAGGGGCTTTGGGACAACCGCTTTGTTGCGGTATTGCCGACGAGCGTTCGGAATTGGCGGCCTTACGTTTGGGGATCGCTCAATTGCCGGTGGGACCCCGTAGTTACGTGCTGGACGGTTGCCCAAAAGCGGAAGGATTGATGATGTTATTGCGTTCCATGGGGCCGCAAGTTTTGTTATGCGACGAAATTGGTAGAGCAGAAGATGTCGCCGCCATTGCCGAAGCGGCGCATGCCGGGGTGAAGGTGATCGCTACTGCCCATGGGGCTCCGGGAGAGGATTTGGCACGCCGCCCCGCCTTGCGGCAATTGTTGGCCGATAAAGCTTTTACGCGTATCGTGTTTCTTTCCCGCCGTTTAGGGCCGGGCACTGTGGAAACGGTGGTGGACGAGGAGATGAGGCCGGTGGACTGCCCCCGGAATGTCTGTGCTTAAATTGGTGGGCGGTTTGCTGATTATGGCGGCGACGATTGGCATAGGCAAACTGGCAGCCGCCCGTTTACAGAACCGTTGCCGTATGCTGTTTGATTTGCAACAAGGCTTGCTTAGTTTGGCTAGTCAAATTGGTTATGCGGATTTGCCCTTGTCCCGTGCTATGTCGGGAGCGGCCCCAGCGGCGGGAAGCGCCGCCCCGCTGTTCTTGGCCGCCGCCGGCGCTTTAAACGAAGGGCAAGGGCGCACTGCCGGGGATATCTGGCAAGATTGCTTGTCCGATTGGCAAAGCGGCTTGCGGGACAAGGATATACAAATTCTACGCGCTTTGGGGCCTCAATTGGGGTTAACCGGTCGGGAAGAACAATTGCAAATCCTCGAATTGACCCGTTTGGCGTTGGCTGGCCAGGAAAAAGAAGCCCTGCATTATGCTGGGAATTTTTGCCGGGTATGGCGCTGTTTAAGCTGGGGGTGCGGGTTGGTTATGGTGTTGTTGTTGCTGTAACCGGCGCTTGCAAAGAGAGATAGATGGGAAAAAGGGGCGGTATGTATGGAAGAAATATCGATTATATTTTTTTTATTAGCATTGGCGATAGCCGTAACGATACTGCATACGTTTCTGAAGCAAGCCGGACGGGACGAGTATGCGTATTTGACTTTGGTGGTAGGGTTGGCTCTAGGCTTGCTGAGGGTTTTGCCGGTAATTCAACAATTGTTTTCCGGCGTGCAATCGGTTTTTAATCTGTATTAGCGGGGTGAGGCCATGGAAGGGAGCTATTTGCTGGCGTTGGCGGCGGTGGCGGTAGCGTCTTCGCTGATTACGGTTTTTCTCAAAGACAGCAAGCTAGCCGCTTTAGGCATATTGGTGGCTTTGGTGGCTGGCGGCGTGATGTTTTTAAAGCTTTTGCCCTATTTTGCGAATCTATTGGACGGCTTTAGCAATATTGCGCTTCTATCGGGGATAGATAGTTATTATTTATCTCTTATGCTGAAAATTATCGGCGTCGCCTATATTGGTGAATTTGCCGGCCAATTGTGCCGCGATGCTGGACAAAGCGCCCTGGCCATGAAAATCGAATTGGTGGCGAAAGTCGCCATCCTCCTATTGGCTTTGCCTATTATCGCTGCGGTGGTGAAATCGGTCATGGACGTGCTATCCTAAAAAAGGAGGCGATACGATATGATGGGGAAAGCGGCAATACAACATGCCGCTTATGGCAAGAGCCGTATCTGGCAGCGGATCAGCAGGCGATTGCTTGGCGGCTTGTTGGCAATCGCTTTATGGATCGTATGCGGCCTATGCGCTTCACCGTTGGCCATGGGACAAGAGAGCGGCGGCGAGACGGAAGTAACTATGTCCCAGGAGGCGTTGGATCAACAAATTTGGGATATGGTGGATAGCGGGGATTTGGCGGATTTTTTAGCAAATTTGGATCGACAATATGCTACGGAAGATACAGGTTTCCGTTTCAGCGATATGTGGCAGGAAATGAAAAACGGTGATTTTTCCAGCGGGTTTTCTCGATTGTTTTCTGCATTGTCCCAGTTGTTTTGGGGGGAATTGTTGTCTCAAGCTCATACCATCTGGCAAATTATCGCTTTATCCCTATTATGCGCCTTATTAGCTGCATTAAAAAATAGCTTAGGCGGCGATGTTAGCAAAATTGGTTCCTTTGTCGCTTATTTATTGGTATTGGCCCCGGCAATGGTGATGTTTAGCAATGCTTTGGCGCAGGCTGGCGCCACGGTGGATGTGATTAGCGATTTCGTATATGTGATTATGCCGGTGTTGTTGCCTCTGCTAGCGGCTATGGGCGGCGGCGTTGCCGTAGCGGCGGTAAATCCTTTGTTGGCTACCGCTTTAAGCGTAAGCGTGGTTTTGATCAAAAACGTGATTTATCCTTTGATTTTCTTTTCCGCCATATTAAGCTTGCTGAGCCGTTTGAGTCCTAGTATTTCCGTGGATAAGTTGGCGGGATTGTTGAAAGACGTAGCCATGTCTTTACTTACTCTAACCACGACGTTGTTTTGCGCTTTTTTAAGCATTTCCGGCTTTGCGGCGGCTTCCGTCGGCGGTTTATCGGTAAAAGCGGCCAAAACCGCCGCCGGTATTTTTATTCCTGTGGTAGGCGGTACGCTAGCCGATGCGTTTGATAGCGTTTTAGCTGGACTAGGATTGTTAAAAAATTGGTTGGGTGTAATTGGCGCCGGCGTTTTAATCGTTATTTGCGCCTTACCCGCTTTGCGGATTTTGCTAGAATCCTTATTGTTTAAATTGGCGGGCGCCATCGCCCAACCTTTAGGTGATCCGATTTTGGCCGATTCTCTTACCTGTGTCGGCAAATACTTAACCTTAGTGTTTGCCGTTTTGGCGATATGCGGTTTATTTGCTTATTTTTTGATTGTCTTGCTGGTAGCTTTGGGGAATGTAACGATGATGATGCGCTGAAAGGAGAAGCTTATGACCACGGTTGCGGAAATCGTCAGGGGCGTGGCCGCTTTGCTCCTGTTAAGCGCCTGCTTGGATCTGTTATTGCCGGCAGGGGAATTGGCCAAGTTTAGCCGTCTGGCTCTAGGATTGTTGTTGATTACATTGATCATGGAGCCGTTAAGCTCCGTATGGCAAACTTGGCGAAGTAATCCGGATATCCCTTGGCCTCAAGAGGTGGAAACGGCGGTTTCCGCTAGCTTCTTGCAGCAAGGGGAGGAATTAGCGGTCTTTTTACAAGGAGAGGCTTATGATCGATACGTGAATCAATTATCTAGGCAAATTGAGGCGGTGGCTTGTTTGAATGAAAGTGTAGAGCAGGCTCAGGCTTGGCCGGAAATTGATTTGCAAAGCGGCGCGCTTACTAGTTTACGTTTAAACGTCGTGCTCAAGGATGGGGCGGATTTGCAACAAGACAAACTATTAACTTCGTTATCCGGCTTTTTTGCCGTGGATAAACAAAATATTATGATATCGGAGGCGACTACCTATGACGGAAGATAAAGACAAGCCATATGCGGAACAAGATCTCCAAAAAACGCAAGGCAAAGGCGAGTGGTTGAAAGAAAAGTGGTCGGCGTTAAGCGTCAAAGAAAGAAAACTTTTAACCAAATTATTGGCGATTTTGATTTTAGGCGCGGCTTTAATGTTGTTTGCCGGAGGCGAACGTTCTTTATCTGTTAGCGAGCCAGCGCCATTATCGGAAGAACAAAACGTCGATTCCATCGCAGCGGTGAAAGATACGGATTTTACCGCCGAATTGGTCGCCTTGTTGCAACAGGTGAAGGGTGCGGGCAAGGTGGAAGCGATTATTACCTATGAAGGAGGTCCGCAAAAAGTATATGCCTATGATCGGGAAGAACGACAGGGAGAAGGGGAAAGCAGTTCCAAAACCTCCTTGGCTCAGGGCGATGACGGTCCCGTATTGCTGAAAGAAGATAATCCTTCCTTTCAAGGGGTGATCATAGTGGCGGAAGGCGCCGGCGATCCCTTGGTGAAAGAACGATTGTTTGAAGCGGTTAGCAGTTTATTGGCCTTGCCGGCCAATCGTATCGCGATTGTGGAAGGAAGCGCCGGCGGTGAGTAAAGGCTTCTAACAGACAAAGATTGGAACAAAGAAGAAAGGAGAACAATCTATGAAGAAAATCGCTTGGAAACAAGGATCCGGCTGGAAACGAAATTGGCATATGCCCCAAATCGTCCTGGTGTTGTTCGTTTGCTTTTGTTTGGGTATGTATCTATGGGATCAGGCCGACGGCAGTTTGGTTGGAAGTATCGGTGGAGAAATGCCTACGGTAAATATGTCTTCCGCTTTCGAGCAAACGGAATCCCAATCGATCGCCGCAGAGGAGACGATTGTGACGAAAGGGGCGGAAAATGAACAAAATATCAGCTCGCTGGAAATGCAGGATGCAGAAAAGGATTTGGAGCCAACCGGCGAATCTTTGTTCGCAGCTTATCGTTTGGAACGGGAACAAACCAAAGCCGAGGAATTGGCGCAATTGACGGAAACGGCAGCCGACGAACAAACCGACCCAGAAGTTAAGGCGGCGGCGGAACAAAGCAAACTGGCGTTGATTGAGACCTATAATCAGGAAATTAAAGCAGAAACCGTTATTGAAGCCAAAAATTTTGGCGAAAATGTGGTCATTATTGGTGAGAAACAGGCAACCGTAATCATAGATGGAGAAATGGACGCCGTTAACGCCATGCAAATCGCCGAAATTGTAGATGGAATTTGCGGTATAGGTTATGAAAATGTAATTATTGTAAACCAATAAAAAGTTTGATATAATATAACATAATAATGTTTCAGCATCCGTTTAATTGCGATCGCCTGTCCAACATAAAAAACAAAGGGGGTTTATCAAATGACGGAAATCGATGAAAAAGTAGTAGAAAAAACCTTAGAAGGCGGCACCAGCGGTTCGATCAAAATCGCTAACGATGTGGTGGCTACCATTGCCGGCCTGGCGGCTAGCGATGTGCCCGGCGTAGCGGGAATGAGCGGCGGCATCACCGGCGGTATAGCCGAGATGTTAGGCCGGAAAAATTTGACGAAAGGTATTAAAGTGGAAGTGGGCGACACGGAAACGGATATTGATATTTTCTGTGTGGTGGAATACGGCTATGCGATTACCAAAGTGGCTAGCGACGTGCAGGAAAAGGTGAAAAACGCTGTGGAAAGCATGACGGGCCTTGCTTGCCGCACCATTAATATTCATATTCAAGGCGTTGCCTTCCCGGTGAAAGAGCAAGAAACGCCGGCGGAATAAGCGCCGGCTGGACTTGCTAAAGCAAGGAGGTTTGTTTGATCATGAATGTCTTTCGGCGGATTCTATTGGCGCTCTGGGGAGCGGTTCTGTTGAGTCTTTCGGCGGCTATCGTGGTATTTGTAATGAACGGACAAATCGCCGAATCCTTTTTTACCGCCACCGCCCAGATTTTTCTTTCCGGCGATAGCATGTGGCTGGTTTTGGGCGTCGCCCTGGTCGCTTTGGTTTTAGGCGTTTTAGCCTGGTTTGGCGTTTTCTACCGGAAAGCCCCGCAGCAAATGGTGCAAGTGGAAAGCTCCGAGGGTACGGTGATTAACGTAAGTTTGACCGCCGTAGAAAATGTGATCAAACGTGCCGCTACCGACGTCCCTGGAATTTGCGGCGTGTCTTGCCGGTTGAAAGTCGTAGACGGCGGATTGGGCGTGCATTTGTTTTTGACCATTCCGCAAGGCGTTGTCGTGCCGGCCACCGCCTCCGCCGCTAAAGCCACGGTAGAGGAGCAAATGCTGGCGATGTTAGGCGTTATGCCGGCGGAGCTGAAAGTGGTTGTGGATAATATCGTGGACAAATAGGAGGTTGGCGGATGGATGACAAAGCGATTCTAACCTTTTTGCGCGAGCATAAATGGACGATTATTTGCGCATGCATCGGCTTGATTTTCGCGTTATGCGTAATTGCTTACGGATTTTGGAAAGCCTTGTTTATTTGTTTGTGCATCGCCGTCGGCATATATGTAGGCAAAAAGCTTGATGAAAAGTGGAATATCGGCGAATCTATGAGCCGTATTTTTAAACGATAGCAATCGCCGCTAAATTGGGGAGGACGCATGGAGCAAGAGGAAAAACTTGAACAGACGCCGGAAGAAAAGTTTCGGGAGATGAATCTGGAAGATTTTAAAGATTTATCTTCCGCCCCTAGACGGCGGGCGCGGGAGGCCGCGTTAATAGCGGCGTTTCATATGGAGGTGGGCGGCGGCGACTGCGAACAGGCGTTAGGCTGGTTTGAGGCTTTGGGGCTGACCCCGGAAAATCAGGTTTTTGCCCAACGTTTGGTGGAAAATGCCGCGCAAGATAAAGAACATGTGGATGCCATATTGGCAAAGTATGCCCGCGGCTGGCAAGTGTCTCGTTTTGCCGGCGTGGATCGTTGTATATTACGATTGGCGGTGGGAGAGATGTTACATCCCATTGATACGCCGGCGACGATTGTGATCAATGAGGCGATTGAATTGGCGAAAAAGTTTTCCGCCGCAGATAGCGCTTCGTTTATTAACGGTATTTTGGACAGCGTCTACGCCCATGAATTTACGCCCACTGGAGAAAGCGAACCAGAATGATGATCGTAGGTATTGATACCAGTTGCTATACTACCTCGATAGCCTTGATGCAACAAAGCCGCCTCAGCGTTGATTTGAGGCGGCTTTTGGCGGTGGAGAACCATAGTTGCGGCTTGCGTCAAAGCGATGCGCTGTTCCAGCATATTAAAAATTTGCCGCCGATGATGGAAGAGTTAAAAGCCGCTCTAGGAACGGCCGACGTTTCCGCGGTTGCGGTATCGGTTAAGCCCCGTCCCGTGGAAGGTTCCTATATGCCGGTGTTTCGTGCCGGCGAAGCGGCAGCCCCCCCAAAATCGGCGGCCGCCCCAAGGGCGGTGTTGGCGTTTTTCCAAACAAAAAGGGCATTTGGCCCCCCCTTCTGGGGGTTTGGGGTTTGGGCCCCCCCCCCCGTTATAGCCCCCCCAATTTGCGGCG
>CASEQE010000037.1 GCA_949289995.1 uncultured Peptococcaceae bacterium
CGCATACAAATTGATATAAAGTTTCCCGGTGGTTATAGCGGAGAGGCCACACCTGTTCCCATCCCGAACACAGTAGTTAAGCTCTCCCACGTCGATGGTACTTGGGACGCCGGTCCCTGGAAGAGTAGATCGCTGCCGGGATTTTTTAATCCTCGATAGCTCAACGGTAGAGTACGCGGCTGTTAACCGCGGTGTTGCTGGTTCGAATCCAGCTCGGGGAGCCAACGAAGCGGCAAGATTGAAACAGTCTTGTGGCTTCGTTTTTTTTGGTTAGAATTTATTTGTTTTAGAGGTTTTGCAAAATTACTGGAGGGTTGTTATGAAAAAAGTGACTGTAGTGATGTTGTTTTTTCTTTGTTTAATTCTGTTTGGCTGCGATCATGGTATGCAGGCGGCGGAAGAAAAAACAGCGCAGCAAGTATTGGATTACCTGGAACAGCAAAATGCTGTTTATGTATCTGGCAAAAAAAACAGCGGTGATATTTCGGATGAGAGAAGGCAAGACACTGCTGCAAACGGTCAGAGTCCTTTGGCGGTGGTGATTGCATGTTCAGATTCCCGCGTGCCACCGGAACATATTTTTGGTGCAGGCATTGGCGATCTTTTTGTTATTCGTACGGCGGGTAATGTGATAGGCGCATATGAGCTTGGTAGTGTTGAGTATGGAGTTGAACATTTAGGTTGCAAGTTGGTTCTTGTATTGGGGCATACCCAATGTGGAGCAGTGGATGCAGCCTTGACTGGCGGTGCTCATGGGGCGATAAAAGCTATTACGGATGAGATTGCCCGCTGCTTTGCCGAGGGAAGCGATGCCAGAGAGGCAGAGCGCTTAAATGTGGCAAACAGCATAGGCAGGATTATGGAAAGCGATATAATTCAGGAATTGGTTGCAGCAGATGATGTGAAAGTAACTGGCGCGATATACGATATTGAAACAGGCGAAGTGGAATTTATGGATTTATTTTATTAGCAGCTATGGATTCCTATTATTGAAGCGATGTGCTTTCGGAAAAGAAGTTGACGGATAGAATTTTTTGGTGAGTAAATTACGGAATGTTTTACACGGGACAGCATGGCCTTTTGCCATGTTGTCTTGTTTATACTTGTGTATTATGCTATGGGAGCAATTTATTCCGATTCTATGTTGCATAGATTGTATTCCCGGAGATGTTCTGCTAGGATATAACCGGAAGGAGGTGTTCGGATGGACGCAAATGCGACTGGTCGCTTTATTGCAGAAAGGAGAAGGGATAAAGGATATACGCAAAAGGATTTGGCTGATAAGCTGATGGTAACAAATAAGGCGATTTCTCGATGGGAGACCGGAAAAGGCTTTCCGGATACATCGTTGTTAAAGCCCCTTAGCGATATCTTGGATGTTTCTGTGGGAGAATTGCTGGCTGGGAAAAGGTTTGAAGATGTTAAAATAAAAGAACAAACGGATAAAATTATTTTAGAATCGTTAAATTATGCAGGGCGCATGCTGGCGGACACGATTGGCATAATTCTTTTCATTATTGGAATGGTTTTGATAGTTTCGCCGCTATTTTTGGCAAGCAAAAGCTATGTTTGGATATTGGGTATAGCCATTCTCATCATCGCCTTCTTCTATGTTTATATCAGGAAGAAGGGATATGCAGGGAAACAATCCGATAAAGCGTACTATTTGTTTGCAATCGTCATGCAGGGAATGGCGTTGGTGTTAGAGTTATTGCCGATTGGCGTGGTCATGGTTTTTGCTGCAGGACCAAATGAATATGTTGTGGAGATATGCTCATATTTCAGTTTACTTCCATTGGGATATGCACATATTACGCCAATGCTTACAGGTGTTTTAACAATTGCTGCGATATGTTTTGGCATAATCACATGGTTTCATTTTGATCAATCCCAGATATGTAGAAAGATAGCTTTTATATGCAGTATCATTGCCTTAATATTTTCTTTTATGCCACTATTATTATTTGGAACTACTAGTATGAATGCGGTTAGCTATGTTGTTTCCGGCGTTTTTATTTTTTCCATTTGCGGGCAAGCGGTTGCAAATCGAAAAAAATAGGGTTTGCCGATATAGGATTGGATATGAGGAGGCAGAGCCGACAACACGCAGATTCATTTGCGAAGTCCGGCTCTGTTTTTATTTATGGCAACGAATGGTTTTGCCATCATGTGTGTTTGCGGATTAAGAATATTTGCCGGGATAGAAAAAAGCCTGAGATATTGTGATGGTCCTAAGAGGGGTAGATTTAGGGTTCTATATTTATGTATTATATAGAATAGATTTTTTAGAGATTATTGACTAGAAAGAATAAATATGATATACTTCCATAAGAATAATTCTGGAAATAGGTATAAGACAATAAACAATCGGGAAGGCGTATGCTATATATGCTATATAGGTAGCGTTTTGGTTCATAGGGCACAACTGGGGAAATGTTTGGAAAGGTTGCGGCTTTTATGATCGGCCAATGCGCTGGCATTTTTTTTTCTTATTATGCAGCCGGATTGTTAAAGGGCAGTGCTGGGTGAAATAGGCAATTATATTTGCAATCATACTGCAAAAGCAGATGATAAAATAAAAAAGGAGAGAAAAGAATGAAAAGAAATATTTGTAGCATTCTGATGATTCTAATGCTTTGCCTGGTGTTATGTTTTGCTGCTTGTAGCAATACAGAAACTACGCCGGACACGCAAGAACAAGGAACTTCGGTGAATGCGGATACCCCGGAAGTGAAAACAATCATCAATACGGATGGTTCGGAGATTACCGTTCCCGCCACGGTCGAGAGGATTGGCTGCTTGTTTGGTCCTTCTTATGAGAAGGTGGTATTGCTTGGAGCGGAAGACAAAATTGTTTTTGATGGCGACTATCATATTTATAGCTGGCCCTGGTCCAATATTATCTATCAGTATGTAAATGATGTTCCTGGAATTGAAAACGCCCATAGCACGCCCAATATTGAAGATTTGGTTGCTTATGAGCCGGATATTGTGTTTAATTTCCCCAATCCCACCAGCACGGCTTCGATGAATGAGGCTGGCCTTTATGTTGTGCCTTCGGCTTCTGCCGGCAATTATGACGATATTGTGGATCAGGTGCGCGTGTATGCCGAAGCCATTGGCGGCGACGCTCCTGCCATTTATGAGGAATATAAAGAGTACTTCTATGACATAGTGGATCGCATTACCGCCGTTGTGGATACCATTGAGGAAGCAGACCGTCCTACCGTGTATTTTGCCAATCAGGAAATACTGAAAGCAAATACATCGATTGCGGATCTTATTACCCTTTGCGGCGGTACGCCGGTTACCAGTGAGTTGGAGAGCAGCAGCAGTATTGAAATTTCCGCCGAGCAGTTGATTGAATGGAACCCTGACTATATTTTTGTGGATCATGCCGGTTCTTCCGGTAATGCTACTGCGGAAGAGGTTATTGCTGAAATGTTAGCGGATGACGTTTATTCCGAGATGACAGCGGTTGTCAATGACAATATTATCGTTGTTCCTACCGGCGTTTTCTTCTGGGATAGCGGCGTTCAGCGTCCGCTGATGATGATTTTGGTTGCCAGTACGTTGTATCCGGAAGAATTTGCCGATTTTGATCTGAAAGCTGAATTGGTAAGTTTTTATTCTCAATTCTTCCATTATGATTTAACGGACGAGCAGGCGGAAATGATTCTTGCTCATCTGGATCCTGCATAGCCATGAACGAAAAAATTAGAATAAATATGCCTCGTCAAGAGGCTATAGCGTTAATTGAATCTATGGCGCCAAAAATGGAGGCCGAAGAAATCGGCCTCCTGGATAGTTGTGGGCGGGTAGCGGCATGCGATATTACTTCCTGCGTCAACATGCCGTCGGTTGCTTGCAGTATGTGGGACGGAATTTCCTTTTCTTATGCGCAGTATGCGGCCTGTGGCGGCGACGTTTCCGCTTGGTTGCCTGAGCGGGATTACCGCTTTACCAATACGGGGATTCCTATCGGGGACGATCGTTTTGATACGATGGTTATGATTGAACAATGCGATTTAGACGAAGCAGGTCATGTAATTGCCATTCGCCAGCCAGATATAAAACAGGGGCAAAATGTTACACATCCTGGAGATAAAATTGCTTTGGGCGAGGTGCTTGTACCCCAAAATACGGAAATCACACCTTCGCATATGAACTTACTGGCGTCGGGGCAGGTAAGAACTGTTAAAGTTTATCGAAAACCGCTGGTGGGTATTGTTGTAACCGGCAATGAACTGGTTTCTTATGATCAACCTTGTTCGCCGCAGCAAACAATTGATTCCAATTCCGTTTCCATGGCCGCCAAGATACGGCTTTGGGGAGGAAGGCCTTTGGTGTATCCGATTGTTGCTGACAGCGAAGCAAACATTTCCGCCGCTTTGCTGGAAGCATGTGCAAACTGTGATATTGTGGTTATCGGTGGCGGTTCTGGGCGCGGGCAGCGGGATTTGCTGCAAAATACCGTATCGTCAATTGGCAGGTTATTTTTTTCTTCTGTGGAACATGGACCTGCAAAACGAACTTGTTTTGCGCAAGTTAATGGCAAGCCGGTAATTGGTTTGGTTGGACCGCCAGGCGGAGAAGAGATGTCTTTTGATTTTTATGTATTGCCGGCGGTGAAAGCTTCCTTGCATCAATTTTGGCGGCCTACCATGGTTATGGCTATGCTGGATGAGGATGTTCCCGTTCATCATCGGACAGATTTTCAATTTACGGTTAAGCTTTATACGAATGAGGCGGGAAAACTATGCGCCCATCCTCTCCCTCATGCAAAGATTGACCGAAATATTGCTTTGCATGATGGCTATATTTTTGTACGAAAATCTTCCGGCGGCATAAAAAAAGGTCAGTTGATTTCTGTTGAACTGCGTACTGGACGTGAGCATTACTAAGGAAGGAGCGTCCATATTGAAACGGGAAGCAGATTTTTTGCAGGAGCTTAGCGCATCGGGGAAGGCGGCGCATCAAAGGACGAAGATGTTGATTATGGTGGCATTGCTGTTTGGGGCTGTATTTTTGTCGTTTTTCTTGGGCCGCTTTTCCATTACGCCGCCGGAAGTAATTGCCTTATTCAAAGAAAAGCTGTTTGGTATTGCCTCCGGTTTGACTTCCAGCGAATCCAAGGTATTTTGGGGAATTCGCTTTCCCAGGGTGATTGCGGCTTGTGCCATCGGTTGTGGCTTGTCGGCATCGGGCTGCGTGTATCAGGGGGCGTTTCGCAATCCCATGGTCTCCCCGGATATTCTGGGCGCTACAGCCGGCGCCGGCTTGGGGGCGGCGATTGGTTTGATGTTCAATTTTACCAATAGCGGCGTGCAGATTACCGCATTTTGTTTTGGCCTTGCGGCGGTGGGGGCCACCTATTTGTTTGCCTCCGTTCTTGGCGATAAGGGGAATATGACCCTTTCCCTTGTTTTGACCGGTATTGTGATGGGCGCTCTTTTTCAGGCCGGTATTTCGCTGATCAAATATGTTGCTGATCCATATAGCAAATTGCCGGCCATTACCTTTTGGCTAATGGGATCTTTGGCCAGCGTGATACCATCCTATTTGCCAATTCTTTTGCTGCCGTTGCTAATTGGTCTGGTTCCTTTGTATTTGTTGCGTTGGCGTATCAATTTGCTGTCGTTTTCTGACGAGGAAGCGTCTTCCATGGGCGTCAATACAAGCCGCCTGCGTTTGATTATTGTGCTTTGCGCCACTTTGATCACTTCCTGCGTGGTTGCGGTTGGCGGCATTATCGGCTGGGTTGGTTTGGTAATCCCTCACATTGCGCGGATGATTGTCGGCACGGATTACAAGTATCTGTTTCCTGCCAGTATGTTGTTAGGCGCAACCTATTTGTTGTTGGTGGATGACATTGCCCGGGCCGCCAGTTCTTTGGAAATTCCCATTGGCATTTTAACGGCAGTAATTGGCGCCCCCTTCTTTTTGGTGCTTTTGCATAGGACAAGGAAACAGGGACAAGGAGTGTGACGCCATGGGTATTGAGTTAAAAGCTTTGCGCTGCGGTTATCATGGAAGGCCATTAACGGATGGGATCGACGCCGTTTTTTCTGCGGGACAAGTTTCGTGTATTCTTGGCCCCAACGGAGTTGGCAAAACTACATTGTTTCGTACGGTTCAAGGAAATCTGCCGCCGGTTGACGGACAGGTGTTGATTGATGGAAAGCCGCCGGCCGATTATGACAAGCGCATGATGGCGGACAAGATTGCCTATGTGCCCCAGGTCCGTTCACAACCGTTTGCTTATTCTGCGTTTAATATGGTATTGATGGGAAGGGTTTCGCATTTGAAGCTTTTTTCCTCTCCGGGACAAATAGATCGAGAAATTGCCTATGAAACGATGGAACAGATGGGTATTGCACATTTGGCGGCAAAAAATTTTACGCAACTCAGCGGTGGCGAACAGCAGATGGTGTTGATTGCCCGGGCATTGGCCCAGCAGCCGAAGTTTTTGATGATGGACGAACCCACCTCTAATCTTGACTATGGCAATCAGATGCAGGTTTTGCGGCAAATACTGATGCTAAGCCATGAAAAGGGCATTGGTATTATTATGATTACCCATTCGCCGGAGCATGCGTTTTTGTCCTCGGATCAGGTTGTTCTTTTTTTTCGCAATGGCAAGATTTCCATTGGCAACACCGAACAAACTCTGACCAGCGATTCTTTGCGCCAGGCATATGGCATACCGGTAGAGATTTGCCAGGTGCAAAATGCTGCCGGTATATCTGTAACGGCTTGCGTACCGTTTATTAATTGAATGCTGCCTTGTTGCGCAAAGCCAAATTGATTATTTCTGTAAGCAAAAGCGCCTTTGATTGGATGATGAAAGGCGCTTTTTTAATGCTTTTCTATTTGAGTAACGGTAGTAGCCAATTGGCGAAGC
>CASEQE010000038.1 GCA_949289995.1 uncultured Peptococcaceae bacterium
CGTGGAAGCAATATATAAAGAGGTGTAGACAATGGGCATATTGCCACAAATTATTTGGGCGATTGCGCCGGGGATTATCGTGGGCGTATTTATGGCCTGGTGGAACCGGCGGCAACGGAAAGAGGACGAGGAAAAAGGCCGTCGCGACGAGGAACGGATAAAAATCGTCACCACCCAATTGAGCTTGGCGGTGGCTTCCGCTCAATTGGCCTACGCGGTAGCTATGGCCTACAAGCGGGGCGCGCCCAACGGGGAAATGGAAACCGCCGTTGCTACATATGAAAAAGCCATTGAAAAATTCCGCAAGTTTGAGCGGGAACAAATGGCGCGAAATGCAATTGATTAAATGGGAAGGAAGGTGAGTAAATGAATTGGAAACAAAAACTCAGCAGTCGGAAATTATGGGCTTGTATTGTTGGCGTTGGCATGGGGGTGGCGATCGCCTTTGGTTTGGACGAAGGGACGATTACCACCATCGCCGGTTCTGTAACCTCTTTGGTTAGTATTATCGCTTATGTTTTGGCGGAAGGTAAGGTGGACGCGGCGGCGGTTGGACAGGATAATATCGGAAGTGAGAGCCGATGAACACCATAGACAAAATATTGGCGTTGCTGGGGACGTTTTTCCTTTGTTTTGTTGCGGCGATTCTTTTCGTTTTTGTGCGTACCGGCGGTCAGGAACCCACGGTATTGGTGGGGGCTACCGCTGGGGCGGTGGTGGCGGAGATTGTAATTTTATTCCGTATTAAAGCGGGTAAGCAGCGGTTGGAATATCAGAACCAAATCGCCGAAAAAGAGCGGGAATTTTAAGGGAAAATCACATAGTTGCGGCGCTTCGTCCGGGATTTGCCAGGGCGGAGTTTTTTTATGGAAAAATTTAAGGTTATAGGAGGAAAAGAATGGGGGTAAACACATATAGCGTGGCCAAAGATGGTCAAAAACAAGTGAGCAAAAATTTTAAGGTGCGGGAATTTGCCTGCAAGGACGGCAACGATCAGGTTTTGATCGATCAGGATTTGGTGGCAGGTTTGCAAAAAATTCGCGATTATTTTGCCAAGGAGACGATAATCAATAGCGCATATCGTACCGCCAGCCATAATCAGCGAGTAGGCGGCAGCAGCAAAAGCCAACACTTGTTGGGCAAAGCGGCGGATATTCGTATCGAAGGGGTGGCGCCGTTGTTAATTGCCCAATATGCGGAATTTTTGGCCATGGGCGGCGTGGGTTTGTACAGTACTTTTGTGCATGTGGATAGTCGCGAAGGCAAAGTGCGTTGGGATCAACGCTCTGGCACGCAAAAGGCGGTAAACACTTTTGGCGGACAGGATAAGTTTGCCGTTCAATCTGCCGATTATCAGGCTGTACAAAGCCGTTTTGGCTTTGACGATAATACCATGGCATATTTAAGTCAATATAAATTTGCTGAAGCTTTATTGCAAAAGTTGGCGACCAAGGCGTAAACGGCCGTTAAGGCAGGCGGACGAGGCAATGCGAATAGAAGACAGGCATAAGGAGGATTCAATATGGCGATCAATACCAATAAAAAGAACAACGACAAAAATGAAGAAATATTGCTATCGGCGACTGGATCTGCAAATAGCGCCAATGGCAGCGGCTTAGGAAATGACTCCGCTGAAGCTGCGTCAAGCAATTCTTCTGTGCGCACCGCTTCTACTTTGTCGGCGATTCATGCCGGCGAGGAAAGCACGGTACAAAATTATGGACAGGGAACATTAAGTATGGATACCAACGGCAGAATTACTCGTACTATGGATGGTACCGGCAGAAGCTTTTATGTGGATCCGGGAGATCCTAAATACGATAGTATTTTAAGCGAATACAAGGAAAGAACCGGCTATCGTAGCTATGATGATTATATTGAAGATTTTCCGGAGTATGAAGAGGCAGAAGAGTTGGAAAGCTTGCGTAGTATGGTTGGCGAAATGGTGGAGTTGTATAAAAACCAAAGCCAATATCAACCGGTGGATACCAGTCAATATACGAAAAACGTAATGACTTATGAAGAAGCTTTATCTTTGGCCGAACAATTGTTGGCGCCTAAATATGACAGCATGTATCAGCAGACGGCGGTGAACGCTGCGCAGAATTTGGAAAGAAGCGGTCTGTACGACAGCTTATATGGCCAGGCTTTAGCTGCCGCTCAGGCCAATGCGGTAAGCAACGCCAAACAAGAAGCAATTAATAATTTGGGTATTGAATTGACGGATAAAGATCGGGATTGGGCCAATCAATTGCTATCCTACGCCATCGATGAAAATCAATTTGCCTATTCCGCTTATCGGGATGGTTTGAATTCTGTAGGTAACGTTTTAATGAGTACGATTAACGCCCTAGTGGAACAGGCTGCTAATCGCAATGATTATAATTTGCAGTTGCGCGCTTTGGCTTTGCAGGATCGGGCGTATGAGTTGGAAGTGCGTAAATTGGCCGGCGAATTATCCCAAACGGAGCAGGAACAACAGTTACGTCAACTGCAGATAGAAGCGCAGGAGTTAAATAATCAGTTGTTGGCCAAAGAATTGGCTGCATTTTAAAACTGGTTATATTGCCGTTGCGCCGTATAGGAATGTAGGCTTTTGTCATGATGTTTTCATGATTGTGCAAGATTGCCGGGGAAAAAGCGATATGCTTTTTCCCCGGCATTTTTTTGCGCCATAATAAGATTTAGAGAATAACCGGAGGTATTATTTTGGCGAAAAACCGACCGGCGGCTGCAGAATGCTAAGAAGCGCCTTGCCGCCGCCGCTGACGGCGTGTATAATATTAGCGAATGAGTAGGGGGAAAAAGAATGAAAGATCAACAGATTTTAGCCATTTTGGATCATACTTTATTAAAGCCTACCGCTACCCTGGCGGAAACGTTGCAGGTTTGCCAGGAGGCCTGGCAATGGTCGGCGGCGGCGGCGTGCATCGCGCCTTGTTTCGTCTCCCAGGCCGTTGCTGCTTTTCCGGATTTAAACGTATGTACAGTAGTGGGCTTTCCCTTGGGATTTGTTCCTACTGCAGTGAAAATTGCAGAGGCCCAAGCGGCGGTTGCCGCCGGGGCAAGGGAAATCGATATGGTGATCCAGTTATCTTGGGTCAAGGAGAGGCGGTTCGATTGGATTACCGCAGAAATCGCCGCTGTCAAACAGGCAATTGAACCAGCCGTTTTGAAAGTCATTATCGAAACTTGCTATTGGAACGAAGATGAAAAAATTGCGCTTTGCCAGTGTGTGGCGGAAGGCGGCGGGGATTATATCAAAACATCCACCGGCTTTGGTCCGGCTGGCGCAAATTTGGCTGATATCTCTTTGTTTAAACGTTATTTGCCGCAAAATGTGAAAATCAAAGCAGCTGGCGGTATTCGTACTTTGGATAGTTTACACCAATTTGCCGCTGCCGGTTGCCATCGTATTGGCTCCAGTAACGCTTTGGCCTTATTGATAAAGAAAAATGAAATTATGTTGAAATAAGGTTATATGGCCGTAAAGTCTGTTATAATGTTCAAGGATGAACCAAAGGGGCTGATTTGCTAATCCAATATTTTTTATAAAGGATGAATGATATGGGAGAATGGCTTCGCAAATTTATGTTGGGCCGCAATGGAGCGGATCCATATGCTTTGTTTTTAATTCTTGTGTCGCTGGTTTTGTTGGTAGCGGTGACGTTTATTCGCGGCGCAATCGGCGCGGCGATTACTTGGTTGGCATATGTGATTTTATTCTATAGCCTATTTCGTATGTTATCCCGTAACGTTGCCAAAAGACACATGGAAAATCAAGGCTTTTTAAAACTAAAAGCGCAAATTAAAACCAAATTTCGCCGGGAAAAGCAAAAAGCGGCGCAAAGAAAAACCTATGCGTTTTTTTCTTGTCCATCCTGTAAGGCGCAGTTGCGAGTTCCTAGGGGGAAAGGCCGTATGCGGATAACCTGCCCCAGGTGTGGCAAAATTTTCGAGGCCCGTTCCTGATGTTTGGATACATTATGGTCAGCCGTCAGGGGCTAACCGAAGAGCAGGTTGCACGCTATCAGGCGTGTTACTGTGGTTTATGCCGTACTTTGCAGCAAAGACATGGATGGATAAGCCGCTTGGCCCTTAGTTACGATTTAACTTTTGTGATTTTGCTATTGGGTTCTTTATATGAACCGGAGGAAATCGCCGGTAGTCAACGTTGCCTGATTCATCCGCGGGGCGGGCATGCGTATTGGCGGACGGTGTTTAGCGATTATGCCGCCGATATGAATTTGGCTTTGGCCTACTATAAATGCTGGGATGATTGGCAGGATGACGGCAAATTACCACAGTTGGCATCAGCAAAATTTTTGGACGCTAAATATAAAAAGCTCCGCCAGGTATATCCCCAACAATGCCGGGCGATTGAAGACAACTTAGCGAAGATTCGGCAATTGGAAAGGCAAAATTGTTCCAATCCAGATGTGATTGCCGCTTGTTTTGGCGATTTAATGGGGCGTTTGTTGGCGTATCGCGACGATAATTGGCAGGATATTTTATATCGTTTAGGCAGGGCTTTGGGCGTGTTTATCTATATGTTGGATGCCTGTTTGGATTTACAGCGGGACCAACGAAAAGGTGTATATAATCCGTTGGTTGCGGCGGGTATGACGGAAGATCTAGCTGCGTATGAAGATATGCTAACGATGTTAATGGCAGATTGCGCAGAGGAATTTGAAAAATTGCCTTTGCTGAAAGATATTGCGATTTTGCGTAATATTATATACAGAGGCGTATGGCAAAAATATTTTGGCCGCCTTGCTAGGCAAAAAGATGATAAAAAAAACGTAGAAAAGAGTGTAAAATGATTACGGATCCGTATAAGGTTTTGGGTGTATCTCCTGATGCCAGCGATGATGAAATTAAAGCTGCATATCGAAAATTGGCCAAACGTTATCATCCGGATTTGCATCCCGGAGATGAGCAAGCTGCTCGTAAAATGAAAGAAATTAATGCGGCCTATGAGCAAATCAAAAATCCTCAATCCACCCAAGGGTATGGCGGCCGCGGTTCGTATCAGCGGCCAAATAGCGGTTATGAGAATCCTTTCGGCGGTTTTGGCGGTTTTGGCGGTTTTGATGGAAGACAGACCGGTTCCGCTTCCCAGGAAGGAAATCCTCAAATGGTCGCCGCCGCCAACTATATCAACGCCGGTTATTTTCCGGAGGCGCTTAATGCCTTAGGCCAAGTGCCGCTAGCGCAGCGAAACGGCCGTTGGTATTATCTGTCCGCTGTAGCCAACGCCAATATGGGGTTAAAGGTTAGCGCTATGGAGCATATTCGCCGGGCGATCCAAATGGAACCAAACAATATGGAATACCGACGTTTTTTGGCAAGCTTGCAAAACGGCGCGGAAAACTATCGACAAACGGGGCGCAGTTATGGTATGCCTATGAGCTCTGTTGGGCTGTGTTTAAGCTGTTGTGCTTTGCAATATTGCTGCCAAATGTGCGCTTGCGGCGGTATATAAGACTTTGGTAAAAGCCATGCAAAATCAAAAAAGGGGCGATACTTAGATGGATAAGTATCGCCCTTTTTTATGGCAATTATTTTATAGCTGGGACTTTAACGCTTCTTTTACCTCCTTGTCCGTCCATAGCCGTTCCGGGGTAAAATAGTTTGCCGCCCAAGCGCCGATAATAATCATTACCGCGCCAACGAATTGCCAAGCGCTTAAGCCTTCCTTGAGAAAGAAAACGCCGCAAAGAATACTGGTTACGCTGGTAATACCGGCAAAGGAGCTGCAACGTGTGGGACCTATGGCGCCGATACAATAATTCAGTAAAATAAATCCAGCTACGGAATTGGTTACCGTAAGCCCGACAATGAGCCAAAGTATCATCGGTTGCTCAAAGGGCAACAAGAATAAGCGATGAAAATTATTTTGTATTGCCGCTTCTATCAGGCTAAATCCGCCAAAAAAGATAGCGCCGTACAGCGAAATAGCTAGCGTTATTTGCTCCGGACGATAGCGGCCGCGCAAACCTTTGAGCATGATTTGATAGGCGGCGGCGCTGGCTACTGCCAGCAGCAGGCAGATAAATCCCATGGGCGCGCCGCTAAAATCCGCACCGTCGCCATTGGACAAAGCGATCAAAGACACGCCGGCTACCGATAGAATAATCGACCAGATTTGCCAGGCGGTATGCCGTTCCCGCAAAAAGATTCGGGAAAAAATTATGGTGAATATTGGAATCATAGCAATGATGGTGCCGCTAATGGCGGCGCCGGTATGACTGACGCCGATACTTTCTCCCGTATAGTAAAGAATCGGCTCGCAGATCGCCAATGGGCAAAGACGTAGCCATTGGCGAAAAGTCATTTTGTTTTGCGGCGGGTTGAATTTTAGCAATAGCCAAACCATAATGCTGGCCAGGCCCATGCGCCAAAATAGCAGCCCGGAAAAAGTCATACCTTGATTGAATATGATTTTAATCGCCATAAAGCTGAGTCCAAAAAATATGTATGCAACTATGCCGGTAACGACGCCATTTTTTTCTTTTGCGTTCATTGTTGCCACATCCTTAAAAGTTTGAAAAGATGAAAAAATTTGACAATTTAATTGGATAAATTATATCGCATGTATACGCATAAAACAAGTACAAGAATTGTATCCAATTTTATCGTTATTAGGCTAATCTTCTAATATTATGTCTTGACGTTTTTGCGTAGATTTGCTATCCTGAAAGAAGAATAATTCATGATTTTTTGTTAATTGCTAGGTTTCATATAGGTGGTTTTTAGTCGTTATAATAGGAGAACGATCGTGTTGGATATTAGTTTAAAGCAGCTGGAGGCCTTTGTAGCTACGGTTCGTTATCAAAGTTTTAGCAAAGCGGCGCAAGAATTGTTTTTAAGCCAGTCTACGGTAAGCGCCCATGTCGCTTCTTTGGAACAAATATTGGGACGGCAATTGATTTTGCGCCAAAACCGCAAAGATATTTGCCTGAGCGAGGATGGGCAATTGGTCTATGACCAAGCTTGCGATATTTTAGAGCGGTGTCGGGTATTGGAGGATCAAAATAGTTTGTATAAAGAACAAGAATTGCTTTTGGGAGCATCCACCGTACCGGCTCAATATATTTTGCCGCTTTTGTTATCCGGCTTTTCCGCCAAAGAAAAAAAATGCCGCTATTTGGTGAAAAAAGGCGATAGCCTGCAGATTAAAAATATGTTGCAAGGCGGCGTAATTCGTTTGGCATTTACCGGTTTGGCATTGCGCGAAACGCAGTTTTTATGCCGCTCTCTGCTGAAAGATAAACTGGTGGTCATCACCCCAAATAATCGTTTTTACCGCCAATTGGCCGAAAAAGAAACCCCCGGGGAAGAATTGTTGAATCAGCCTTTTATTGCCAGGGAAGAAAGCTCCGGCACGCAAAGAAGTTTTATCGAATATTTGCGGCAAATTGGTTTCAAGCCGGAAAATTTAAATATTATTGCCAGAGTGGAGCAGCCGGAAACAATCAAAAAATCTGTGGCACAGGGATTGGGTATAGCGGTTATGTCTCAATTGGCTATTGAAGAAGAGATGGCTGCAAATAAATTGCTCTGTTTTGATATCGCACCCCAAGGTTTGTATAGAAATATCTATTTATCCTGGCTAAAACATTTGGAACTAACCTGGCTGGAAAAATCTTTTGTCCATTTTGCGTGCAAAAGAGCGGTAGAAATTATAGAAAAAAACGATTAGATTAGACATTTATTGATATTTACCATTGGTTTTTTGTCCTCAAACGACTATAATTAGACGTGGTAGGGGAGAAGTACTCCAAACCATATTATTATGTTGGGGGGAAGTTTATGAAAAAAGTCAGTTTGTTGGTGGTGATTTCCGGCGTCGTAGTGGGATTGGCCGCTTTGGCTTTAACTTATTTGGGCAATCCTGCCAATATGGGCTTTTGTATCGCCTGTTTTTTGCGGGATATCACTGGTTCTGTGGGCATGCATGCTGCGGCAAAGACCCAATATATGCGGCCGGAAATTATCGGTTTGGTATTGGGCGCTTTTATTGCAGCGGTTGCAACCGGCGAATTCAAAGCCAAGGCAGGTTCCTCGCCGGCTACCCGTTTTGTATTAGGGGCCTTTGTCATGATCGGCGCTTTGGCCTTTTTGGGTTGCCCTTTGCGGATGGTTTTGCGCTTGGGCGGCGGCGATGCCAACGCCTTAGTGGGTTTGATTGGTTTTATTGTGGGCGTTCTTATCGGCGTATTTTTCCTCAAACGGGGCTTTTCTCTGAAGCGCGCCTATGCAGCTAGCGTCCATGAGGGAAGCGTTTTGCCTTTGGTGAGCGTTGGTCTACTGTTATTATTTATTTTGGTTCCCACTTTATTTAAGCTCAGCACCGAAGGCCCTGGTTCCCAGCACGCTCCCTTTTTTATCGCTTTGCTAATCGCTTTGGTTGTAGGCATTTTGGCACAAAAATCCCGTTTATGCATGGTCGGCGGGATTCGTGATTTGGTTCTGTTCAAAAGTTTCCATCTGCTGTCGGGTTTCATTGCCATTTTGATCACGGTAGCTATTGGCAATCTGATTTTGCATAAATTTACCTGGGGTTTTGCCCTGCAGCCCATTGCGCACAGTGACCATTTGTGGAACTTGTTGGGTATGGTTTTGGTTGGCTGGGGATCGGTCTTATTGGGCGGTTGCCCGTTGCGTCAGCTCATTTTGGCTGGTGAAGGCAACGGCGATTCGGCCGTGACGGTATTCGGTATGATTATCGGCGCCGCTTTGGCTCATAACTTTGGTTTGGCCGGTAGTGCGGATAGTTTAAACGAAGCTGGCGAACTGGTGGTCGGCGGTATTTCCAATGCCGGTAAAATCGGTTTGCTAATTGGTTTTGTGGTGTTTATCATTATATCTTTGGTCAATTTACCCAAAAAGCAACAAGCTTCCATAGCGGATAAAGAAGCCGCATAACATATCCCATAGAGCGTAAAGGAGGGTGCATATGATCGACGCTAGAGGATATTCTTGCCCCATACCGGTTATGATGGTTAAAAAAGAACTGGAAAGCAACCAGAGCGGCGTGATAGAGGTTATGGTGGACAGCCGCTGTTCCCGGGATAATATTGAAATTTTTGCCAAAAGCCGCGGATATAACATGGAGGCGGTAGAAGATAACGGAGAGTATCGTTTAACGTTGCGCAAATGAATAAATACATTGCTACCTTTTATACCCATTTAGCTGCGATGCTTTCCTATAGGAATTTTCAAAGCGCCGCTATTGCCGGCCAATTGGCGCCGGTGCCCCGACAACTGAGTTCTTCCTGCGGCTCTTGCCTGATGTATCAAGCAGATCGTCCTTATGTAGAAAAATTAGCTGAGGATTGGCAGGAAGTATACCGGCAAGAAGATGACGGTGGTTTTACGCTGTTGCATAGCAATGCGTAAAGATATTTCCCCAGGCGCCAGGTAAGGATATACCGGACATTGGGCATGGCAAATGTAAAGGCAAAGCCGCCAATCACATTATCGATTGACGGGCGGTAGGTTTGGTTGGCAAAATGATAAAGAGCTTAGTAAGGAAATCCCTTTCTAAGCTCTTTTATTTTCATCCTTTAGCCACATAGGGCGCGGCGGCGATTTCAAGCTGAAGCCTGTCCCGTGGATGAGAAAGCCTTAGCTCCCAACAAGCCGTCTGGCAAGCGTATTGCCTAAGCTGTTTGACAAACCAAGGTTTGGACAAATGAGGCTCAGACTATTCTTCTGTAGCAACCGGCGTATGCTCGGCCCGGTATTTTTCATCGGGAACCAAATCCCAATCTACACGCGAGGGATTGCCTCGATCGTTTTGCACAATACCGCCCCAGCGTTGACCGTCATAGACGTAGATCACCGCCATATCTGAACCGGTTTCTTCATCTACGATGGTTTCCATCGCCGCATAAAGCCATTCCACATCCACGATGACATCGCCTTCATCGTCGATAAAACCATAGTAGCCGTCTTTTTTCACCCGAGATAGCGGCCACAAGGTATTAAATGTATTCAGTTGGTATTCGTCCCAGCGGGGCTGTATGACCACTTGTCCGTATTGATCTACCGCTCCATAAAGATTATCGCGGCAAACGCCGATTAGTTTGGTGGAGTATTTACCGTTATGGTTGATTTCTGGCAATACTTCATCCCATTCTTCATCGGATAATAGACTAACTTCTTCGTTTTTTGCATAAAAACGCCAAACGCCGTCTTCTTTTAGCGCATAAGCGTAGGGAAGAACGATAATACCTTGATATACGTTAGGTAATATTTGGTTGCGCGAGGCATCGTATAAGCCCCAACTACCTTCTTCACCGGCAATATAATATTGTTTATACCGATGCAAGGTGTTGCCAGCGTTTTCCTCGTCTGGCTCGGTATAATACAGAATGGTCAATTGGGCGTTGACCATATCCGTATAGGCGATTTCCGTATCGTCAATCATATCAGCTAGGGCATCGACGCTATTCGCCAAAGCGCCCAAGCCGTTTTCTGCAAAAGTGTAGACGCCAAAAGTGCCGCATAAAGCAATGGCGATCAGGCCGCCTTTGCAAATTGTCAATATGGTTTCGCCCTCGTTTTTTTTGATTGTCATGTTGAAACCTCCCAAAACAATACTATTTTAGCAGATTTGTTTTTAATCTACAATCCTATTTATTTTTTATTTCTATTGGGCACAGGTTGTGGTATAATAGCCGTACGGAAGCAAAGGTTTGTTTTTTTTGACGGACTTAGGCTTGCCCTTTGTTTATTGCGGCAAAAACGCTATGCCGTTTATTTTGAGCGAACGCTAGTTAGTTTGATCCAGTTTATCATTTAGGTTGGGGACGAAAATAAATGAAAGTAATCATTATTGGCGCCGGCAAAGTAGGCTATTCCTTGGCTTCGGTTTTAAGCAAGGAAGGACATGAAGTGACGGTAGTAGATACCAATCGCCGCCGTTTGGATATGCTAGCCGAACATTTGGATATTAATGTGGTGGAGGGAAATGCCGCTAAGGTGGATACGCTCATCAGCGCCGGCGTGGAAAGCGCCGGCTTGTTCGCTGCCACTACGGAAAAAGACGAATTAAACATGGTGGCTTGCTTTATGGCCAAACAAGCGGGCGCCGCCAATACGGTGGCTCGCGTGCGTAATCCTGGGTACAGTGATTTTGACGATGCGGCCCGTTTGGAAGCGTTAGGAATCGATTTGATTATCAACCCGGAGCGGGTAACCGCCGAAGAAATTTATAAGCTGATCAACCACCCAGAAGCCCATTATGTGGGCTATTTCGGCGGCGGCACGGTGCAGGTGGTAGAAGTGCGAATTCCTCCTTGTTGCAATAAACAAAACGTGCCGCTGATGGATTTGCAGTTTCCTTGCCAAGGTTTAATTATTGCGATCGAGCGGGAGGGAAAATTGATTATACCTCGCGGACAATCGGTTTTGCAAGCCGGCGACGAGGTGTTGCTGATTGCCAATACGAAAAATATGCGGGCTTTGGAATCTTATTTGGGCATCAATAGCACGAAAGTATCATCCGTGGCGATTATGGGCGGCGGCTTCTCCGGCTATTATTTGGCTTCCATGCTGGAACAAAGACAAAAGAAATTGCAAATCAAATTAATAGAGGAAGATTATGCCCGCTGCGAAGAAATGGCTCAAAGCCTGAAAGAAACGTTGATTATTAACAATTCAGGTTTTAGCTTACAGTTATTCGAAGATGAAAACATCGCGGCGGTAGATATTTTCGTCGCTTTAACGGAAGATGATAAGGATAACCTGTTTTTTTGCGTTTTGGCCAAAAGTCTTGGGGCGAAAAAAACCATCGCCCAAATTCGAGGCGGGGATTTTATAAATATTATTGAAAAAACCGGTATCGATAAAGCGGTGTCGCCTCGAAATCTTACCGCCGACGGCATTTTACGTTTTATCAATCGCCGGCATATTTTATCGTTAACTCGTTTTGAAGGGCATAGCGGGCAAATTACCGAATTATTGGTTCCGGAACAAGCCGCCTGCGCCGGCAAGACGCTGATGGATTTGGATTTTCCGGAACAAGCTATCATGTGCATGATTATCCGTGGCTCCGATCATATTATTCCTCAAGGCAAGGACGTTTTGTGTAGCGGCGATCAAGTGATTTTGTTTGCCTTGCCGGAGGCTTTAAACGAGGCGGAAGAATTATTGACGGCGGTGCGATAGGATGCGTATACAAAGAGTTCTTTATTCTGTGGGCAGTCTGACCTTTGGCTTAGGCGTTTTTATGCTAATCCCTTTCTTTTGTTCTTTGGCGTATGGGGAAGGGGATTGGCAGGCATTTGCATGTTCGGTACCCATTGCCTGGGCGGTAGGCGGATTGCTGCTCCTATTCGGCCATCCCAGCCGTAAACAGGCGCTGCGTCAGAGGGAGAGTTATCTGTTTGTTAGCCTTAGCTGGGTGGCTGCCGCCGCTTTAGGCGCCCTGCCCTATATTTTTTCCGGGGCGCTTACGGATTTTTCTAGCGCTTTTTTTGAATCCATGTCCGGCTTTACCACCACGGCGGCTTCCGCTATAGCTGATGTGGAATCTTTGCCGCGGGGAATTTTATTGTGGCGTTCCACCACCAATTGGCTGGGCGGCGCTGGTATTGTGGCTTTGTTTGGTATGCTGATTCAAAGAGGGAGCGGCAGTGCCGGGGAAATTAATGCCTTTAAGGCGGAGTATAGCGGCGCCGCTTTATCCGAGCGAATTGCGCCGCGGATTCGCGATCATATTCGGGCGATTTGTCTGGTGTATTTGGGATTGACTTTGATTTTGGTGATTGCGCTGGTATTGGCGGGTATGCAATTGTTTGATGCGGTCAATCATAGTTTTAGCATAGTTGCCACCGGCGGCTTCTCCACGAAAAATGCCAGCGTGGCTTGGTTTGAGAATAGCGCGGTAGAGTGGATATGCGTATTTGGCATGTTTGCCGCCGGGGTCAATCTGACATTATACGGCATGCTATTTCGCCGACATCAGCGTAAGAGCGTTTTGCAAACCGATGAGTTAAAGTATTATGCGCTGATTTGCCTAATCGCTTCCGTACTGATCGCTTGGGAATTATATCGATCGGGGTTGTTTCCAGAAAATAGTTTCATCGATTCCCTGCGTCTGGCCTCTTTTCAAGCTGTTTCTTTGTTGACCACTACCGGCTTGTGTTCAGCCGATTACGACTTATGGCCTCAGGCTTGCCGCATAGTCTTATTTTTATTAATGTTTTGCGGCGCTTGTTCCGGCTCTACTTCATCTTCTATTAAAGTTAGCCATTGGTTGATTATTTTCCGCACGGCCGTAGCGGAATTAAAGACGATGTTTCACCCGCAATTGTTCCGTAAAGTATTTTTTAATGGGAAGCTGTTAAGCGATAAGCGGATCAATAATATTCTGGTATTCTTTTTTCTCTATTTCTTAACTTTCTTTGTGGGCGTGATACTATTATCCCTGGTGGGTTTGGATTTTGATAGCAGCCTAAGCGGCGCCGCCGCCACTTTGGGTAATGTTGGGCCTGCCATAGGTGTAATTGGGCCGGCCGGCAATTATTCTACCATACCAGCGCTAGGAAAATGGATATTCAGCTTTTTGATGTTGGCTGGCCGTTTGGAAATTATGACTCTGTTGGTTTTGTTGGTGCCCGCTATTTGGCGCAAGAATTAAATGTGGGAACCATTATCCCTGGGTAGCCGTCTTTATAGCGAAGCGACGCCCTATTATAGTTGAGTAAAAGAGGTGAACACGTCATGACGGATCCTTATTCCGCCAATTCGACGCATCAGGAACATGCATCTTATGCCAATTCTCCATCCGGCCATACGTCGGATGCGCATTCTGCGCCGCCTAGTTATAGCCATCCCTATTATTATTCCCCGTATGCAAGAAAAAAAAGCGTTTGGCCCTGGGTAGTGCTGTGGATATCCCTGGCGGTTATTGTGTTTTGTTTCATCGCCGTTGTTTGGCAAAGCAGCGCCACAGAAGAAACTTACGCTTATGTAGGGGAAAACGTGGCTTTGCTTTATGTGGAAGGTACGTTGAGCACGGCTTCTGCCAGCGGCGATTCCTATAATCATCAATATATTTTGGACACGGTTGATTTTCTCATCGAAGACCCGGATAATTTGGGATTGATGGTATATTTTGACAGCCCTGGTGGAGAAGTGACCGCAGGCGACGAATTATTGCGCAAGTTTAGCCAATATCAAACCCTTACCAGCCGGCCTTTGTATGTATATGGCTATGATTATTTGGCATCCGGCGCCTATTGGGCCAGTTGCGGCGCGGATCGTATCATTCTTAATCCTTATTGCATTACCGGTTCTATCGGCGTCACCTATGGCACGATGTTAGATTTATCCGGTTTTCTGGAAAAATACGGCATTGAAGCTTACACCGTGAATAGCGGGGAAAACAAAAGCATGGGCGATATGCTTTTGGGAACCACGCCAGAACAACAGGCGATATTGCAGCAGATTATAGATGAATATTATTCTTACTTTATTCAGGCCATTAGCCAAGGCCGCCATATGGATGAGGAAGCGGTGCGCGCCTTGGCCGATGGACGGATCTATTCCGCTACCCAAGGAGTAGCCAACGGTTTGGTGGATGAAGTCGCCTATTTTGAGGATGCTGTGGCGGATTTTGCCGATTTATGCGGCGTGAATCTATCGCAAGTTATACCATATCAATATATTCCTGAAGAAAATTTGTGGAGTTTTCTTGCCCATTCACAATATGAACAGAAAAATTTGTGGCAAAAGATGGAAGAATATAGCGAAATGAACGGATTCTTCTGCTATTATATGGGAACAGGTCATTTAACGGAAAATTAATTTCTGGAAAAATTCAGTTGACAAACAGGAAAATATCAATGTAAGCCATAATAATAAACATGACATTCGGCGGTATGACCGCCATAAAACACGGAGGTTAAGATTATGAACAAAAGAATTTTGATTGCTTTATCTATACTGCTTTTGGTATCCGTATGCGCTTTAAGCGCATGCTCGTCGGCTACCGATGAAAACGAATCCGGCGTAGATGTACAGCAATATGACGATTTGGATTCGATGAACGCACAGTTGGACGTGAACGTCAATTTGCCGGAGGGGGCGGAAAAAGCGCAATTTAATATTGTGGACGGCACCATTGCCCAAAGCGATTATTACTTAGATGATATTCATTACGTGGTTCGGGTTACCAAAGGCGAACAAGAGAATTTATCCGGCATCAGCGCCGACGAAACCTTTACCAATGATGAAACCGTAGAAATCTGCGGACTCGATGTACGGCTGCGCTACAACATGAGCGAAGTATCCGCCGATACGGAAACCTCTTATGGCATTGCCGATGCATACGATGCGGACACCGATATTTCTTACTGCGTATTCATGATTCAAGGCGGCCAAAAGGATTTGCTTATGGAAGCGATGGAAAAATTGATCACCGGCGAAACGACTGTCGATACGGAAAACGGCGATGGGGCCGATGATACCAATCTTACGGAAGACGGCGGCGAAGCCGATGCCGATGGCAATGGTGAAAGCGGAAACGAGGCCGGCGGCGACGCTACAACCGACGTTGACGCCGAATAATATAATCGTATCGCCCCATATAACGATATGCGAATGGATATGGCAGCGGAGCGGTCAAGGCGGCTCCGCTGCTTTTTATCATTTTTTTTATATTTGATTTTCCTATGAGATTCGCCTATACTTAACAAGAGTATGAGATTCACCTATACTTAACAAGAGTAGAATTATGTATGAGGAGGCAGCTATGCGCAAACAGATTCTTATTTGCCAGCACGGCGGTAGCGCCAATCATGGCTGCGAAGCTTTGGCCCGCACGGTTATCCAACAAATCCGGCAAATCGACGAGGATTGCCATATCGTTTTATATTCCTATAATACGCCGGAAGATCGAAAATATTTAGCGGATATTCCAGATTTAACGATAGGCGGTTTGCGCCGTTTGCCCGGTAAATATTCCCCGGCCAATATTTCTTATCACGTGCAGCAAGCGATAAAACCAGGGCAAGCCTCCAAAGTGCCGATTACCAAAGAATTGCGGCAAATGATAGCCGACGCTGATTTGGTGATCGCCATCGGCGGCGATAACTATTGCTACAATAAAGGGCGGGGTTATTACGCCCTGGATCGCTATATTAAAAGTCAAGGAAAAAAATATGCGTTGCTGGGCTGCTCCATCGAACCCAAAGAATTATTGGGAGAATTGGCGCGGCATTTGCGGTCGTTCGATTTTATCTCGGCCCGCGAACCTTTTACCTATCAGGCGTTGTTGGATCATGGCCTAGAAAATTGCCGCTATGCGCCGGATTCTGCATTTTTATTGCCGGCCGCCCAGCCGGTTTTGCCGCTGGGTTTTATACCAGAACATGCCGTCGGTATCAATATCAGCCCCTTGATTCTCAAAAAAGAATCACATCCAGGAATTGTTTTGGCCAATTGTAAAGCGTTGATTCGTTATATTTTGAACGAAACCCCTTGGCAAGTGGCTTTGATTCCGCATGTAACGCAAAAAGGCAATGATGATCGCAGCGTATTGCGTCTATTGGCCGATATGTTTGCCGCAGAAGGCCGGGTTTTTATGATTGAAGATCAAAATGCTTGTCAGCTGAAGGGGCTGATTGGGCGTTTGCGTTTCTTGGTAGCCGCCCGTACCCATGCGTCCATCGCCGCTTATTCGTCGGCCGTTCCTACCTTGGTATTGGGTTATTCCATCAAAGCCAAGGGAATTGCCGCCGATTTATTCGGCGACTATGAGGGATGGGTTTTGCCGGTGCAAAGTTTTCAGAATGAACAACAATTAACCGCCGCTTTCGAAAATTTGCTGACGAAAGAAGATTGGCTAAGGCAACGCTATGAGCAAACGCTAGAGAGCTACAAACAAAAAGCCCGGGAAGCTTTTATGCCGTTGCAACTATTGTTGCAGGGAAAAGATTTGCCTGTTTTGCCGCGACGTCGTTTAACCGCCGCCGCTTTATGCTGCGGTTGCGGTTTATGTGTAGAAATTTGTCCACAGCATTGTATTCATATGGCGAATAACTTGGAAGGTTTCGCCTATCCGCAAATTGACGAAGAGAAGTGTACCGGTTGCGGTCTGTGTGCAGAAAAGTGTCCGGTAAACGCAAAATGCCGCAACCATCAGGAGCCTGCGCCCAGCTTTGCCGCTGCGGCTTTGGATCAGGATTTATTGGCCAAAAGTTCCTCAGGCGGTATCTTTTCTCTGTTGGCGGAGGAAATACTGAATCGCGGCGGCGTGGTAGCCGGCGCGGCTTGGGATCATAATTTTCATGTGCGGCATATGGTGGTGGATTGGCAGGAAGATTTAGCTTTGTTGCGAGGATCCAAGTATGTGCAAAGCGATATCAGCCGCTGCTATAAAGGCATTGCCGAAGCTGTAGCCAATCAGCGGCCGGCGCTATTTTGCGGTACGCCTTGTCAGACGGCGGCTATGCGGCGTATGTTTGCCGATCAGCCGCTTTTGATCCTGGTTTCCGTAATCTGCCATGGCGCGCCTTCCCCGGCGATTTTTGATCAATATCTGGATGAGTTACGGCAAAAATTGGGCGGAGACTTGTCTTCCGTTTCTTTCCGGGATAAAGTGCAAGGATGGCAAAATTTTTCTTTTACTGCCACAACCGAGCAGGGAACGAGTTATAGCCGTCCGCATGCTGAGGATGCATATATGAAATTGTTTTTGGGTAACGTCTCTTTACGCGCTTCTTGTTACAATTGCTTTGCTAGGGGAGAGTATAATACGGCGGATTTGGCGATTGCAGATTTTTGGGGTATCGCCAATTATAGCGATGACTTTAAAGATGATACGGGCTGCTCTTTGGTGCAAATTTATACGCCAAAGGGCGAGGAATTATGGCAAAGCATAAAAGATAAATGCCGTTTTCATCCAGTTCCCGCAGACGGTTTAAGCAAATACAATCCTTGTATCAGCGGCTCCGTAAATCCTCATGGCGCCCGAGAACGGTTTTTCTGCCATTATGCTGAACAGACGTTGGACGATTGGGCTGCTGAATTATTCCCTCCGCCTAGCGGTAAACAAAAAGCGTTGCGAAAATTAAAGTCTATCGCCGGCAAAATTCTGCGATAAACCGCCAGGTTTTACAGACGATCATTAACGGGATGGCTCCGCTTACAATCATTGCGCCAGCAAAAGAAGTGGCCGTTTTACCCGTTTGCTTTGCTTGGGTCAATAGGTTTGCCTAGAAAGGCTATGGATTTTGGCCCCTGTTGCCTATGAATGGGGAGGCGAATCAAGAGAACGCTAAAAAAGCTCAAAAACCGAATTCCGGTTTTTGAGCTTTTTCCACCGTTGCCGGCGGGGCTGGCTAACCTAAAACAATAAGACGTGATCTATATAAAGATTCGACCTATATCGTGATGGCAGCTACTACCTTACATTTTGACAACGTTAGCAGCTTGGGGACCACGGGGGCCTTCCACGATATCAAAAGACACGTTTTGGCCTTCGTCCAAAGTCTTGAAGCCATCACCCTGGATAGCGGAAAAATGAACGAAAACGTCCTCGCCGCCTTCTCTTTCGATGAAGCCGAAGCCCTTTTCCGCATTGAACCATTTGACTTTGCCGTTCATGTGTTACCTCCTAAAAAATTGATTGAGCGAACACATTATACCACGGGGGTTTGCCTTTGACAACAACTAACGGTTGATTTTTTAAAAATTCCCAAAATATATTTTTTTTCGAGAAAAACCTCCATAAACTATTGCATTTTTCTGAAATTAACGTTATAATACCACTACCTATTGTTTCCCTGCCCGGCATTCCTCCTTTACCTATGGATGTGTTCGGTTTTGTACGGTTCAAACATTAGGAATTTTGAAAAAGGAGGAATACGGCATGTCATTTGAAGACAGAACTTTGACCTGTAAAGAATGTGGCTGCGAATTTGTATTCTCTGCCTCGGAACAGGAATTTTATGCGGAAAAAGGCTTTCAAAACGACCCTGCCCGTTGCCCGGAATGCCGCGCTGCCAGAAAACGTCAAAGAAACGCTCGTGGCGATCGGGAAATGTTCACGGTTATCTGCGCTGAATGTGGTTGTGAAACGCAGGTTCCCTTTAGACCTACCGAGGATCGTCCCGTATATTGCCGCGACTGCTATCAAAAAATTCGCGAACAGGCCTAATTTTGTTTAGCTTTATTCAAAATGTAAAACCCCCGGCCAATAGCCGGGGGTTTTGTTATGGGAGGTCAAGCTGCGTGGAAGCTATAATGGGAGGTTTGATGGGAGGATCAAGATTTGCAACCAACAATTGTGCTGCAAGGGGGGTCTCTCTTGATGGGCATCGTTTTGCCAGTTGACCGGCAAGCTGGGAGAGAGTCGGCTTGCCGCTTGGTTTATATGTCGGCCAAATGCCGACGGTCGTTCATCGGTGACGGTTGGGCTCAGTTTACGGATTCGCCAGAAGCTGCCGGCGGATCCGTAAACGTTATATCCTTTTAGCAAGAAGGACAGCTTTTTTCATCGTGACAACCGCAGGTAAGATCACAGTTATCTACATTCAGCTTGCGATAATCATTGCAGTTATTAAATTCGCATACCGGAACGGCATCGAACATATATTCGCGTAATATCGTTTGCTGAATACAGGATTGGAATAAAATGGATACGGTAATTTTTACGCATTGACATTCAATTTCGCTGACAATAGCGGAAATGGCTAAGACTTTCGTATTTGGCGTGAATACCACGCTATCCCGCGTGCAGCATAAATTAGCGGAACGAACGATGTTAATCACCCGGGTTACATAATTGTTGTGACAATCACAATAGCCTGGAGCAAATAAGCGAATGGGGATTTGGAAACGAACCGAGGAAACGCAGGAACAATTGTCCTTATCCCGCTCCACTTCTTTAAAAGTGATATCGCCGTCCACTTCCACGGGAATAACCGAACCGATTTCCAATTCTTCCGGATTGAAAAGAGCAGGGCAATTAAAGGTGAAGTCGCGGCAAATATCGCAGGTGGAACAACAACTGTCTAAAACGCTTTGCAGCATAGCTTTGATGCGTACCGGTTTTTGCGGGTGGCTGGGCCGTTGCGGCCAATCGTTATGACAATCGTCTTCTTCATGACAATGGCAGTCTTCATGACAATGGCAGTCTTTGTGACAATGGCATTCTTTATGACAATGACAGTCTTCATGAATATCTTCATGGCAATGGCAAACCGGCTGGCATACCGGCTGACAAACCGGCTGGCAAACGGGTTGACAAACCGGTTGGCAATAGTGACTTTGTTCTGTTTCCGCCGGTTTGGTGGCAGGCGGCTCTGGGCAGGTGCATTCGCACTCACAGGTGCAATCGTAGGTGCAGGTAATGGTAGGTTTGCAGGTTACTACCGGCTTGCAGGTGGTCGTGGTTTCACTTGCTACTTCTTCTTGCTTTGTTTCGCAAACGCAAACGGGTTGGCAAACCGGCTGGCAAACGGGTTGGCAAACGGGTTGGCAAACCGGCTGGCAAACGGGTTGGCAAACCGGCTGGCAAACGGGTTGGCAAACCGGCTGACAAACCGGCTGTCCTTGGCAACCGCAATTGCTGTTTCCGTGATTGGCATTGTTGCTGTTTTTGCAATTGTTACGATACGAGGAACCAAAAATGTTCATCAGAGAACACCTCACAAAAGAAAGCTTTGTTGTTATGGTATGCCATCCCGGTTGTAGGTGTGCATAGACGCTGCATTTGCACGGAAAATTGCTTTTGTGCATAGAATGGAGTGTCGGGGCGACGGAGTCGCGCCGTTTAGCAAGGCGGCTACTTTCATGCCGCCCCATAGATGCGGCCGCCGTCAATTTGCCGGCGTTTGGCGGCGGCTTTTCTTTATTATTATTATTATTATGGATAATATAAACGAAACATAAGCTACCAAAGCCGGGCATAGATAATAGTATAATATTTCTGGATTAACCGAGTGTTGTCCAGTAAATGGCGAGGTTATCTTATGCGAATTTTATATTTTAGTAAAAGAAAGTGGTGTCTGATTTTGTCAATTGGCGGCTTTTTGCTGCTTCTTTTTTTCATTTGGCGATTTTGGCCAATGCAATGGCTTTCTCAGGTTAGCGCTACCCATAAACTGCTGCCAATTTATGAGGTAGACACCCAATTACCGGCGGTTGCCTTTAGTTTTGACGCCAGCTGGGGGGCGGAATATACGGAACAGATTCTGGATGTGTGTGATGCCTACCAATTTAAAACTACGTTTTTTTTGGTTAATATTTGGCTAGAAGAATATCCGGAAATGGCACAACAAATTGCCGCCCGCGGTCATGAAATCGGTATGCATTCGGTTTCTCATCCTCATTTCAGTGAATTGTCTCAGTCGCAAATTATTCGTGAATTGGCGGATAATGCAGCTCTGATCGAGGAAGTTACCGGTTTTCGCCCGCAACTCTTTCGGCCGCCCTTTGGCGATTATAATAATCAGGTGATCGAATTGGTCAATTCTTGTGGTTATGTGCCCATTCAATGGAGCGTAGATTCTTTAGATTGGCAAGATTTAAGCGCTGAAGAAATTTGCACTCGGGTAATGGAAAAACTTAGTGCAGGAGATATCGTTCTGTTTCATAACAATGGCTTGCATACCGCCGAGGCCTTACCAATGATTGTCGAGCAGACGCTGGCTAAAGGGTTACATATTGTGCCGGTTGGGCAATTGTTGCTGCAGGGAGATTATTATATCGATTATAACGGCGTGCAAAGAAGCCAGTCGGCTTCATAGCGTGCCGATAAGCAAGCGCCGCAATCCATGAAGCGGCGCTTGCTTATTGTACAATGCGTTTATTTCTTCACAAATGGGTATAAATGCGGCTATTTATAATAAATTAAATAGGAAAAGATAGAGAAAAACGTAGAATAAAGTATTTTCGGAGCGTTATAAATGGTTTTTGTAGCCATGTGAAACGATTAATATATATGCGGTACCATGTATGTTTCTAGCGTATGCCAAAGGTTTTTGCGGGCGATTCGTTAACGCGAAAAAGAGCACTATGGCCTGCTTGCACCAGAGACGACAAAGTAGAAAAGTAATTATTAAAATTGTGAGAATATTATAAAATATATTTATCTGATTGTAATTCGTAAAAGGCTATGTTATGCTTAACGAGGCAAAGCCATTGGGGTATGGTCTTTTTTTGCTGCAAATAATAATATGGAGGTAACGTCATGATTTGCAAAAATGAAGGAGTTTGTCGTTTTGTGGCCGAGTCGGAAGCTCTAGCCCAACCAGACCAGGTGGTTTGGATCGACGGAAGCGAAGAACAGCTGGAAGAATTACGCCGGCAAGCGGTAGCGACCGGGGAAATGATTAAGCTGAATCAAGAAAAATTACCCAACTGCTACTATCATCGCACGAAGGTTAACGATGTGGCCAGGGTTGAGGGACGTACCTTCATCTGTTCCAGAGAACAAAGAAACGCTGGCGCTACCAATAACTGGATGGATCCCCAGGAAGCTTATAAATTAACCGACGATATCATTCGCGGCGGTATGAAAGGCCGCACCATGTATGTTATTCCTTTCTCCATGGGTGTAGTCGGTTCTCCTTTCTCTAAAATTGGTATCGAACTTACCGATTCTATATATGTTGTATTGAATATGGCGATTATGACCAGAGTGGGCGAAAAAGTGTTGGAAGCTTTGGGCGATAGCGACGATTTTGTTCGCGGCCTCCATGCTAAATGCGATATCGACGAAGAAAAACGCTATATTTTGCAATTCCCCGAAGATAATACTATTCGTTCTTGCAATTCTGGTTATGGCGGCAACGTATTGTTGGGCAAAAAATGCTTTGCTTTGCGTATCGCCTCTTATCAAGGTTGGAAACAGGGCTGGATGGCGGAACATATGTTGATTGTGGGTATTGAAAATCCCCAGGGCGAAACCAAATATATTGCCGCCGCTTTCCCCTCCGCTTGCGGTAAAACCAATTTGGCTATGATGATTCCCGCTGAAGAATATCGTAAAAAAGGCTATAAAGTTTGGACCGTTGGCGACGATATCGCATGGATTAGAAAAGGCAAAGACGGCCGCTTCTATGCGCAGAATCCGGAAGCCGGTTTCTTTGGCGTAGCGCCCGGCACCAATGCTAAATCCAATCCTAACGCTTTGGCCGCAACCAGAGAAGGTACGATTTTTACCAACGTAGTGCTGAAAAAAGACGGTACTGTATGGTGGGAAAAACTGGATAACGATCCGCCCAGAGGTGTTTGCAACTGGAAAGGTGAACCCTGGGATCCCGATAGCGGCGAAAAAGGCGCTCATCCCAATTCTCGTTTCACTGCCCCTGCTCGCAATTGCCCCTGCATTTCGCCGGAATGGGAAAATCCGGAAGGCGTTCCCCTGTCCGCCATTATTTTCGGCGGCCGTCGTGCAAAAACCGCTCCCTTGGTTTACCAATCCCGGGATTGGCAACACGGCGTGTTTGTAGGTTCCATCATGGCCTCTGAGACCACTGCAGCCGCTTCCGGCGCCGTGGGCGTAGTTCGCCGTGATCCTATGGCTATGCTGCCTTTCTGCGGCTATGATATGGGCGATTATTTCCAACATTGGCTGGATATGGGCAAAATGACGGATGCCGATAAATTGCCGAAGATTTTCCATGTCAACTGGTTCCGTCTGGATGATGACGGCAATTTCATTTGGCCCGGTTATGGCGAAAACTTCCGCGTATTGGAATGGATTCTCAAACGTTGCGAAAACGAAGTAGACGCCAGAGAAACGCCTATCGGTTATGTACCGTTTGAAGACGATATCAATTTATCCGGTTTGGATTACACCATCAGCGAAGGCCATAAATTTGGCAAAGATGATTTGCATAACATTCTTTCTATCGAAAACAAATACTGGCTGGATGATGTGGCGAATATCCGTGAATTCTATGCAAAAATCGGTGAAACCGTACCGAAAGAATTGCGCGCAGAATTAGACGCCATGGAAGAACGGCTGAAAAAATAACCGTTTTCGAAAAATGATTATAGCAAAAGAGGACGTCCGTCAAGACGTCCTCTTTTTTGTGGCAAATATAAGGGTTTGTCTAAACATCTGCCGGTATTTACGGTTTATTCTTCATCCTCCCGGCTATCGTTTTTGATTTTACGAAAGACTTCTTGCATTTTCAAATCCAGCAAAGCGCTTTCTTCTGCGCATTCTTTTAATATCTTCTCCAATTCGCTACTTCTGTGTTTTGCGGATTTGTAACGAAGCTGATGTTCTAGGGACGCCCAAAAATCCATGGCAATGGTGCGAATTTGTATTTCCGCCGGGATGATTTCCGTGGTTTCTTTGAGAAATATCGGTACTTTTACAATTAAATGTAGGCTGCGATAGCCGTTTGGTTTGGGGTTTTTAATATAATCTTTGGTGGTCATTAAATCGATATCGTCTTGCCGGATGAGGGCTTGGGCTATGGTATAAATATCGTCCGTGTAATGGCAGATCACACGGATACCGGCAATGTCAAAAATATGTTCCCGCGCCGCTTCCGTGCTCACAGGATAGCCTTGGCGCAACAATTTTTCGATGATGCTTTTTGGCGATTTCAGCCGGCTTTCCAGATGGTGAATCGGATTGTGATCATAACGAACTTGGAATTCCTCGTTAAGAATTTCCAGCTTTGTGGTAATTTCTTTGATTGCGGAATTGTATAAATGCTGTGTAGTAACGAAATTTTGCAATTTGTCAATTGCGTTGCCCACCGTACCGATTTGTGTGAAAAATGCTTCCATTGGCATATCTTTGATATAGGTTTGGCGTAGTTTTTCTATATCGCCGTCGCTTAACAGCATGACGATCCCTCCTTCTGGATGTTTCCTAGTGCAATGTCGGCGAGGAAAGAAAAATGGACGTCGTGTTATAAGAATTGCGGCGAATCGCTTTTCTGGGTATTGAATTCGCACTTTAGGTATATTATACTTGATAATGTCTCTAAAGTATAGAGTAGGATGAATTTGTCTTGAAGAAAAAGTTATTTCGCGAAAGCGATAGGAGGCGTAAATATGCTGGATTTAAAATTTGTAAGAAACAATCCCGATTTGGTAATCGCAGCCCTGGCGAAAAGAGGGGGTAAAATTTCCCTGGATGGATTTTTAGCCTTGGAAGAAGAAAGACGCAGCGCTTTGGCTAAGGTTGAAGAAATGAAATCTCGGCGCAATACGGTATCCAAAGAGATTGGCATCATGAAAAAATCCGGACAGGACGCCTCTGCGATTATGGCTGAAATGCGCCAGTTAGGCGATGAAATTTCCGCATTAGATGAAAGAATTAAAACAATAGAAGGGGAACTTACGGATAGTCTGATGAATATCCCCAATATTCCTCATGAGAGCGTGCCCGTAGGCGCCGACGATAACGACAATCAAGAACAACGCCGTTGGGGAGAACCGCCGCAATTTGATTTCCAACCGTTGAACCATTGGGATATTGGTCTGGGGTTAGGAATTCTGGATTTTGAACGGGCCGGCAAAATTTCCGGCGCCCGTTTTACCGTTTATAAAGGCGCAGGAGCCAGATTAGAGCGGGCCGTGGTTAATTTTTTCCTCGATCAGCATACGGAAAATCAAGGATATACGGAAATCTTTCCGCCGTTTATGGTGAATAGCAACGCCATGAAAGGCACCGGTCAATTGCCTAAATTTAAAGAGGACATGTTCCATATAGAAGGTACGGATTATTATCTGGTGCCCACGGCTGAAGTTCCGGTTACCAATCTGCTGGCAGGAGAAATCATTAACGAAAAAGATTTGCCGATTTATTATACCGCGTATACCGCTTGCTTCCGTGCAGAGGCTGGCGCTGCTGGTCGGGATACCCGTGGCTTGATTCGTCAACATCAGTTTAATAAAGTGGAATTGGTAAAATTTACCAAACCCGAAGATAGCTATGATGAATTGGAAAAATTAACCCACGATGCAGAAGAAATGTTGCAAATTTTGGGCCTTCCTTATCGCGTAGTCACTTTATCCACGGGGGATCTAGGTTTTTCTTCCGCAAAAACCTATGATTTGGAAGTATGGCTGCCTGGCTTTGGCGGCTACCGGGAAATATCTTCTTGTTCCAATTTTGAGGACTTCCAAGCCCGCCGGGCCAATATTCGCTTCCGCCGCGAGGGAGGCAAACCGGAGTTGCTGCATACGCTAAATGGTTCAGGCTTGGCTGTAGGACGTACTGTAGCTGCGATTTTGGAAAATTATCAGCAGGCTGACGGCAGCGTCAAAGTTCCGGACGCACTGGTGCCCTATATGAATGGACTGGAATATATTACAGCCAAATAAAAAAAGCTTGCATTTCGCCAGCCAATGGTTTATACTAAAGGGGTTGTCGCTCCGGCAGCCCCTTTCGTGTAAAATACCTGAGAAAAAAACTTCAAAAAAAATCGAAAAAGGTATTGACTTCCAGGGCTGGCGATGGTACAATAGCAAAGCGCGTTAGGGAAAACAACGCGAGAATGCAAAGGTCTTTGAGAACTGAACAGTAAACAAGCCAAAAAAGCAAAAAAGTCCTTACAATTCCAAGAGCGAGGCGAGAGTCGGACTCGAGGAGGAAATAAGTAAAGAGCCAAAAGGCTTTTCGTAAAGATATCTACGCGCAAGCGCGAAGAGATAAATTTTTATGGAGAGTTTGATCCTGGCTCAGGACGAACGCTGGCGGCGTGCTTAACACATGCAAGTCGAACGGACTTTTAGAGATGAAATTTTCGGATGGAATTTCTAACAAGTTAGTGGCGGACG
>CASEQE010000039.1 GCA_949289995.1 uncultured Peptococcaceae bacterium
AGTCATTGTGATTGACGATTACGGCGACACCTCTTTGGAAGAAAAGATTGCTTTTCTGAAGGAGAATCCCGCTCTGGCCACCATTCCGGCCGTCCAGAACGATCGCATCATCTCCGTTACGCTGTGCGAGTCCTTTGCCAGTTCCATGACCGGCGACACCGTGGAAAAATTTGCCCGGGCCTTTCATCCCGATTGCTTTTGATTTAGAATGATGAAACAATTTTGTAATCTGATAAAACAGCATACCATGGCCGCCTGCCTGATTCTGATAGGTTTACTCATTTTCTCCATCATTCTTGGCATTGGTTTGGGGCCGGTTTCCATCAGCTTTTCCGAGGTCTACCAGGTGATGTTCCACCGTCTGTCCGGTATATTAACCGGGCAGGTGGGCCTGGTGCCGGATATCCGGGAAAGTACGCAAAATATTGTCTGGTTCTTGCGGGCTCCCCGGGTGCTGCTGGGCGGGTTGATTGGGGCGGCGCTGACGCTTTCCGGCATCGGCATGCAGGCCTTCACCAAAAATCCTTTGGCAGAGCCCTATGTGCTGGGGATTTCCTCCGGCGCATCGTTTGGCGCGGTGCTGGCGATGTTGCTGGGCGTGTCCGTGCCGTTGCTGGGAAAGCTATCCGTATCAATGGGCGCCTTTGTCGGCGCGCTGGTTTCCATTCTGCTGGTGTACCTGCTGGCCAAAAGCCGCGGCTCTGTTGCCCCCATCCGCCTGATCTTGGTGGGCGTTGCGGTTTCCGCCATGTTTCAAGCCTTCACCAATTATATTGTCTACACAGCGCCGGACGACGCCGCCGTCCGGGAGGCGACCTTCTGGATGTTGGGCGGCCTGGGCAGCGCCCAGTGGGAGGATCTGCCGCTGCTGCTCTGCCTGACGCCTCCGGCTTTCCTCTTGATGCTGGCATTGTCCAAATCCCTCAACGCTATGATGATGGGGGACAGCTCCGCCATCACCCTAGGCGTTAACCTGACCGTCGTGCGCAATCTGCTGATTGTTGTGACAGCCCTTTTGACCGCCTCTTCCGTTGCGGTCAGCGGCTGTATTGGCTTTGTGGGGCTGGTGATTCCTCACCTGATCCGCTCCGTGGTAGGGCCGGATCACCGAAAGCTGGTGCCCATCTCCACTCTCACAGGCGCTATCTTTCTCATTTGGGTGGATGTGGCGGCCCGTATGATTAAACCGCCGGCAGAGCTTCCCATCGGCATTCTAACGGCTTTCCTGGGAGCGCCCCTGTTCCTGTGGATGATTCGCGTCCGGCGCTATGAATTTTAGCTGGAGGGTACCGTTATGATTACCGCAAAAGAGATACGTTATGCCGCCGGTAGTCGAGAGATTCTTTGCGGCGTGGATTTTCAGGTGGCAGAAGGAGAATTTGTCGGTCTCATCGGTCCCAATGGCAGCGGCAAGTCCACTTTCTTGAAAAATCTTTATAAGGTTCTGCGCCCGCAGAAGGGCGGCATTATTCTATGCGGCGAGGATCTGCTGTCCATGAGCAACAGGGAGATGGCCCAGCATATGGCCGTCATGGTGCAGGAGCAGGAGGCCGCCTTTGACTTTACGGTGGAGGAAGTTGTGATGATGGGCCGGCAGGCCCGCAAGCGCCTGCTGGAAACCGACAGCCGGGAGGACTGGGCGCTGGTGGGGGAGATTCTCGACCTCACCGGCCTGTCGTCTCTCCGAAAGCAGGGTTTTATCACGCTGTCCGGCGGGGAGAAACAGAGGGTGCTCATTGCCCGCGCATTGGCGCAACAGACGCCTGTGCTGGTACTGGATGAGCCTACCAATCACTTGGATATCAAATACCAGCTGCAGCTTATGGAACTAGTGCGGAAAATTGGCTGCACAGTTGTGGCGGCTATCCATGATCTGAACTTAGCCGCAACCTACTGCGATAGGCTGTATGCTATGATGGATGGGCGCATCGTGGGAGACGGTACGCCGGGGCAGCTGCTGACGCCGGATTTCTTACGTAGCCTTTATGAAGTGGAAACGGAAATTTTGACCGGCCGTGACGGCGCCATGCGGATATTTTTCTATTCCAAGTAGATCATCAGCCTGATTGTCGTTGCTTTCAGGTGAATAGTATGCCGTTGCGCCGGCACATGCCAAAGCAAAAGGATATGGCAGCGCTGGCCGCAAGGCATGAAAGGAAGAAGCTGCTGTGAAATGCAGGATTTTCCACTTTGGGTTGGGATATGCAGACGACAAAACCTGTTCCATGTTTGCCCAATTTTTAATCTGTTCTGCAAATTTGTTGCATCGCTTTTGTCGAGAATCGAACGAAAAAGAGCATAGGATAGACGGACCTTTTTGCATATGAAACGTATCCACAATATTGAACAAATTTTGCAGTATATAGAAGATAATTCCAATCGGGTTGTCACGGTAGAGGAAGTGGTTGCTCTTTCGGGATATTCTTTTTATCATTTCTGCCATAGCTTTTCCAGCTATACCGGCGTGCCTGTGGCCACGTACCTGCGTCGCCGGCAGATGGCTCGTGGGGCCCAGATCCTTTTGGAAAACGGGCAAACTGCCGAAGCGGCGGCGGCCAGTGGATTCCGCACTTCCTCCGGCTTTGCCAAGGCCTTTCGCAAGAACTATGGCCTGTCCCCCCAGGAATACCGCCGGGAGATGTCGGAAGAGCGGTTTCGGATCAGCCCATTCCTATGTGGTTTGGACGGGTTCACCGCCGTGGGGTATCGGTTGGCGCCGCCCAAAAGGGGATTTGACGTGCTGGACGCCGGGGCCTACTGGATGGACAAGGACTTCTCCTTTGTAAGCAGAGAGGATTACCTGCGGCTCAGCGGCCCGAACCCTATAGAAATCGGCGCATGGATACAGCCCAACCGGCACGCCGGCGAACGGTTCTACTTTTTTGGACCGGTTGTACAAAATAGCGATGTTATCCCAGATGGTTTGGAAGCGCTGGAGGTGGAGGCTGCAGATTATGCCGTGTTCCCTGTGCCCTCTGGCAACGGCAATATGACGCTGCTGAACGAAAATGTCCGGCGGATGTGGAAATATATCTTTGGCGAGTGGCTGCCGCAAAACAATCCGTATCGAGCAGTAGACGGTAAAATGGATTTAGAGATATATCACAGAGGCAAAGTTTCCCTCTATGTTCCGATTGTCCGTGTATAGTTTTTGCTTTCCAGTGGATTTGAATTTTCTGCTCAAGCAATGAAAAAACATGGCGGCTATTTGAATATAGCCGCCATGTTTTTGCTCTGCACGGTTTTCGTGATACCCTTGCCCGGCCAAACGTTCCGGGACACGGTTCGGTTGTGGCAGAAATATGCGATTGTTAATTATTTTGTTGTAAACTATTAAAAAGATACGGCTTTTTCACCATGGAAAGAAGAATTTTGCGTTTTTTTAGATAAGGTTTTTTGATTTTGCCGACATTTATTTACAAAATTTTCAATACGATTTAATGCTTCGCGCAAAGTTTCCATATCGTATGCATAGGAAATACGGATAAAACCTTCGCCGCCGGCGCCAAACCCGCTGCCGGGAATCACCGCCACCCGGCCTTCTTCGATTAGCTTTTCGCAAAATTGCGCCGAGGTCATGCCGGTTTCCCGGATGCTGGGAAAGATATAAAAGGCGCCTTCCGGTTTGACGCAGGGCAAGCCGATTTCGCAAATCCGCCGGTAGACGAAATCCCGCCTTTGCCGGTAGGCGGCGGTCATTTTCGTCACGTCGTCTTGACAATGGTTTAGCCCGGCCAGCGCCGCATATTGGGCCACGCCGGAAGCGCACATGACCGAAAATTGATGAACCTTGTGAATAGGATCAATCAAATAAGTAGGCCCGCAAACATAACCCAAACGCCAGCCGGTCATAGCATAGGCTTTGGAAAATCCCGACAGGTACAAGGTTCTTTCTCGCATACCTGGTTGTTCTACGATACAGGGGTGCTTTTGGCTATAGCTCAGTTCGGCATAAATTTCGTCGGTGATGACGATGATATTGGTTTCCGCTACCACTTGGGCAATTTGCCGGTAGTCTTCTTCGGTCATATCCACGCCGGTAGGGTTGTTGGGATAGTTGAGCAGAAGAATTTTGCTTTTGGGCGTGATGGCCTGCCGCAATTTATCAGCGGTTAGTTTAAAGCCGTCCTCCAAGGTGGTAACCACGGGAACCACTTTACCCCCCACCAATTCAATAATCGGTTCATAGCAGGAAAAGGTAGGTTCCGGCACAATCACTTCGTCGCCGTCCTCAATAAAAGCCCGCACGCTGCTGTCAAAAGCTTCGGACCCGCCAACGGTAATCAGAACTTCCTCCGGCGCATAGTCCAGCTGAAAGCGTTTGCGCAAATAGGCGCTGGTGGCCGCCCGCAATTCCGGCACGCCTTCGCTGGCCGGATAATGGGTATAGCCCTTTTCAATCGCTTCCATGGCCGCCGCCGCGGCTTTGGCCGGCGTGTCAAAATCCGGTTCGCCCAGACCCAGAGAAATCACGTCCTGGGGCAAAGAAAAAAATTTGCCGATGCCCAGAGGGGCTATCGCCGCCAATTTTTTGGATTGCGCTTTGTTTGGATCAAACGTTAGAAACCCCTCCTTTACCCCGGCTGCCGCCGGATCGCCTGATGGGCTTTTATTGCCGCTAAATACGATAAACGAAATGGACGGCTGATGAAAGCGCCGTTTCCAAACATTCAACAGTATACAAAAATTTTTTTGTTTTGTCAAAGCATATAGCTTATTTAAGCAAAAATTTTTTATTCAAATGGCTTGGAAACGAAAAATTTTCGTATACAATGGTTTTTGCCGAGGCTTTATTGGTTTATGCCGCTTTTTTCCGTAGCCCTTTGTTATGATAATGCGTTTTTGGTTTAGCAGAAATATAATGTTTTTGTTATTTTTTTTAAGCAAGGATTTTGTTATGATAAAAATGCAAAAAAATAAAATGCATTTAAAGAAAAAAGTTTAAATTTGCCAAAAAGGTTCTGGTTTGCAGCCAAAAAAATTACCCAAAACCGCTTTCGTTTCGGGTAATGGAAACTTTCTTTTGGGGTTAAAATAAGCTATACTTGAATAGGATTAAGCGTTGCGATGCTGATTGCGGAAAAGCAGGGTTATCGCCCATAAACCGGCTAAGCCAACGATGGCGAAAACCGCTCGGCTGACGGCGGCCAATTGTCCGCCGAAGATCGCAGCCACCAAGTCGAAGCGGAAGAATCCGATTAAACCCCAGTTTAAAGCGCCAATAATGACTAAAATTAATATAAATTTGTCCCAACCAGTTAAATTCGTCATGATGATAACCTCCTTTTGCCTTTAGCATTGCCGCTTTTTCGCCAATTATGTATGGCAAGCGAAGAAAAAATTGTTATATTATGATCTTTGGCTATGGCGTGGCTAGGCCCAGGCCGTATACCTTGGCCGTATACCTTCTATAAAATATGTAGGATCGGCTACATATAGGGGGAATGCATAAAAACATTGAGGATATCATAGGGCGGGTTTGCTTTCGTTCTCAGCCTTATTCATTGGATCAAAGCTTCCATAGAGCCGATAGCGAGGTTTGTTTATGAAAATATTTGCTATTTCCGATTTGCATCTGTCTTTATCGGCAGCCTATTGCCCGGATTCGCCGCCGGAAAGTTATAAGCCAATGTGGATTTTTGGCGAGCAATGGAAAAATTTTTATCACCGTCTGGCGGAAAATTGGCAGCAAGCCGTATCCCAGGAGGATTGGGTGTTGTTGTCTGGAGATCTTTCCTGGGCGATGACTTTGCCTCAAGCTCGCTATGATTTTGATTATTTAGCAGGTTTACCCGGGAAAAAAGTTATTATCAAAGGCAATCATGATTTTTGGTGGTCCTCTTTTGCCCAAGTTCAGGCGGCTTTGCCGCCGGGAATTATTCCTTTGCAACATCAGGCCATAGCCGTAGGCGATTATGCAGTATGCGGCGAGCGGGGATGGCTGCTTCCTAACCATAGCGATTTTCAGCCTCAAAAAGATCAGCCGGTTTTGCGCCGGGAATTGTTGCGATTGGAACTTTCTTTGGAACGGGCCGCTCAATTGGCGCTGCCAATTATTCTCCTGTTGCATTATCCGCCTATCAACGAAGCAGAGGAAGATAGCTGTTTTATGGAGGTTATTCGCCGTTATCCAGTGCGTTTTTGCCTCTACGGCCATATCCACGGCGATAAAAATCCGGCTTTTCAAGGGGAGTATCAAGGCGTTTCTTTTATCAATTGCAGCGCCGACCGTTTGAATCTGCGGCCTTTGGCCATCGTCTAAAAAAGCGGACGGCATAACGCCGGATTGGTTAAGCTCCCCGCCGGAGAAGGATGGTTTGCCCAAGATGGATTGCGAAGGATGGCTTACGCTTGATCCATATGGATTTAGGAGGCAAATGGAAAGCGGCGCCTATGGCCTTTTCCCGAAAAGCGGCAGGAAAAAAGAGATAAAGGGGGAACTATATACTAACCGCATTTCCCCAAGCCTGGGTGGGAAATGATATACTCTCAGCTCAAAGGAGGGTTTACTATGCAAGTAACCTATAAAGCCAGAAATATGGAAATTACCGATGCACTCAAAGAATACGCGGAAAAACGCCTGGCCAAATTCGACAAATTAATCGGCGCCAAAGAAGCCACCGTCACTATGCATAACGTGAAAGACCGTTGCCGTTTGGAAATTACCATGCCCTATAACGGCGTGCTGATCCGTGGCGAAGAAGAAGGTTACGATATGTTTACCTGTATCGATAACGTTACCGATAAGGTGGAAAGCCAGATTCACAAATACCGCAGCCGCCTGATCAAACGGGGACGGGGCGTGTCCGCCAAAATGGAAGCCCCGGCGGCTCCCGAATGGCAGGAAGACGATATGCCGGTGAAAACCAAAACCTTTACCACCAAACCCATGTCGGTGGAAGAGGCGATTATGCAGATGAATCTGCTCAGCCATAATTTCTTCGTTTTTGTCAATACCGACGGTAATATGGTCAATGTATTGTATAAACGGCATGACGGGGATTATGGTTTGCTGGCGCCAGAAGAATAAAAACAGTGGTTTGCAGATAAAAATCCGTAAACACGGCGATATAAGCAAAAAATATAGAATCTATAATCAGGCATAGCCTGTGTAACGGCATAGCGTCGGCTATGCCGTTTTTTTTTGTGGATATATCGATTGCAGCGCAATTTTTATTTTGACCTGTGCCGTACACAGCATAGGCCGGTCTATACACGGCGCTGGAAAACAAATTGACTTTTATCTGAAAATATGATATCTTTTTCACATATTTTAATATATTAAATTTTCCGCCGGGAAAACGCTTTTTTGTTCCGATAGGCCTTAGAAGGAGCAAAATAAGCGTTTTTTTGTCAAAAGAAATGACAGAGCCAGCTATAATGGCAAATTATATCTTGCCAGGCAAATTTCCGGCAGAAAAAAGTACAAAGGCAACAACTTCTCCCAGGGAAGAGATTTTCCAACCTTTGCGATACAATCCAATCAATAGAGGAGACAGATATGAAAGCAAATGATTGTTTTGGTGAATTTGTCAGATATGCTTCCTTTAATGTTTTGGGCATGATCGGACTGTCTTGTTATATTTTGGCAGACACTTTTTTTGTGGCTCAGGGGCTGGGAATTAATGGATTGACGGCGTTGAATCTGGCTATACCTGTGTATAGTTTGATACATGGCAGCGGCTTGATGATTGGTATTGGCGGAGGTACCCAGTATGCCATTGAAAAAAATCGTGATAGCAACCAAAGTACCGACGCCATATTCACCAACGCTCTTTATTTTGCAGCGTTTTTAGCCGTGTTTTTTGTAATTGCCGGCTTGTTTTTTGACCGGGAACTGGCGGCGCTTTTAGGGGCGGATGCAAGGGTTTTGTCAATGACTGCAACGTATATACGGGTGCTTTTGCTGTTTGCGCCGGCGTTTTTGCTGAATAATGTGCTGCTATGCTTTGTGCGTAACGATGGCGCTCCCCAACGTTCCATGGCAGCGATGTTGATCGGCAGCCTGTCCAATGTCATTTTGGATTATATATTGATTTTTCCATGTCAGTTGGGTATTTTTGGCGCGGTATTGGCCACCGGATTGGCGCCAATTATCAGCATGCTGATTTTATCGCCTCATTTTATTTACAAATATAATCAATTTCATGTAATTCCATGCAAATGGAGTGGAAAGATATGGAAAAATATTTTTTCCGGCGGTATGCCTTCGCTGATTACGGAACTATCCTCAGGCCTGGTCATCCTTATATTCAATGGCATTTTACTTTCTTTGCAAGGCAATACTGGCGTGGCGGCATATGGGGTGGTCGCCAATCTTTCCTTGGTGGTGGTTGCCATTTATACAGGCATTGCCCAGGGCATTCAGCCCATACTCAGCAGCCATTACGGGGGGAACCGGCTGCAAAATGTGGCAAGCATATTTCGCTATGCCCTGATTTCCATGGTCGTATTCTCCGTACTTATTTATGCTGTGGTCTATTTTGCCGCATCGCCCATTGCCGCCGCATTTAACAGCCAGCAAAACGCATTGTTGCAAACCATCGCTGTTCAGGGCCTAAAACTGTATTTTATCGCCTGCCCGTTTGTGGGTTTGAATGTGATCATTTCGGTTTATTTTACTTCAACGGCATATGCCCGTCCGGCGCATATGATTTCGCTTTTGCGAGGGTTCTTCATAATTATACCTATGGCCTTTTTTCTGGCAAACTTGGCGGGAATTGCCGGGGTTTGGTGCGCGTTTCCGGCGACGGAAGGCTTGGTTGCGCTGGCGGCTGCTGGATTTTATGTAGTTGCGAAAAAAAATAGCGCCGCCACGACCAGCCAAGAGTCCTTGCCCCGCCCGAATCTTGCGCCAGGACGACGGCGTTGATATGCTTTTGTATGCAAGGCTTTTCCGGCGCTAAGGCAAAGAAAAGAATCTCGCTTTGGGAAAAAGTTTTTTTGCTGGCGGCATAGATTGCCGGCTGGGGAAAAGATTCTCGGTTTAAAGGAGGAAAATATATGAGTAAGCGAATGAAGGTATGTTTGCTGGCAATTGGCATAGGATTGGCTTTGTGTTTTTCCGCTTGCGCCTATTCTGACGCCGCCCACACGGGGGAAGTGACATTGCCGGAGAACTTGATCCCGTTACCGGTAACGCGGCAGAGTACCGCCTATACCTGTGGGGTGGCATGCGTGCAATCGCTTTTGTACTATAACGGTATTGATTTTCGCGAGGACGTTTTAGCGGCGGAACTGGGCAGCACGGCGGAAGACGGCACCAATATAGACCGCCTTATCGATTTTTTGCAGAATGTTACCGCCGATGACGGCTGGTGGCTGGGGCTAGGTACGCCGTTTTATGACGGTATCGGCGCGCAGCGGCAGGATAATATGAGCTTGGAAGAGCTTTGTACTGCTATCGACGCCGCTCAACCAGTGATCTGCTGCCTGCAAGCCTGGTATGGGGAAAGCGGCTACGATTATAGCGACGAATGGGAATGCGGCCATTATGCCATTGCCGTCGGCTATGATCAAGAACGGATTTTCTTTATGGATCCCTCTACCTTGGGCAATTATACTTATATTGAAAAGGAAGAATTCCTAACCCGTTGGCATGATAGCGCCAATGGCGTGACCTGCAATCAGCTGGGTATTGTCATCGAAAATCCCAATCCGGTCTTTTCCGCCAATCAAGTTTTGCCTATGGAATGATCGATCGGCCGGTGAAAAACCCTTGCCGGAAGCCCGGAGGTTTCCCAGGCCTGTTTTGCCATTGTAACAAAGAAAGCCGCCAGAGGCGCAGTCTATGCCTCTAGGCGGCTTTTGCGTATGGATTGATGGAGGATTGATTGGGCGCCGAAAAGCTTGGCGCTGCTATTTCCGTTTCGTTTTTTCCCGGTGAAGGCCGGGCGAATTATTGCATCAGTTGACAGATCAACGCCGCAAATCTTTGAGGATCTTCCAAAGGCAACCCTTCCACCAGCCGGGCCTGATTGTATAACAATTCTGCATAATGGGCCAATTTATCCTCGTCTTTGTCCTGCCAGGCTTGGCATAAGGCGGCGAAGACCGGATGATTGGCGTTTAACTCCAGCACTTGCTGGCTTTTTACCTCGCCGGCCCCAGGCATTTTGCTCAGCACTTTTTCCATTTCCAGAGATACCGGCCCCTGGGCGGATAAGCTGGCCGCATGGTCTCCCAATAGGGTAGAGGCGGCCACTTTGGTTACTTTACCGTTCAGGGATTTTTCTATCGCCGCCAGCAAATCTTTGTTTTGCTCCGCCAAGGCGGCGGCGGCTTGTTTTTCTTCGGCGTTAGCCAATTCCAAATCGCCGGAATTGACGTTTTTGAATTCTTTATCCTGATAAACGCCGATCATCTGCAAAACGAATTCATCCACATCTTCGCTGCAAAGCAACACATCCAGCCCTTTGTTCAATACCAATTGGCTGGCGGGCAGTTTGGCCAAACGCTGTACTTCATCGCCGGCGGCAAAATAAATGTATTTTTGCTCCGGCGGCATAGCCGCGGCGTATTCTTCGAGAGTGCAAAACTTTTGTTCTTTGGCGGACCAAAACAGCAATAAATCGGCCAACAATTCCCGATGAGCGCCAAAATCGCTGTAGGCGCCGAATTTCAACTGCCGGCCAAATTCTCGGAAAAAGCTTTCATATTGTTCCCGCTGATTTTTCAGCATGGTCAAAAGTTCGCTTTTGATTTTTTTCTCCAGAGAAACGGCGATTTTTTTCATTTGATGATCCTGTTGCAACATTTCCCGGGAAAGATTGAGGCTTACGTCTTCGCTATCTACCACGCCGCGAATAAAACTAAAATAATCCGGCAACAAATCGGCGCATTTTTCTTGAATCAGCACCCCGGAGGCATACAAAGCCAGCCCTTTTTGAAAGTCCCGGCTATAATAATCCCAAGGGGCGCGGCTGGGCACGAATAACAAAGCGGTGTAGCTGACTCGCCCTTCCGCCCGGCTAAAAATGGTTTTGGCCGGCGGATTGAAATCATGGAAACGGTTTTTATAAAATTCCTCGTATTCCCCGTCGCTTACCTCGTTGGGGTTGCGTTTCCACAATGGGGCCATGCTGTTGAGGATTTCGTCTTCCGTATAATTTTCATATTCCGGGGTATAATCCTCGCCGGCGTTTTCCGGCCGGGGCAGGGGACGGCTTTTATGCCGCAGCATACGAATGGGATAGCGAATGTAATCGCTGTAATTTTTTACCAGTTGGGCCAGCCGCCACTCTTCTAAAAATTCGCTAAAGCGATCGTTTTCCGTATCTTCGCGCAGCTTGAGAATAATATCCGTGCCGATCTGATCTTTTTCCGCCGGGGTGATGGTATAGCCCTCGGCGCCGTTGCTATGCCATTGCCAGGCTGCTTCTCCCTGCATGGGCCGGCTGATCACCGTTACCTGCTCCGCCACCATGAACGCGGAATAGAAACCCACGCCAAATTGGCCGATGATATCGATGTTTTCGCTGACGTTGGCTTGTTTAAAATCCTGGCTGCCGCTTTTGGCGATCACGCCCAAATTGTTTTCCAGCTCCCGGTCGCTCATGCCGCAGCCGTTATCGCTGATGATTAACGTCCGCTTTTCCGGATTGGGCGTAATGCGAATGGACAGTTCTTCCCCGTTCAGAGAAAGATTTTCTTGGCTAAGGCTAAGATAATAGCGTTTGTCCAAAGCGTCGGAAGCGTTGCTGATCAATTCCCGCAAAAAAATTTCCTTATTGGTATATACGGAATGAATCATCAAATCCAGCAGCTTTTGACTTTCGGCTTTAAATTTGCGCATAGATCAGGATCTCCTTTCCTATCCAATACAATACGATCGGCGTATCTAATTTATAGACGAAAAATGATAAAAGCAAATATGAGATTTTCACCTGTTTCCGGGGCTGTGCAGGCTTTCCCGCAACAGGAATTGGCTGAAAGATATAACGGCGTTACCTTTTATCATATACCTTCTTTCCTTTTTTCGCAAGACCAATGTGGCTTAAGCGGTGGCAACGGATAACGTATATTTTTGCCGCCAAAGGGTAAAAATGGTTACGATGCCGCCAGGCTTTTCCTGACGGCCTACGGAAAAACGCAGAAACGGAAGGTGCGCATGTTTATGAAAAAATATTGGATTTTATTGCTGGCTTTGGCCCTATGTTGGAGCGGCTTTTGCCGGCCGGCGGCGGCGGAGCCTCTTTCCCTGTATATAACCGCCGCCGGCGACACGGTGGAGGATCTTAGCCGCCTTTCCGGGGTAGAAGCTTCCCTGTTGGCGGCGATGAACAACGTGCCGGCGGAGGAAAGTTTGCCCGGCGGCGTTTTGTTGCGTCTACCGGAACAACCTTTGTTTCGTGTAGAGTTGCAAGCCGGGGATACCTTTTGGTCCATCGCCCAAGATTTCCACATCTCTCTGGAACAATTGTTGAGCTTAAACGATTTAACGGAACAAAGTATAGCCTATCCCGGCCAAAGTCTGTTGATTCCTTTAGGAGAGGAAATTTCGGCGGTTTCCGGTTCCGCTTTGACTATGGAAGAGGAGACGGCCTGGGTGGCGATGGCGTTGGCCAGTCGTTTGGGAGAGGTTTCTTTCGCCTGGCCGCTGTCCGGGGTAATCACTTCGCCGTTTGGCAACCGCAGCCGGGGCTGGCATAGCGGCCTGGATATCGCAGCGGACCGGGGCACGCCTATCGGCGCCGTGGCGGCGGGCCAAGTAATCGAGGCCGGTTGGAAAAACGACGCCTATGGCTATGCGGTGATGGTACGACACGACCGGCGCCTGGTTACGCTGTATGCCCATTGCGACCAGTTGCTGGTGGAAGAGGGGCAGTGGGTGACGCAAGGGGAAGCCCTGGGTTTGGTAGGGCTTACCGGCAATACCACCGGGCCTCACGTGCATTTGGAGGTTCGTCTCAATGGCGAATGCGTCGACCCCTTGGAATATTTGCCGCAACAATTGTAAATACTAACGAAGAAAACTTGGCAATTTTGATAGGAGGGATTTTGTATGCATAGACCGGATAAAAGCATTTTCCGTTGGCTGACGGCGGCGCTGATGATCGCCGCGCTGCTGCCGGCGGCTGGTTGCGGCCGCCAGGCGGATAGCCAGGTGGGAGGCGCTCAAGAAGACAGAGACAATATTACCGTCTACGGCTATATTCATTCCGTGGACGGCGGTACGGTAGAAATCGACCAGGCCGAATTGGTTTCTTTCAACAATTGGCAAAGAATCGAGTCCTTGCGTTTGCAGGAAGAAGCCGATTATATCCTGGGCGGCTATTTGTACAATCAAAATGAAGAAACCCGTAGTTATCCTTTGGCCGCCGATTGTATGGTGAGCTTGTATGCCGGCGGTAATCAACGGCCAACGGCCGATTCCCTGACCGCCGGTTTGCAGGATGTGGAAAACAAAGCCGAACAAGGCATGGAAGATCTGGCGCAAGACATGAAAGATATGACGGAAGATATGAAGGAAGATCTTTCCGGCGATACGGCGAGGAACAACACCGCAAGTGGCGATACGGCGAGAAATGACGGCGCTACCGGCAAAACGGTTGATAACAACACCGCAAGCGGCGAAACGGTTGATAACAACACCGCCGCCGGCGGCAACCAAGATATGCACAGCGGCGCTTTGGCCCAACTGCAGCAAAAAATAGCGGACAATCCCCGTATCCCATATCGCATCTGTATTCGCGACGGCGTGGTGCATAGCATTAGCGAATGTCAATACCATGGACGTTAAAAAATTGCCAAAAGATCCGTCAAGGCGGCCGGAAGTTTTGCTCCGGCCGCCTTGCGGCGTAGCGGCGTATGCAAATCATGAAAAGTTATAGGGGCAATTCAAAAAGCAAAAAATCGCAACGCCCGGTGTTTTGATAAAAAAGCTGAATTTTTCCTACATATATAAAGCCCATGCTGGGATAGAGACGCAGTGCCGGCGTATTGCCGGCCAATACGTCCAAACGTAGGGCTTTTGCCCCTTTGGCTTTGGCCAGGCCGATGCCGTAGGCGGTCATTTGTTTGCCCAAGCCGCGCCCCTGCAGCCGGGGATCCACCCCCAAGGCATGTATGGTCAACGTCTCCTGCGGTGGGGCTTGGCTGGGCCAGGCGGCCTGCTGATAACCGTCGGTACATTGGTCGTTGACGATCATCGCCGCTAGCGCCCGTTCGCCCTGGGGCGCCAAAAACAATTCCCCTTTTTGCAAAGCCTGCCGCAGCATGGCGGGAGAGGGATATACGTCTTTGATCCAGCCCGGCGGATAGGCGGCGTTTTGCATACGGTCGGTTAAATCATGATAAAAACGGCGGATTTTAAAAAATTCCTCCGTTTGCCCTTGTCGAATATACATAGCGGTTCTCCTTGCTTCCCCGGTGTTTCTGCAAAAAGAGCAAGTTGGGAATATACATATTATAAACCATGCCGCCGCGGGAAATCTACGCTGAGCCAGGAGAAAAAAATAAAAAAACATTGTCCATTGAAAACGTTTGTAGCTGGCATTATTTAAAATAATGAAAAAAACAAACCTAGGTTTAAAAATTTTTTTTATTTATGCCGCAAGATTTTCATCCCAAATATTGTAAGTATGGTGTAACGTTATCTTCCCGTTTTTCCGCGCCGCGGAATCCGGCGGGAAGGTACGTTTCCCCCGCTGGCAACGGTTTGTCCGCCGCGGCGGCGGGGCGGCCGGATACGGGAACGCCGTTTAGGCCAATTTTCGAAATGAACGGCGGCTGGGACGCCTGTTGACGGCACGCAGCCCCAAGGGAGAAAGGGCATCCGCCTGGCAAAAGAGGCGCGCCCGAGGAAACGGAACACCAGCGGGAAGCTTTCCCCGGAGGCTAGCCGGAGCGAGCCGGCCCGCAGCGTATTTAGCCGCAAGGCTGTAAAAATTTTACTGGGAGGATTATACGCAATGAAGAAATTTGTCGTAGTGCTGTTAGCACTGGCATTGGTCTTCGGTTTGGCCACCACTGCGATGGCTGCGGATACGGAAGTATATTTTCCTGACGTAGACGATCAATCCGAAGTAGCCCAAATTGCCATTTATCGCCTGGCTACTCTGGGCGTGTTGGAAGGCTATGCGGAAGACGGAACTTTCCGTCCCAATGGCAACATCACCCGCGCCGAGTTTGCCAAAATCTGCGATTACCTGGCCGACAAAGTGGGCGCTATCTCCACTTTCGCCACCATGAATTCCGCTTTCTCCGATGTGAAAGTCGGTTCTTGGTACAACGGCTATGTTATCGCCGCTTATGAGTATAACCTGGTTAACGGTTATACCGACGGCACCTTCGGTCCCCAACGGAACATCACCTTGGCCGAAGCCGTCACCATGTTGCTCCGGGTCGTTGGTTACACCAACGAATTGGCTGGCGACTGGCCCTATGACTACATCGCCGCCGCCAAAGATCTGGACGTTATCGAAGACATCGACTTCGTTAGCAACCGGATCGCCACCCGTGCCGAAGTTGCCATTATGGCCAATGAAATCTTGGAACTGATCAAAGTTCAATATGATCCCGATAGCATCACCGTGCTGTCCGGCGGCAATGTGAACGATCAGTACAACAGCCATAAATACTTGGCCGGCAACGGCGTATTCACCACCATCTCCAATGCCGACGATTTCGTATCCTTGGGTTACGACGTGTTGAGAGACAGCTTCGACGCCTATGTAGCGGAAGTACATTTCCGTGACGAAGCCGATATCTTCCGCGAAGGCGCTGCCTGGGGTTATGAAGACTTCGACGAAAACGAACTGGAAATGGAAGCCTGCGATTATGCTTGGCATGATGGCTGGTACACCTATGGCGTTAATAGCAAATACTACATCCACGGCGGCGACCTGATCGACTTGGGCGGCCAAATCGCCACCATTACCTTCACCGATGATACGGTTGGCGATTATGATGAAGAAATCATGTTCGTCGAACTCACCGGTTCTGTGGTAAAATCCTATGAATTGGAAACCAGCGGCAACAGCGCCGTAAAAGCCGACGGCACCAAATATGACGAATCCAAAGATTACGCTTACATGTCTCGCGGCGACGCGGGCTTGAACGACGATTCCTACGGTTTGGTTTACTTGGATGAAGACGGCGACTGGATCGGCATCAAAGATTATCATGTCGTAGCTTTCACCGACGCCCGCTATGGTATCGTTACCGACGTGAATGAAAACTGGATCGAATTCAACGAAACCAATCACGCCATTGCCGACATCGCTTTGAACGAAAAATACAGCGCCTATTTGGATGACGGTTTCATCTTCATCAAAGACGGCGAATTTGTAGAAGCTGACGATATCGAAATCGGCGACGTTATCTACAAAGACGTTCTCAGCGATGGCGACGTCACCTACTTCCTGGTATACAGCCCCTTGGAAGGCAATGTTGAGAAATACCGTCAAGATTACTTCATCACCATGAGCGATGATCGCGACTATGACGCGCACTTCGGTTACTATGGTGAAGATGGCTTCGACGGCGACCTGATCTGGTTGAACAACGTCAACTCCATCGATGACGAAGCCTTTGACGCCTGCACCTATGCCATCGCTTATGCGTATGACGGTCTGGCTTATGTCATCGGCGACTTCACCAACGACGCTCTCGGCGTTATCGTAGACGCTTACACCCGTGCGGGCGGCTACAGCCTCTATGACTTCATCCAAGGCTCCGCCACCGGCGACTTCAGCGGTACTGTGGTAAAAACCTTGGTGCTGTTCGGTGAAGACGGTGAAGAACATGAATACACCTTCGATGCAGATTATAGCTTCAGCGAAATGGTTGACGATATAGATGATCAAGTTGACAACTTCGTAGCACATCATGTTTTGGGTTCCTTGGTCACCGTGGAACTGAACGGCGACGATGAAATCGTCGGCGTGGATGTGGAAGTCTTCTTCGATCCTGATTACCTTGAAACCGCCAATAGCGTCAGCGGCAACTACATCAAACACGGCACCGACGCCAGACAATATCTGGACGACGACGCCACCATCTTCAAACTGGATGGTATCATAGCTAGCACTGGCGATCTGGCTGGCGAATGGATCTTTGACGATGTTACTTTGATGAGCGCTTCCAGACTGTTGAGAGACGACTTCCTCAGCCATCAGTACAACGCTTACGACACCGCTGACAGCGACGCCACCATCGACGGCCTGTACCTCGTTGGCGCCAGAAGCCGTTATGTCAGCTACGATGTGGCGGTCAATGAATACCAAGCTGCCGGTTATGACAAAGCTTTGGAATTGACCGACGGCAGCATCATCAATATCGATGACTGGCTGTATCAAGATGGTCATGGTATCGGCAGAATCGATTACCCGCTGTTGATGAGCTACATGCTGGACGAAGATAACCTGGTTATCGGTTTGGGCATTGCCGACGCTGACGGTTTGGTACCGCAATATGAACCCGGCGATTATATCTGGGCCAGCGACGGTATGTTCGGTCAATATGTGGGCAGCAGCTGCATTTCTGCCGCCAGCGCCAATGGCAGCATTAAATTCGATTTTGACTACGTACCCGGCATGGGCATGATGGATCGTACCTTCGTAGTCACCGACGACACCAAGTTCTACAACCTGGTTGATGACGAAGAAATGACCTACGAAGATCTGATGACTTCCAGACAAGATGAAACCGCTTGGTATGTCTATGTATACCAACCCAGCCTGGATGCGGAAGACGATTGCGACCTGCTCTATGTGGCCAAAGTCAATACGCCCGACGCTTTGGTCTACGGCGCTGATGACGCCGCCAGAGACGGCCAATACACCTGGAATGAGCTGAGCACTCTGGTTGACGATCTGTATGGTTTGAATATTGGTTTCGCCGGCGACGGCACCCTGACCATTAACGACGTCTGGGACGAAAGCGGCAATACCCGCGCTGTGGAAATCTTGGTTTCCGAAGATGACGTAACCATCACTGTGCCGGCTGGCGTAGCTCTGGATTTGACCGGTTGGGCCATTCAATGCACCGACGAAGCCGATCTCTACTTCGACTTGGGCGATGGCGCCGAAGTCATCTTGGATGCGGCCAACGGTGGTGACACTCTGGATGAAGACTTCGTGATGGAAGCTCCTGTCAACTGGGAAATCGGCGGAACCGACTGGGCCATTGTTACTCCGTAAGCTTTAATCGCTAAGTAAGGAAATCCTTGCTGGCAAAATACCCCCTCCAAAAGGAGGGGGTATTTTTTTCGGGTCTATATAAGAAACAGGGGATTGTTTTGCGCCCTGGAGGAGCCACAGAAATATGCTATGCATAAGGGGCGGCAAGGGAGAAAAGCAAAGCCCTTTGGCAGAGAGCCTTGGGCTTATAAATGGGCTGGGATTGCCGTTAAAGGGTAACGGGAGCGGTATTACCGTGAAACCCAGGCCGTTATGCATTGGTTTTTTTATTTTGCTATATGTACCGGCAAAAGATATTTATAGATAAATCAGCAATGCCATAACAAAGCCTACCATGGCCCCGGCCCAAACTTGGCTGGGCGTGTGCCCTACCAGTTCTTTTAATTTTAAATCCCGCAGGAAGCCGGCGTCCCGTCCGCTTAAGGAGGCGGCCATTTTATGAATGGCTTGGGCCTGTTTGCCGGTTTCCAGGCGCACCCCCCGGGCGTCGTGCAATACCACGGCGGCAACAACGGCGCAAACGGCAAATAGCGGCGAGGATAATCCCGTTTCAAAGGCGGCGGCGGTCAACAGCGCGCAAACAATTGCCCCGTGGGAGCTGGGCATGCCGCCGGCTCCCCAAAGCCTTTCCCATCGCCAACTGTGGTTGACAATGGCATATATCGCCGCCTTTAGCACCTGAGCCGCTAGCCAACCGCCAACGGCGGCTAGCAACATTCGGTTTTCCGCCAATTGTAATAGAACCTTTTCCATATTCTTCACCTTTCTCTATCTGTCCGATGTATCTAGCATGGGGCCAGCGCCGGTTGGCCTGCCCTGCATGGGACGGCACCTATGCCGTTATTTGTTATATTCCGCCTCTATGCAGCCTCTCGTATTTGCCAGGGTTTGCTTGGCCCTGATGGCGCAATCCGTAAGAAACGTACTTTCATTATAGACGCTACGGCGCTTTTGGGCAAGGCGCAAACCTTGCTTCGTCAAAAGACGAGAGAAAAGGCTATTGACTTTGTATAGCAGATTCATTACAATATATATGCATTTATTTCTGTTTAAATATCTATATATTGTGTTAGGAGACGCATAGGCAAATCCATAGCTTGACGAGCCGGCGGTTGTAACGCCGGCGGACGGAGGATACAAGATGATAGAAAGCATTAAAAAAAGGGATGGCAGAACGGTTCCCTTTGACCGGAAAAAGATAGAGGTGGCCATGGATAAAGCTTTTGCCGCAACCGGCTCGGCCAGCGACGATGCGGCGGCTCTGGCGGCGGAGGTGGAAAAACGTTTGATGGATTTGGGCTGGCAACAGCCGGAAGTGGAGCAAATCCAAGACGTGGTGGAGCAAACGTTGATGGATTACGGCCATGTGCGTACGGCCAAAGCCTATATTTTGTATCGGGCGGAGCGTAGCCGGGTGCGGCAAATGAACAGCCGGCTGATGAAAGTATATGAAGATATTACCTATAAAACGGCTATGGATAGCGATATCCTGCGGGAAAACGCCAATATCGACGGCAATACCGCCATGGGCGCAATGTTGAAATACGGCTCGGAAGGGGCCAAGCATTTTTATGAAATGTTTATTATCCATCCTGCCTATGCCCAGGCCCATCGCCAAGGGGATATTCATATCCACGATTTGGATTTCTATACTTTAACCACCACCTGTTGCCAAATCGATTTGTTGGAATTGTTCAAAGGGGGATTTTCTACCGGTCACGGGGTTTTGCGCGAGCCAAAGCATATCGAAAGCTATGCGGCTTTGGCCTGTATCGCCATTCAATCCAACCAAAACGACCAGCATGGCGGCCAATCCATCGTCAATATGGATTATGGCCTGGCGCCGGGGGTGGCCAAAACCTATGCGCTGCGCTATCATTCTCATTTGCGGCGGGCGTTGGAATTGTTGGCGGGAGAGGAAGCGGCGGCGAAAGCGGCAGCCATCGCCCGAGATTTGCAGGCCCAAGGCGTAGAGCCGGATTTGGCGGATGCCGGCGGCTATATGGGCAAAGAAAGGGAACGGTTGCTGGCGGCGGATATTCCTCGGGCAATCGTGGATAAAGCCCAGTCTTTTGCTAAGGACAAAGCCTATGCGGATACGGATCATGCCACATATAAGGCTATGGTGGCTTTGATTCATAATCTAAACACCATGCATTCCCGTGCCGGCGCGCAAACGCCATTTTCCAGCGTTAACTATGGTATGGATACCTCTCCGGAAGGGCGCATGGTGATCAAAAACCTGCTTTTGGCTACCGAGGCCGGATTGGGACAAGGGGAAACGCCGATTTTTCCCATACAGATTTTTCGGGTGAAAGAGGGCGTTAATTTCAATCCCGGGGAAGCCAATTACGACCTGTTCCGCTTAGCCTGCCGGGTTAGCGCCCGGCGTTTGTTTCCCAATTTTTCCTTTGTGGACGCGCCGTTTAATTTGCAATATTACCGGCCGGGCCATTATGAAACGGAAGTAGCCTATATGGGCTGCCGTACCCGGGTTTTGGGCAACGTATACGACCCGGAACGGCAAATTTCTCCCCGCCGGGGCAATCTATCCTTTACCACCATTAATTTACCCCGTATCGCCATCAACGCCAACGGCAATTTGCAATGGTTTTTCGACGAATTGGATCGCAAAATCGATTTATGCGTAGGCCAGTTGTTGGAGCGTTTTGCCATTCAATGCAAAAAACGGGTGGTAAATTATCCGTTTTTGATGGGCGAAGGGGTATGGCTGGGTAGCGAAAACCTGCAATGGGGGGACGAAGTGGGCGAAGTTTTGCGCCACGGCACCTTGAGCGTGGGCTTTATCGGCCTGGCGGAAACGTTAACCGCCCTGATCGGCGAACACCATGGGCAAAGCGCGAAAGCGCAAAATTTAGGCTTGGATATCGTGGCCCATATGCGCCAGCGAATGGACGATTACAGCCGGGAGAAAAAATTGAATTTCACCCTGTTGGCCACCCCGGCCGAGGGGCTTTCCGGCCGCTTTGTCCAGTTGGACCGGGAAAAATATGGGGAAATTCCCGGCGTTACCGACCGGCAATATTATACCAATAGTTTTCATATTCCCGTGTATTTTCCCATTAGCGT
>CASEQE010000040.1 GCA_949289995.1 uncultured Peptococcaceae bacterium
CGAAGAACATGGCAGCCATCTACGTATCAACGTGGTATACCGGGTCAATGTGGCGGAGGACGAGCAAACCCTGCCGCCAGGGGATATCGTGGCTTCCGCCGACGGGGTAATCCGCCAAATCCTGGTGCAAAAAGGCACGGCGGTAGTAAGCGCCGGTCAAGCGGTACGCGAAGGCCAAGTATTGATTTCCGGACAGGTGGGAAACAGCCAAGTAGCGGCCGCCGGTATGATCGTAGCGGAAATTTGGAGCGACGGCTACGGCGAAGCTCCTCTATCGATACAGGTGCGGGAAATCAGCGGCAACGTTAGCCGTAGCCTTTCCATACGCGCAGAGAACGGCCCCAACCTTACCTTATGGGGAGAGACGGCGTCGCCGTTTCCCCTTTACCAAACCGTTTCGGAAAGCCGTCCTTTATGCATATGGAGGAAAATGACACTGCCCGTAGAATTAACAATCCAGGAATATTATGAGCAAAACGAGAAAACGCTAACCTTCACTCCCCAGCAGGCTCAAGACCGGGCAGCCTACGCCGCCTGGAACGCCGCTTTTTTTCTGTTGCCGCAACAAGCGGCGGTGAAAGATTGGCAAAGCCTGGTTTTGCCCGGCGATGGCGATCTGGCTCGCGCCCACGTCCGTTTATCCGCCGCCTGCGATATCGGCGTTTTTCACCAAGGCGTAGACGAAACCGCAGCGGCGCAAGCCAAATCAGCCGGCGAAGATAGTCTCTAATTCCCTTTGCTTCCATCCTAGCAAAGGCATACGCATTTTAAATAGAAAGGGCGATTATTTGAAGTCGCAACATATTGAATTTGCCAATAATCAACAGGCCGCCGCCATTTCCGGCCGTCAAGATGCCTGGCTACACATGATCGAAGATCAGGCCGGGGTAAAAATATTACCCAGAGGTTGCCAATTGACCGTTAGCGGCCAGGAAGAAAACGTCAAACAGGCGGAAACCGCCTTGGCCCATTTGCGTATTCTAGAAGAGGCCGGCGTAGAAATCACCGGCTTAACCGTGAATTATGCTTTGGCCTGCCAAGAAAAAATGGATTTAAGCCAAGCGGCTCTTTTGACCAAAACCTTTTTTATCACCGGCAAAGGCCGGCAAGTAAAAGCCAAAAGCTTTGGCCAATGGCAATATCTACAAGCCATAGAAAAAAAGGATTTGGTGTTCGCCATCGGCCCCGCCGGCACAGGCAAAACCTTTTTGGCGGTGCTAAAAGCGGTGGAAGCCTTAAAACAAAGAGAAAAAAGCAAAATCATTCTCACCCGCCCCGCTGTGGAAGCCGGCGAAAAGCTGGGCTTCCTGCCCGGCGATTTGCAGGAAAAAGTCAATCCTTATCTGCGGCCGGTATACGACGCCTTGGACGAAGCCTTGGGGGTGGAAAGCGCCCGCAAATATATGGAAAAAGGCATTATCGAAGTGGCGCCCTTGGCCTATATGCGGGGCCGCACCCTGGACGATGCGTTTATCATTTTAGACGAAGCCCAAAATACCACCGGCCCGCAAATGAAAATGTTCCTCACCCGCATGGGAGCCGGTTCCAAAGCGGTAATTACCGGCGATATCACCCAAGCGGATCTGCCGCCGGGACAAGCTTCCGGCCTAATCGAAGCGGAACAAAAATTGAAAAATATCCCGGAAATTGCCTTTTGCTATTTGCGACAGGTAGACGTGGTACGCCACCCTTTGGTACAAAAAATTATCGCGGCCTATCAGGAATAATCCATGCCTCCAAGGCGGAAAGGATTCAGCTTTATGCGGATGAATATCAAAACGGCGCCGATAAGCCGGCGGTTTTCCCAAGCCCTCGGCCGGCGCCAACAAAAACGACGGTCTTCCGCCGCCGGCGAAGGACGGACAACCCCCACCACCCGGGGGAAAAAAACTTCCCCTTGGCGGCAATACCGGCGCATATTGACGTTTGCAGCTTTGGCAGTGGCAATCGCGTTAATTCTCTCCATCCGGCTAAACGGCATCGACGCCGTATCCCTGGCCGTGGGGGAAATCGCCGGCGAAGATATCTATTACCAAGGCGCCGCCGCCACCTATACCAGCCAAATCAAAACCGACGAAGCCCGGGCCATCGCCGCCGCCCAAGTGGAACAAATTTTTATCACCGACCAACAAGCGGTGGATAACCTAACGGCCAATATCAATCAATACTTCCAGGAAATCAAAAACTTCCAGGCCGCCGGCATGGAAGACGTGGCCGCCCTGGCTGAACGCCTGCCCGGCACCTATGAAGAAGAAACTTTGCAGGCCATTGTAGAATTGCCGGCGGAAGACATAACCGCTTTGCAGGAATTGCTGCAAACTATCGTCCACGAAGTATATGCCCAAGGCATACTAAAAGAAGATATCCCCCAGGCCCGTGAAAAAATTGCCGCTGCTATCGCTAGCTCTACCGTAACCGGACAAAAAGAATTGTTCCTCAAATCTCTGGCGGAAGGCTTGGAGCTGCTTCCCAACAAAGAATACGACGCCCTAACCACCGCCCAAGCCGTGGAAGAGGCTATGGCCGAAATCAACGCCGTACAGGTAACAGTGCAACCAGGAGAAAAATTGGTCAGCCGCGGTTCCATGGTCACCGATTATCAGCTAGAAGCCTTGCAAGCTTTGGGCCTATACCGGGAAACTGCTCTGTCCAGCCCTTATATAGGAACGCTGTTGCTGGCCGTCGTTTGTTGCATACTGCTCTACTACTATCTTAAATTATTCCAACCACAAATTTTTCAAAATCTAAATCGCATCACCCTGTTTGCCGTGGTCATTGCCGTCACTTTGCTGCTATGCAAAATTATCTCTCTCATCACCGTGGAAAACGGCAGCGATCTCAATCAATTAATTGGCTATATGCTGCCGGCAGGAGCGGCAACCATGCTAATCTCCGTGCTACTTGCCCGTGATGCAGCTATTTTTTGCACGGTATTATTTGCCGTTTTCACCGGAATTATCACCAACGGCAATTTTTCCTGCGTATTGGTGACCATCTCCTCAGGGCTTACCGCCGCCTATTGCGCCAGCCGCTTAAATCAACGTAGCCAATTTGTCGGCGCCAACGTATACATTGCCGCCGCCAACGCCGCCGTTATTTTGGGCTATGGACTTATACAAAATTACGATCTTACCTATATTGGTCTGGGTATGGTTTTCGGCCTGGCCAATAGTTTGCTTTGCACCATTTTGGCCATGGGCGTTCTACCTTTCCTGGAAAGCGGCTTTGGCATTACCACGGTTTTGCGTTTGCTGGAATTATCCAATTCCAACAATCCTCTGCTGAAACGATTGATGATGGAAGCCCCCGGCACATACAATCATAGCATACTCGTAGGCAATCTGGCGGAAGCCGCTGCGGATGCTATTGCGGCGGATCCGCTGCTGGTACGAGTAGCCTCTTATTATCATGATATCGGCAAATTGCGCCGTCCTTACTTTTTTATCGAAAACCAACACCCCGGTGAAAATCCCCATGACAAATTGCAGCCTGCCGTATCGGCGATGATTATCACCTCCCATGTAACCGAAGGCGGCCAAATGCTGCGTCAGGAAAAATTTCCGCAAGAAATTATCGATTTGGTGGAACAACATCATGGCACCGGCTTTCTTAGCTTCTTTTATCATAAAGCTTTAGAACAAGCCGAAGATAAAGATAAAATCAAAAAAGATGATTTTCGCTACAAAGGCCCGAAACCGCAAACCCGGGAAGCGGGGTTGGTTTTGCTGGCGGATAGCGTGCAAGCCGCGGTACAATCTCTAAACGGCGTTCCCAGCAAGGAACAAATGGCCCAAGTGGTGGAAGATATTATCAAAGGTAAAATTGAAGACGGCCAATTGCAACAATGTCCTTTAACCTTTAAAGATTTGCAATTGATCTCTCAAAGTTTTCTCACCGTTTTGGGCGGCATGTACCATCAACGAATCGCCTACCCTGCTTTGGATAAAGAGGAGAAAAACCATGCGGATTTACTTATCCATCAGCCTGGAACAGGAAACGACGCTACCGCCGCCGCTACGCCGCCTGCTGAAACGAGCGGCGAAAACCGCAATTAAGTCGGCCGTTCCCGGCGACTGGCCGCCCATCAAAAGCGCGGAAATTAGCCTATTATTTACCGATAATCAAGGCATACGGCAACTGAATCGCGACTACCGGGCCAAAGATGCCGCCACCGATGTTCTATCTTTTCCCCAATGGGAAGCAGAAACGCCACCCCCCGGAGGCCATATTCTTTTGGGCGATATTATCGTTTCTCAGGAAAAAGCCGTGGAGCAAGCCGGCCTGTACGGCCATTCCCTCGAGCGGGAAACCGTCTTTTTGTTCGTCCACGGCTTGCTGCATTTGCTAGGCTATGACCATGAAGCAAGCCGGCAGGCGGAGGAAAAAATGTTTTCCCTACAAGAGCAGATCATGACGGATATAGGCCTAACCAAGGCTTAGCCGCTTTGTAAAAAATTCGCTTTTAGGAGGAGAATGCAAATGAGGGATAGCTTTGAAAAAATGGCCAATTTGCATATCCGGCGTCTTACCGCCGAAGATTTAGACGCGCTCATGGACATCGAAGAACACAGCTTTAGCCAGTGTTGGAGCCGGGGCGCCTATGAGCACGAGTTTACCGATAATCCCATCGGCCATTTTTTCGGCCTGTTTGCCGACGATACGCTGCTGGCCTACGGCGGCTACTGGCAAATCATGGACGAAGGGCATATCGCCAATATCGCCGTGGCAGAAAAATACCGCCGCGCTGGTTTAGGAGAAACCCTGACTCGCTACCTCATGGTCGATTGTCAAAGCAACGGCGGGAAAAGAATGACGCTGGAAGTACGTCGGGGCAACAGCGGCGCCATACGCTTGTATCAAAAACTGGGTTTCGTAGGCGCCGGCTATCGGCCCGGCTATTATACCAATAATCAGGAGGACGCCCTTATTATGTGGGTGGAATTAGCAGAAAAATGATAGACAAACTAGAGCCGGCCCGGGAGGAAAATCAACAACCGGTCCGCATTTTAGCGATTGAAAGCAGTTGCGACGAAACGGCAGCCGCTGTAGTGGAAAACGGCGTACGCGTACTAAGCAATATCATCGATTCACAAATCCCCATTCACCGCCGCTTTGGCGGCGTGGTGCCGGAAGTAGCCTCCCGCCGCCATCTGCAAGCCATTTGGCCCGTAACCCAACAGGCTTTGGCGGAAAGCGGCCTTTCCCCGCAGCAACTATCCGCCGTGGCCGTCACCTCCGGCCCCGGTTTGGTAGGCTCGTTGCTGGTGGGGGTGTCTTTTGCCAAAGCCCTGGCCTATGCTTGGGAAAAACCCCTGATCGACGTGCATCATTGGCAAGGACATATCGCCGCCTTGCAACTGGAAAGGCAAATGCCTGCAGAATATTTGGCGCTGGTGGTTTCCGGCAGCCATAGCGGCCTGCTGAAAATCTCTCCCCAGGGCCTGTTTCCCTTGGGTATGAGCCATGACGATGCGGCGGGAGAAGCTTTTGATAAAATCGCCCGCGCTTTATACCTGCCCTATCCCGGCGGCCCGGAAATCGATAAAGCCGCGAAAAACGGCCGCGCCGATGCAGTGGCTTTCCCCCGGGCCTGGTTGGAAGGAAGCGACGATTTCAGCTTTAGCGGCTTGAAATCCGCCGTGCTCAATTACCTGAACCGGCGGCGCATGAAAGGCGAAGATTTTAGCCCGGCGGAAATCAACGATTTAGCGGCGTCGGCCCAGGAAGCCATTTGCGACGTACTGTCGGCCAAAGCGGTTGCCGCCGCCCAAAGAGAAAAACTGCCGCTGATCGCCTTAGCCGGCGGCGTAGCCGCCAACAGCCGGCTACGCGCGCTATTGCAACAACGAGCTGCAGCCGTAGGCATTGAAACCGTCTGGCCCAACCCCGTCTATTGCACTGATAACGCCGCCATGATCGGCGCCGCCGCCTATAGCCACTTTTGCCGCTGCCGCTTCGCCCCTCTTTCCCTAAACGCCGATCCCCGCAAACCTTTTTCCCCACTCGATGCTGTGGACAAAACCGCAACGCCGGCAAACGCCTAAAATATACATTCTCATATGCCGTTTAAGCTGGCCTTTTTCCAATGTCCCGCCCTAAGCTGGCCTTTCCACAAAGCAAATTTTCTTGTGGAATAAGGATGTGGATAATGTGGATAAATATGTTAATAACTGCCTAATACTGGTAATATTTCGCTTACGTTGGTTTTTGCCGTATACTTGACAAATTTGTTTTTCTGTGTATCTTTCCCGAATTCTGAAGCGAATAAAGACGAAAAACCTCTAAATAAGCATAACGGTAACGAATTATTGGGGAAAATAGGTGATTTGGGCGCAAATTATATGTGGATGAAACAAGGGTTATGACTAATAAAAAGCGAAACTTATCCACATGATTCCAAAGTAAACCAGATGAGATCAAAATTTGTTCATCCGGTTTTTCCTGGAGGTGAAAAGAGTATATGGAAAGAGGTACCATAGTGAGAAACAGTAGGGCGGAAGATGAAGAAGGGGTTTCCCTTTCCGAAGAACAATATCGCAATGATTTATTGCGTACCCTAGGCGAAAACTCCGCGGCGATTATTCATGAGCTAAAAAGTCCTCTGGCAGGGATTCAAGCGCAACTGCAATTGTTGGAAAAACAATTGTCTCTGGGTGGCCGTAGCGAAGACGTTTTACTGAAGGACCGTTTTGATTTAATTTTCACCGAAATTAGCCGAATGAGCCAATTGATTAATGAATTCTTGCTCTTGTCCACCCCGCGAGCCGCCAAATGGCAAAGGGTAGAAATGGTGAATCTAATCAACCAAACGGTAACTTTGTTGCACACCTTATGCTTAAGCAAAGGTATTGCTCTGGAATGGCAGGCGCCGGTAGGTCCCCGGTTGTTGTTTGGCGACGAGCAAAAACTAAAACAGGTATTGGTTAATTTAATCGTCAATGCACAACAGGCCTGTAATTGTGGCAAAAAAATCTGGGTTAGCCTACAAGATGCGCCGGATTCCTTGATCCTCAGCGTCGCCGATAACGGCGTCGGCATGGACGAACAGCAAATGCAACAAATCTTCGAGCCCTTTTACACTACCAAAGAAAACGGCAGCGGTTTGGGGTTGACCATCGTCCGCCAAATCGTAGAAAAACACCAAGGACAAATCGAAGTCTTTAGCCGCCGCAATCAAGGTAGTTGCTTTAAAATTACTTTGCCAACCTTGTTTGCCTTTAACAACAAACGGGAATAAATCAATGGAAAGCGGCAGACAACTTTTTCATCTTGTCGGTTAATATGTTCATTAGCGTGAACAAAAACAAAAATCGATAAATTGGCTAAGAAAAAAAATATTTTCTGCGAAATCATACTTAATATTTTATCAAAAAACCGCCCCGCCGGGCGGTTTTTGACGTGTTGTTATATTCTACAACTGCAAAGACAGCGAAAGCCGATAAAAGATTTGCATTTGCTTAGCGGACAAGGTACAATAGAATGGATAGTCTAGACCGGCGACGCCGGGGGTATAAATCGCCATACAGGTAGGTGTACGCTTTGAACGACCATAAAAAACGCCCCGATAGCAAATCCGCCCCCCACCGGGGAGGCAAAGAACATAAACCGCTAAAACATCCGCTGTTATGGGATCTTTTAGGCGTGCTGCTGGGAATCGTCGTGCTGATCGCCGTTTATTTCCTATGGCAATACCTGCGCGACTCCGGCGATACGGCGGACGGCCTCCCGGCCATGACCCAACTCACGGCCAACGCCAATCAGCCTTATTTATTACAGGAAGTGGACGGGCGCTATAAACTGACAACCAAAAACTATATCTACTATTTGCAAACCGTGGATGGCAAACAGGAACAAAAAATAATCGCCCTTTATCGCCGGGCCATAGAATCGACTTTCGATTATCTAGCGGCGGAAGGCGGCGTTTCCAGCAGCTATCTGGTCTCCCGCCAACCCGTATTGGAAAACGTGGATATTTACGTATACAACGAAATTTGCAACAACACCGGGCAAAGCTTCGCCTACCAGGAAGTAACTGCGGATTGGCAAGAATATAACGGCGGCCCCGCCCTACTCATCGGCGAAGCTATGTTGGCGGAAGATCAAATCGGCCCCTTGTTTTATCAGATGATATGCCAATGCCTGCGTCTGCTATCTATGGAATACGACGCCAATTTAAACTGCCTCACCTATGGTTGGCAGGATTATGATGACTTTGGCGCCGACGTCTATGGACAAGCGATCGACGCCGGATTTAATCGCTGGTTGGGCCGGGAAATCTACAATGCCTATCGTGATATTGTATTACAGGCCCCGGATATCGTCTTCCAGGCCCCCTATACCGCCTTAGCGGATATGGGCAAAAGCCTATACGACGTTTTGGGCCAAGAAACGGTTACCTGGTATGTAACCAACGATTGCGACAGTATGTCCGCCGCTTTTGCCGCCGCGTTGGAAGCCGCATCGGCACAAAACGCAGATACCGTCAACGTTTCCATTTGGCAAGCTGCCGATCCTTGGAAATATTTCTGCCAACTGATCGATCCTTTCGATTATCAAATCAGCGGCCAAGCCCCGGCCGACGCCGCCGCCCGCTATCAGGAAGCCATGCAAATCATCGGTTATTTGCAATAAACGATTTACCATTCACCAAAACGCCGGCAAAGAAAAATCGCCGCTTTGTGAACAAAAACGCCGCCGCCAACGTCTGATAAATAGCCGTTTTGCCCCAAGCAAAAAAACCGGCCATAGGAGGTTATTATGCTCAATACCAGGCAAAAACTGGAAAAATTCTTTTTATTTTACCTGCTGCTTAATCCATGCTTGGATTTGCTGGGCGGGATATACTTGCGTATCGGCTCCATATTAGCCGAAGAAACCTTGCAAGATATGATAACCCCGGTGCTGCCTATACGGATGATTGTTTTGTTGTTGTTTGCCGTTTATGCCTTGCAAACCCTGGATAAAAAAATCATCTTCACCGTTTTGCCCATTGGCGGCGCTTGGCTGCTATCTTTAATCGGCGAATTTCTTTTTCTTAGCGAGTTTTCCCTTTTTGCCGACGTCCAATATATCGCTAAATTTGTCTATAACCTAGCCGTCTTACTGGTTTATTGGCGTTTATGCCAGGGTTCCGGCCGTACCCCCCGGGAATTGTTGGACAAAGCCGATTGGTATATTGCCGTTACGCTATTTATTCTAGCCGGCTCCATTTTGCTCTCCTATGTGTTCGGCCTAGGATACGCCACATATGGCGATCGTTTCGGCGTCAGCGGCTCAAGAGGCTTTTTTTACTCCGGCAACGACATTACCGCAGTCTTAATGTTATTGCTACCTTTATCTTTAACGGCGTATTTGCGGCTGGAAGGCAAACCCGCCGCCAAAATCCGCCTGTTTTGGTTGCTGCCGCCGGCGATTACCATCGCCGCCTTGTTGATTATCAGCACCAAAACCTCTTTTATCGCCGTAGGCATCGTGCTGCTTACCTTCTTCTTTTACACTTGGTATCGAGGATATAAAGAAAAAGGCTATCGCCTGCTACGCCGTTTCGGTATGGTAACCCTTACCTTTGCCGGAATTTTCATTTTGATTAGCCTGGCCTCTCAGGCAGCGATCTTTTTGGATATCGGTTTTTCCCTGAGCAAACTGCGGCGAATTCAGGAATCCACCGGTTTGGACGGCTTAATTTTTTCCGGACGTCAGGATATTTTGCTAGACGCTTTTACGCAATTTAAACAAAGCGGCCCCTATGCCTGGCTGTTCGGCATCGGCCGCGGCGGCCAAAGCAAATTGATTGAGATGGATTTGTTCGAAGTCATCTTTTATTATGGCCTAACCGGCGCGGTAACCATGTTGTGGACCTATTTGGCGGTGGGCATAGATTTTCTCAAAGCCTTTTTCCGTCGGGTGGATATAGTGGGCGTAGCCTGTTTTATTTCTCTGGGCTCCACCGTAGCCTATTTAACCATTGCCGGGCACGTATTGTTTTCGGTTACTTCCGGCTTTTATTTTGCTTTGGTTCTACTCTATGCCCGACTGCATTATCATGGTTTGCAAGATTGGCATTTTTGGGGCGGCAAAAATAAATCCGCCGTCGCGGAATAAACGCGCCGCCGGCTTGCAAGGGGCAAACGCTGTGATCAGACCAATCGCCCCCCTGTTATAATAAAGGACAAACATTATGCAAACAACGCCCAATTCTCCTTTGGGAGAGGATACCCTGACGCTACAAGTTATCGCTCGCGTACGCAGCGAATTTCCCGATAAATTCGGCATTCCGCGGCAAAGCGGCCTGGTTAATGAATTGCAAAGCCAAATCGTCTTTGAACCGGGCTATCGCAATACGAATTGCATTCGGGGCTTGGACGGCTTTTCTCACATCTGGCTGATCTGGGGGTTTCACCGTATTCCCGCCGGCGCCTGGTCGCCTACGGTACGCCCGCCCCGGCTGGGCGGCAACCGGCGGCAAGGGGTTTTTGCCAGCCGTTCCCCTTTTCGCCCCAATCCTTTGGGCTTATCCTGTGTGGAATTAACCAATATCCACTTTAGCAAAACATTAGGTCCAATTTTAACCATTGCCGGCGGAGATTTGGCAGACGGCACGCCAATTTATGATATCAAACCCTATTTGCCCCATTTGGAAAGCCACCCAGACGCCAAAGGCGGGTTTGCTCAGGAGGCCGCCGCCCATCACCTGGAAGTGGAATTACCCGCGGATTTGGCTGCCGGCCTTTCTTCCAGACAACAGGCTGCTCTGATAGGATTGCTGTCCCAAGATCCCCGCCCCGCCTATCATCAGGATGAACAAAGAGTATATATTTTGGATTTTGCCAATTGGCAAGTCAAATTTCAGGTCAAAGCCAAACACCTTACTGTTATCGCCCTGAAAAGACAGGATGAATAATCCTGCCTTTTCAGGGTTTTATATGTTCAGCGCCTTCAACAATGAGCGTCCGCTTTAAGCCATAGAGTCATCTTGCTGCTTTTACCCAGATAAACAATTGCCAAAAAACCAAAAACCTCCCGCATAACAATGGGGAGGTTTTTGGCCAGGGATGAGTTATGAGTCGTCGTTTAACCGGATTCCGCTTCCCGGGACAATTGCTCGCACAGGCTAAGCAAAGTCAAGCTTTTTTCCCGTAATTGCTCCCGGCTAAGCCGCCGGTTGGCCGCCAGCAAATTCAAACAGGCGGCCTGACGGTAAATATCGTAAATCAATTGTTTGACTTTGCGATTCATCATTACGCCTCCTTGTTCCTTTGCTTTTATCTCCCGGGAACAATTCCATCATATACAATATTCCCTTTTATTTCAAACCAAAAATATCGACCAAATCGGGGAAATATAATCACTAAAATATAACTTTCGACAAGATATGGCAAATTATAAATCGTATTTTGTCAAATATGACCTAAAAAAGCGGGAATATTTTTCCACTTTCGGCCATCATTCCCTTTTATCTTAGCCGCCATAAATTTTCCAAAGCCCAACACAGCCCCAAAAAACCGCCACCGCATACGAATACGCTTTGACTTGCTGCCCCGGCTATAAAAAAGCTTGGTCAACCTAGAACAAAACCATACTCTAACCTGCCATTGATGTTTGCCCAATATACGAATCACAAAGGCATAATATAAACCATATAGGCGTAAAATAGCCTATATAATTTATTTTACTATATCATATTCGCCTATACAATTCAAGTATAAATAAACTGAGTAGGTGATATGGATGAACTATTATCAAATTGGCCAACAAATACGAAAATATCGGAAAGCGCAAGGACTTTCCCAGGAGCAATTGGCAGAAAAAGCAGGCATATCCGTAACCCATATGAGCCATATTGAAACAGGCAACACCAAATTAAGTTTGCCGGTATTTGTAGCCATTGCTGAAACGCTGGAAGTGCAAACCGATGATTTGCTACAAAATAATTGCGGCGGCCGCCAAACCGCCTGCACACAGATGGCTCAACTGTTGGATAGCTGTACCACGCAACAATTACGCATTATTACCGATATCGCTATGGCCACAAAAATCGCCCTGGACAAGCACAATGAAACAGATAAAAATTTGTAAAAAAATTTATATAAAATGCTTTACAAATTATATAAATTGTGTTATGATTTTTTCAAACAACGGAAGTGATTTGTTATAAGGAGGCGGGAGGCCGATGAAAAAAAATATGTATTCTTTAATGCTGGCCGAAGACGTGGTGGCCGCCATCGACGCGTTGGCTCAGCGAGCCGGCGCCAATCGCTCCCAAATGGTCAACTCGATTCTGGCGGAATATGTATCCTACCGCACGCCGGAACAACGTATACGGGAAATGTTTGACCAAATGGAAGCCTTATTGGGCGGCAATAGCGCGTTACAAGTTATGCTGCGCAATTCTGAATCGATGATGAGCCTGCGCTCGCCTTTGACCTTCAAATATAATCCGACGATTCGCTACAATGTAGAATTATACCCAACGCTGTCGCCAATTATTGGGGAATTGCGGGTCAGTCTGCGTAGTCAAAACCATAATCTACTGCTGTATATCGGCCAATTTTATAAACTATGGGGCAAATTAAGCGCTTCTGTATGCGGTAGCGGCGATTTTCAAATCAGCGACGGTCGTTTTACCAAATTGCTAGCCGTCGAACCTAGCGACCGCCAGGTGAGCGAAGAAGAATTAAGCCAAAGTATCGTGGAATATATCTCCGTATTCGACGGGGCGTTAAAGGCCTTTTTCTACAATTTAAACCAACCTTCGCTAGCCATTGATCAAGTAGAAAACATCTATCGTCGCTATGCGGCTAACAAACCGTTGATTCTATAAATCGGCGCTATCTTACACATCTATTACCTGTCGGAAAGGCGGTTGAGAATATGAACTTACAAAAATACACCCAAAAAAGCATGGAAGCATTACAATCCGCCCAAGCCATGGCGGAAGAATGCCATCATCAACAATTGCGCCCGGAACATTTGCTGCTGGCCTTATTGCAGCAACAAGGCGGTCTGATTCCCCAATTGCTAACCAAAGCAGGGGCGGACAAAGAGGCTTTGTCCGAGGATTTGCAAAAAACCTTAAACCGTTTGCCGCAAGTAAATGGCGGGGAAATGTATATGTCCGCGGAACTGAACCAGTCAATGAACGCCGCAGAAAAAGAAGCGGCCAATATGGGCGATGACTATATATCCGTAGAACATCTGCTGCTGGGGCTGTTCGCCAAAGGCGGCGCTGCCATCCAAGAAGCGCTCAAACAGGCCGGCGCTCAAGAAAAAGCCTGCCGGGAAGCTTTAAGCAGCTTGCGCGGGCGGCAAAAAGCCTCCAGCGACAATCCGGAAGCCACCTACGATTCTCTGCATAAATACGGCCAGGACCTGGTAGAATTGGCCAGGCAACAAAAATTGGATCCGGTAATCGGCCGGGATGAGGAAATTCGTAACGTGATTCGTATCCTGTCCCGGAAAACCAAAAACAATCCCTGCCTAATCGGCGAACCGGGCGTCGGCAAAACCGCCATCGCCGAAGGTTTGGCCCTGCGTATCGTTCGCGGAGACGTACCAGATAATCTGAAAAACCGCAGTCTGTTTTCCTTAGATATGGGATCGCTGATCGCCGGGGCCAAATTCCGGGGCGAATTCGAAGAAAGACTAAAGGCCGTGCTCAACGAAGTCAAACAGGCGGAAGGCAACATCATCCTCTTTATCGACGAGTTGCATACCATTGTCGGCGCCGGCAAAAGCGACGGCGCCATGGACGCGGGCAATCTGTTGAAACCGTTGCTGGCCCGTGGGGAATTGCATTGCATCGGCGCCACCACCCTAAACGAATACCGGCAATATATTGAAAAAGACCCTGCTTTGGAACGGCGCTTCCAACCGGTTATGGTGGAAGAACCGACGGTGGAAGATACCATTTCCATCCTTCGCGGCCTGAAAGAACGCTATGAAGTGTACCATGGGGTAAAAATCCAAGACCGGGCTTTAATCGCCGCCGCCACCTTGTCCCATCGCTATATCGCCGACCGTTTTTTGCCCGATAAAGCCATCGACCTGGTGGACGAAGCTTGCGCTTTAATCAAAACGGAAATCGATTCCATGCCTACGGAAATGGATGAAATCAGCCGGCGTATTATGCAGCTGGAAATCGAAGAAACCGCATTAAAAAACGAGAAAGATAAACTTTCCGCCGAACAATTGCAGAAAATCCAAGGCGAATTGGCGGAACTACGGGAACGTTTTACGGCGATGAAAGCCAAATGGGAAAACGAAAAAGCCGACATCGCCAAATTGCAGAATTTGCGGCAACAAATCGAGCAAACCAACGCCCAAATCGAACAGGCAGAGCGACAATATGATTTGAACAAAGCGGCGGAATTGCGCTACGGCGTTTTGCCCCAATTGCAAAAAGAACTTGCCACGCAAGAACAGGTTGCCGACGAAGAACAAAAAAACCGCCTGCTGCGCAATGAAGTTACCGAAGAAGAAATTGCCCGTATCGTCGGACGCTGGACCGGCATTCCCGTAGCCCGGTTGATGGAAGGCGAAAAAGAAAAACTGCTGCATTTGGACGATATTCTGCACCAAAGAGTGATCGGTCAAGACGAAGCGGTAAACAAAGTCTGCGACGCCATCATCCGCTCCCGGGCCGGTATCAAAGATCCAGGCAAACCCATTGGCAGTTTCCTGTTTCTCGGTCCCACCGGCGTGGGCAAAACCGAATTGGCCAAAGCGGTGGCTCAAGCCCTATTCGATGACGAACACAATATGATTCGTATCGATATGAGCGAATATATGGAAAAATATTCCGTATCCCGACTAATCGGTTCGCCTCCCGGTTATGTAGGCTATGAAGAAGGCGGGCAGCTTACGGAAGCGGTACGCCGTCATCCCTATGCGGTTATCCTCTTCGACGAAGTAGAAAAAGCCCACCCCGACGTATTCAACGTACTGCTGCAGGTATTGGACGACGGGCGGGTTACCGATAGCCACGGCCGTACCGTAGATTTCAAAAATACCATCATCATCCTTACCTCCAATCTGGGCTCGGATTTGATTCTCGACGGCATAGACGCCGACGGCGGCATTTCCCAACAGGCGAGAGATGGGGTAAACGAATTGCTGCGCCGCAGCTTCCGTCCGGAATTTCTCAACCGCTTGGACGAAGTGGTATTCTATAAACCATTGACCAAAAAGAATATCGACGCTATATTGGATTTGTTACTACAAGATTTGCAAACCCGTCTGGCCAACCGTCGGTTGGGCTTAAACGTCAGCCCCGCTGCCCGGGAATATCTGATCGACAACGGTTACAATCCTATGTATGGCGCCCGTCCGCTGAAACGGTTGATCCAGTCTCAGGTGGAAACTTTGGTCGCCCGTTATATCATCGGCCAGGATCCTGCTCCCGATACCACATTGCAAGTGGATTTGCAACAAAATCAATTGGCCATCACCGGCGCAACAGAACAATAATTCATCAATTTTCCGGCGGACGTAAAAAACGTCCGCCGGTTTTTTAGCAATAAAAGCAAAACAAGGTTTCCCCTCTGCCCCTTTTTTTTCTCATCCGCTTATGCTACAATAATTCTATATATATGCGGGAAATGTTTTGGCACGGCGGTTTTATCCCCCAATATGAAACGCCACCAAAGCGGTTTTCCTTTCATGAGGTATAGCTTATATGAACGATTTTCCTCACCCGCCTAAAACGTCCGCCAGCGAAGAAGCCTATCCGGAACTATGGTCCGCCGCTCCCTATCGGCCGCCGGAAGTAGATCAATGGCTACAATTGTATCAAACGGCGGAAAAAATAGCTCATTGCCAAGCCAATCGGGTATTGAAAAACACCCGCGCCCTGTTGATCCGTTTGCCCCAACGTTCAGAACCGGTTTTCGTATCCCTGCTAGCGGAAAAAGAAGCGAACCAGGGCTGGAGTCTAACCATTTATCCCGGCTATCAATCCTATGCCGGCAGTCCCATTTTTAACGGCGGCGCCGCCGAATCCTCCGTGGCCAGCTTATGTCGTTTTACCGGTTTGCTATGCCGCTTCGCCCCCCAGGCGCCTTCCTTGCCGCCTCGTTTGCGCAGCCTAAATCTATATCCGCCCAATCTGCCGGCAAAGCAAAAACGCATCTATTTTCTTTGCTACCATGCGGGACAAACCCCTTGGCCCCTGTCGGCAGAACAAGCGGCGTTGTTAATCCAGGTTCTCGCCGCATTGCCTCAGGTTCTGCTGGCTTTGCGTCAAGGCAAACTGGTATTGGATAAAGAACGAGAGCAAATGGCGGAATGTTTTTTTCGCCCGGAAGAACAAATCTGGGATTGCCGGGCGGCGGAAGCGCCGATGATTCCTCTGGCCGCTGAAACCATTACCATTGTAGATGAACTGTTTATCGCCCGGCTAAAAAAACACAAAATTACCGCCGCCGCTTTGGAATTAGACGTATTATACTTGCCTTTGCCCTATGACAGCCAGGCCGGGCAACCGGCAATTTATCCTCTGGCCTGTATTTTGGCCAATCATAACGATCAAAAAATACTGGAGCAACATCTGTTTGCCGGCAACGAAGACGTTCATTCTATCATCGTCGCTATGCTATACCAATATATCACGGAGCAAGGCCGCCCGCGCAAAATATATGTACGCAATCAAAGCTTCAAATATCTTCTGACGGATCTATGCCAAAAATTGTCTATCGGCCTGGAAGCGGAACGAGGCATGCCGGCAGTAGATAGTTTTGTGGAAAGTATAGCCGATTATTTAGCCCATGGTTTTCATTAACCGCCAATCAAATACCCATCGTATGCGCTATAAAATCTTTTTTTTCTTCTTGCTGGCCGCGCTATTTGCCGGCAGCTGCGCCGCGCCATTTTCAACAGCAAACCCGCCGGATACCGCCGCGTCATCGCAAGACGATTGGCAAGACGCCGTTTTCACCACCGACGCCTATTATCAAAGCCAACTCAGCGGTAGAGATCTGGACGTGTATCAACGGCTTCTGGCCGGCGTATCCACTTTTGCCCCCAGCATAGACTTTCCCTATACGCTGGATCAACAAACCCTCAATCAAGCGGTATATTGGCTGTCGGCGGATCATCCGGAGCTGTATTGGTTTAACGGCGGCGGCAGTCTTAACGTGCGTCAAATCCTGTTTTATCAATCCAGCCAATACCGGCCGGCTTACGTCTACGATCAAAGCCAAACCGCCGCCCGAGCGCCGGCGTTGCAACAGGCGACAGCGGATTTTCTAGCTTGCACCCAAGGACTGGAAGAAGAATACGACTTAGCCCTGGCCATATACCGCCAGGTGATTCTTGGCACCCAATACCAAACCGGAGCGGCGGATAATCAAAACTTGTGCAGCGTCCTCTTAAACGGCGCCTCCGTATGCAGCGGCTATGCCAAAACCATGCAGTATCTGCTACAAAAGGTAGGCATACAGGCCGCCTATGTTAGCGGCCAACTATTGGAAAGCGGCGAAAGCCATGCCTGGTTGCTGATGCGCTTGGACGGAGAATACTATTTTGCCGATCCTACCTTAGGCGATCCAACCACGGAGGCAAACGTCCCCCTGCCAGCCGAAGCCTATATAGACTACGCCTGGTTTGGCCTCAACAGCGCGGAAATGGCCCAAACCCATGCGCCCCTCACTTACCTCCCCCTACCTGCATGCACGGCGGAAAGCGCCAATTATTACCGGGCCGAAGGTTTGTATCTGGAAAGCTATTGCCAACAGGCTCTGCTACCCTTGTTGCAGCGTAGCTGGCAGCAAGGAGAGGCTTTTTTTACCTTCCGCCTGGCTAGCGATGACGGCTTTGCCCAGGCCCAAGCCGATTTATTAGACGCAGGCGGCGCCTTCGATTTGTTTCGCCAAGCTGGTATGCCGCAAACGGATTTGCTATATACTGTAAACGAAAATAAACGTATCATAACCCTGTATTTTTAAATTGCTGCTAAATAAACAACTAAAAATAAGGAAAAACGCTATGAAAAATATTCGCAACTTCTGCATTATCGCTCATATCGATCATGGGAAAAGCACATTGGCTGATCGAATTTTAGAATATACCGGCGCGATAGCCAGCCGGGATATGACCAAACAAGTTTTGGATTCCATGGATTTGGAACAGGAACGGGGTATCACCATCAAACTCCAGGCCGTGCGTATCCCTTATCGAGCCAAAGACGGCGAAGATTATATTCTCAATCTAATTGACACCCCCGGACATGTGGATTTTAATTATGAAGTGTCCCGTTCTTTGGCCGCCTGCGAAGGGGCCTTGTTGGTGGTGGACGCCTCCCAGGGCATCGAAGCGCAAACTTTGGCCAACGTATATCTGGCGCTGGAACATGATTTGGAAATCATTCCCGTAATCAACAAAATCGATTTGCCCGGCGCACAACCGGAGGAAGTACGACGGGAAATCGAAGAAGTGGTGGGGCTGGACGCCCAAGATGCAATTTTGGCTTCGGCCAAAACCGGCGTGGGCACGGAAGAAATTCTCGAAGCCATCGTCCAGCGTATCCCCGCCCCTAAAGGCGACCCCCAGGCGCCGCTAAGCGCCTTGATTTTCGATTCCCGCTTTGACAGCTACAAAGGGGTGGTGCCCTACTTCCGGATTATGGACGGACAAATCCGCAAGGGTATGCGTGTAAAAATGTTCAACACCGGCAAAGAAATGGACGTGGTAGAGGTGGGCGTATTTACCCCGGCGGCCAAGCCGGTGGAATGTTTAAGCGCCGGCGAAGTGGGCTATCTGGCCGCCAGCATCAAAAATGTGGCCGATACCCAAGTGGGCGACACCATTACCGACGCCGCCAATCCTACGCCTTTTCCCCTGCCCGGTTACCGCCCCGCTACCTCTATGGTATATTGCGGCCTGTATCCGGTGGAAAACAACGACTTTGACAATTTGAAAGACGCCTTGTCCAAGCTGGTGCTAAACGACGCCGCCTTGCATTACGAGCCGGAGACCTCTGCTGCGTTGGGATATGGCTTTCGCTGCGGTTTTTTGGGTCTACTGCATATGGAAATCGTCCGGGAAAGGCTGGAACGGGAATACGGACTGGATTTATTGATTACCGCCCCTTCCGTCAACTACCGGGCCACCCGTACCAACGGCGAAGTGTTGTATATCGATAATCCTACCAAATTGCCGCCGGCCAACGAATTGCTGTATATCGAAGAACCTTATGTAAAAGCCACCATCATGTCTCCCAGCGATTATATCGGAGCGATTATGGAATTGGTACGGGAAAGACGGGGACAATTTCTCAATATGGAATATTTAAACCCCACCCGGGTAATCCTTCTCTACGATTTGCCGCTGGCGGAAATTATTTACGACTTTTTCGACCAGCTCAAATCCCGTACCCGAGGCTACGCTTCCCTCGATTACGAGCTGGGCGAATATAAAAAATCCGATTTGGTCAAGTTGGATATTTTAGTCAACGACCAACCGGTGGACGCTTTGTCGGTAATCGTCCATAAAGACAAAGCCTACAACCGGGGCCGGGCTTTGGTGGTGAAACTGCGCAGCCTGATCCCCCGTCAACTGTTTGAAATACCGGTGCAAGCGGCCATCGGCAGCAAAGTCATCGCCAGAGAATCGGTAAAAGCTTTGCGCAAAGACGTAATTTCCAAATGCTACGGCGGAGATATCAGCCGCAAACGCAAACTTTTGGAAAAACAAAAAGAAGGCAAAAAGCGCATGAAACAAGTAGGTAACGTGGAAATTCCACAAGCCGCCTTTATCGCGGTGCTGGAAGCCAAAGAATAAATGCAAAAAAACAGCGCAAACAATCTGCTTAAGGAGGGATACGCATCAGCATTGGTACATATGAAAAATTGCTGGAAAAGATCAAAGAATGTTTAAATTCGGTAGCGCCAATCACCTTGATCGTTTTAATTTTATGCTTTTCCGTAGCGCCGGTTCCCAACGGCGTATTGGTAGCTTTTATCTTGGGAGCGGTGTTGTTGACCGTGGGCATGGGCCTGTTTACCCTAGGCGTGGACGTGACCATGACGCCGATCGGCGTATATGTAGGTTCCGGCATCACCAAAAGCCGCAAACTGCCGCTGATTATCGGCGGCAGCTTTCTCATAGGCACGATTATCACCATATCCGAACCGGATTTGCAGGTATTGGCCAATCAGGTGCCGGGGATTCCCAATTTTACGTTGATTATTGCCGTAGCTTTAGGCGTGGGTATCTTTTTGATTTTGGCCATGCTGCGTATACTGCTGCAAATCAAGCTCAACCGGCTGCTGCTGGTTTGTTATGCCGCCATATTCATCCTGGCTTTGATCACGCCGGAAAGTTTCCTGGCGGTGGCTTTCGATGCCGGCGGGGTAACCACCGGGCCAATGACCGTACCGTTTATTATGGCCCTAGGCGTAGGCGCCGCCGCCATTCGTTCCGACAAAGGCGCCAAAGATGACAGCTTCGGCCTGGTGGCCTTATGTTCCGTGGGGCCAATTTTATCGATCATGATTCTCGGATTGCTGTTTGGCGCCGATCAGGGACAGTATACGCCTACGGTGATAGCGGATTACAACGATTCCCGGCAAGTATGGCAAAATTTCGTCTCCGGTTTTCCCACCTATCTGGAAGAAGTAGGGCTTGCTTTAAGCCCCATCATCGTATTTTTTGCCTTATATCAGGTCTTTGCCTTAAAATTGCCCCGGCGGCAAATTATCAAACTGGCGATAGGCGTAGGTTATACCTTTTTCGGCTTGGTATTGTTCCTCACCGGCGTCAATATGGGGTTTATGGCCGCCGGCACATATTTAGGCGGCGAATTGGCCGGCCACGAATATCAATGGCTGCTGATTCCCGTAAGTATGATTTTAGGCTATTTTATCGTAGCGGCAGAACCGGCGGTACATGTATTAACCAAACAAGTAGTGGAAATTACCGACGGCGCCATTACTGCCAAAGCGATGAAAACCTCCCTGTCCATCGGCGTGGCCATATCTCTGGCTCTGGCCATGATTCGCATTCTCGCCGATCTATCCATATGGTATTTTATCGCCCCAGGCTATCTTTTGGCCATGCTGGCCACTTTTTTCTGTCCGCAAATTTTCACCTCCATCGCCTTCGACTCCGGCGGCGTGGCCTCCGGCCCAATGACCGCCACCTTTGTTATGCCTTTTGCCATTGGCGCCTGCACGGCCGTAGGCGGCGACGTGATTACCCAAGCGTTCGGCGTGGTATCCATGGTGGCTATGACGCCCCTATTAACCATACAGGCTTTGGGCTTATACTATCAATGGAAACAACGGCAGCTGCTGAAGCTGAAACAGGCCAGCATGATCCCGGAAGGCGAAATCATCGCCTATACCCAGGACATCGATATCGTGGAATGGAGGTGATTGTATGCGTTCCGTATCCTTATTAACCGTGGTAATCAACCGCAGCCAAGGCGATAAAGCGCTGCATTTCTTCCAAGAAAACAAAATTCCTTTGGTTTTAAGCGTTTTGGGCCAAGGTACGGCTACCAGTGAAATTCTCGACTATTTGGGGCTGGGGGAAAGCGCCAAACAGCTTCTCTTTTCCGTGCTCACCACCGATAAAGCCAAGGAAATTACCACCCTGCTCAACCGCCATTTTAAACTATATATACCGGGCAATGGCATTGCCTATACCATTCCTCTTCGCAGCTTTGCCGGAATTACAGCTTTGAAATGGCTAACCGCCGATTTCACCATAGACCAAGAAAACAGGGAACAGGAGGAGGCTGCAAACGTGAACCAGGAAAACGCTTATGAATTAATCGTCGCCATTATCAACCGCGGCTACACCGATCAGGTGATGAACGCCGCCCGTGCCGCCCAGGCCCAGGGAGGAACGGTTATCCACGCTTTGGGCACCGGTAGAGAAGAAGCGGAAAAATTCTTCGGCATTTCCATCGCTCGGGAAAAAGACATGGTGCTAATCGTCACCACCGCGGCCGCCCGCAACGGCATTATCAAAGCCATCGTAGCCGAAGCCGGCGTGCAAACCAAAGCCCATGCCATCGTTTTTAGCCTGCCGGTTAGCGAAATCGCCGGCATCCGCATCGGCGAAGACGAATAATCCCTGCCTGTACAGATTGACCAAAATCAAAGCGGCCCTAGGCCGCCCCTGATCGCCACAGGCATGGGTAGAAAGGAGCTCATGAAAGAAAAAACCTTTCGCCTTAGCGGCGTTACCATACGTTCCCGCGATTATAAAGACGGCGACAAAGTGATCACCCTATTCAGCCTGGAGCAGGGAAAAATTACCGCCCTGGCCAAAGGCGCGCGCAAACCTACCGCCAGTTTACGGGGGGCGGTGCAACTTTTGGCTCAGGGTAGCTATTTGCTGGCGCGAAGCCGTTCCTCTCTGCCTATCGTCGCCCAGGCCCACCAGGAGCAAAGCTTTTTGCCGCCTCAAGGCGGGTTCCGGCAAATCGCCTATGCCTCCTATGTCGCGGAACTTAGCGATTTAGCCTTGGTGGAGGGGCAGCCCGCTCCGGAATTGTACCGCCATCTGTTGATCGCCCTCTCCTGGATAAAACTGGGCCAAAGGCCGGAAGCCGCCGCCCGCTATTATGAACTGCAAATTCTCCAGGAATTAGGCGCTTTTCCCGATTTTTCCGCCTGCCAAAACTGCGGCAAACCAGCGCCGTTTCCGGCCGTGCTTTCTCCTACCGCAGGAGGATTATTATGCCCGGCTTGTGCCGCTTCTGCTGCCGGCCCCATTTTGAGCCAAGGCGCGGTTTTGACCTTGGCCAGATTAGCCGCCCTGCCGGCGCAACGCTTGGCTTGTCTGGATTGGAGCCAAAACCTGGGCCGGGAAATGGCCACCGCCATGGCCGCCTATTTGGATTATCATCTGGACGGCCAACCCAAATCCCGGGCTTTTTTAAACCTGCCCACCCCATAACCGGCGCCTCCCGCTTTCTCCTGCAGCGGCCAAACAAAAGCCGGGCTCTATCGGCTGCCTCTATAGCGCCGGTTCCGCTTGCAGCGGAGCCGGCTTTTTCCATTCGATGCAGCCCCTTGGCCCATAAGCGCCCGCCAAGCTTTCCCCTGCGTCCTATAGGGCAAAGATCCGGATCCCGCTCTTCTTCTTTTTGCGCGGAAAAGGGACAATTTTCCCAACCGCAGTCATTTGTATTGCCAAATTATCGCGAATATGGTATGCTAAAGGGTATCAGATATACGGATATATACCAATGCCGATAATGAATCAATGGAGGATGAGAGGATGTTTGACTTTTCTTATTTACAAGCCGCCGACCCGGAAATGGCAGGAATAGTAGAGCGGGAATTGCAGCGGCAACGGCATAAAATTGAACTAATCGCTTCGGAAAATTTCACTTCTCAGGCGGTTATGGCCGCCCAAGGATCGGTTTTAACCAATAAATATGCGGAAGGTTATCCGGCCAAACGCTATTACGGTGGTTGCGAATATGTGGATCAAGCGGAAAATCTGGCCAAAGAACGGGCGTTGAAAGTGTTTGGCGGCGACCATGTCAACGTGCAACCTCATAGCGGCGCCCAAGCCAATATGGCGGTATATTTCGCCGCCTTGCAGCCTGGCGATAAAGTGCTGGGTATGAGCCTGGCCCATGGCGGCCACCTTACCCATGGCAGCCCCTTCAATTTTTCCGGCAAATTATATCAATTTTTCGGCTACGGCGTGGATGAAAAAACGGAAACCATCGATTACGACCAAGTGATGCAAATGGCTATGGAAATCAAACCCAAACTGATCGTAGCCGGCGCCTCCGCTTATCCCCGGCTGTTGGATTTCGCCGCCTTTGCCGATATTGCCAAAGCCTGCGGCGCTCACCTGATGGTGGACATGGCCCATATTGCCGGTCTGGTTGCGGCAGGTGAACATCCCTCGCCGATTCCTTACAGCGATTTCGTCACCTCCACCACCCATAAAACCCTCCGCGGCCCCAGAGGCGGCTTCGTCATCTGCAAGGAAGAATTTGCCAAAGCGGTAGATAAATGCGTATTCCCCGGTATGCAGGGCGGCCCGCTGATGCATGTTATCGCCGCCAAAGGGGTAGCCTTTGGCGAAGCTTTGCAGCCTTCGTTTAAAGAATATCAACGCCAGGTAAAGAAAAACGCCCAAGCCCTGGCCAAAGGATTAATCGACCATGGCCTGCGTTTGGTTTCCGGCGGTACGGACAACCATTTGATGCTGGTAGATTTGCGGCCGATTAACGTCACCGGCGTGGAAGCGGAAACCCGTTTGGATCAAGTGGGTATTACCTGCAACAAAAACGCCATCCCCTTCGACCCGCAAAAACCGGCGGTAACCAGCGGTATCCGTCTGGGTAGCGCCGCCGCCACCACCCGGGGCTTCAAGGAAGACGATATGACCCTGGTAGCGGACGCCATCTATTACTGCCTCCACGACGGAGAGGCCGGCGAAGCCAAAGCCCGGGAAATCAGCAAAGCCCTGACCGACAAATATCCATTGTATTAAAACGTGGATCCACTTTCCGCTTACGGCTTAGCCTTTCCGGCTAAGCCGTATCTTTTATTATGCGCCGGCTATGTCGCCGTCAGGAGGGAAAGCCAATGAAAGCAGATTGGCGCAACGCTTTCGCTGAATTCTTTTATCCGCAAAACGCCTGTATCATATGCGGCCAACCTGTGGCAAAGCCGGGATGGTGCGACGATTGCCGGCAGACCATATTCGCCTATGGCAATTGTCCTTGGGGCGCCTGCTTTTTACCGCGGCTTAGCCGGGGCAACGGCCTTTGCGCCGGCTGCTATGGCTATGGGCCTTTTGTCCGGGCCCGGGCTGCCGCTCCCTATCAAGGCCGTCTACGTCAAACTTTGTTGGCCTTCAAATACCGAGGGCAATTGGGCAAACGCCGGCCTTTGGCGGCGATTATGGCGCAATGCTTTCAGCGGCATTATGCAGCTATTTCTTTCGATTATATTCTGCCCACGCCTTTATCGCCACAGCGATTGGCCAGTCGCGGCTATAATCAAAGCGCCCTGTTGGCCAAAGATTTATCCCATATTTTGGGCATACCCTACCGGCAAGATCTATTGTTGCGCATTAAAGATACGCCGCCTCTGGCGCAACAAAGCGCCAAACAACGACAAGCGACGTTGGCGGGCGCCTTTGCTTGTCCCCTGCCGCTTGCGGGCAAATCGCTTCTGTTGGTGGACGATATTTTCACCACCGGCGCCACTGCCCGGGGCTGCTCCGCCGTTTTGCGCCGCCAGGGCGCCCAAGCGATATACGTACTAACCGCCGCCGCCTCGTTGCAAACCGGGCTGAGCGGCGGCAAAGCATAGTTTTTTCGGCAACCCTGCTCCGTCCCTGCAAACCGGGATATATTGCCTGCACTGGACTGCTCCATGAAAAAAAGGGCTTGCCTCCCGTTCAACGGGATGGCAAGCCCTTGCCTTTGCTTATAAAAGGATTCTCCGTCCAATCAGCGGCCGGCAAGCAGCAAATGCGCCGCTTTATTCTGCTGCGGTTTCAACTTCCGCCGCTGCATCGGTCGCCGTTTCCTCCGGAATTATTTCCGGAGACAACAACAAATCCATGGCGTCTACAACGTTTTCGCTAGGCATAGCAGGAACGGTTTCCTGGGTAGCCGTATATTGGATATTGCCGGCAACTTCCATGGACAACAGCGAAGCGATATCCATCGTCATGGTAAAGTCTTGTTTACCAGCGGCAGTCAAATCGCAATCAATGCTCAAAGCCATACCTTCCGCGCTAATTTTGGCATTCAGCGCATAGGAAGAAAAGGCCTTATTGGCGGTTTTGATTTCCAAAGTCATATCGATATCCATGCCTTCCAGGTCTTTGACGCTGGTTTTGGCGGTATAAGTATTACCGGTTTGCACGAAAGCTTTATCGCCGATCACCGTTTCCATGGTGTCCAGAGTTTTTACCAATTCGGCATAGCTGTTGATATCGGTAGGAGTAGCTACGGTAATCAATACGTTCAACAAAGCATCCATGCTATCCACGGCGGACAGGGTTTGCAGCAAGCTCATATCAAAGCCCGTATCGACATTGGCCAGTATTTCCGCGAAATCATAGGACAGCCAGGTTTCTTCTTTCTGACTCAGCATTTGATTGAAGAAAGCGCTTTGCATATAATATTTGCCGTTTTCCATATCCATCAGAAGGTGGATTTCCAAATTTTTCAATCCGTCAACCAAAGCATCCAATTCCGCCTGGGCTGCCGCATCCACTTCTTCCGTATCGGCAATCAATTGGTTCAGAACCTGTTCCATAGCAAGATTCATGGTCATATTCATTTCCATAGCGGAAACGCCTTCCGTCAGACCATCAAAATCAATGTCGGCTTCAATGGGGAAAGTCATATCTTCACCGGCGGAAAGCTCCATGCTCATAGCCATATCGCCCTTAAACGCATAAGGTTTGCTGTAGTATTTGGCATTATCGGCAAGGAGTAAATCCATCAGGGTAAAACTTTCCTGATATTTGGCCAATAATTTATCGGTATCAATAATCAAAACGGTACGATTCTCGGCATCCCAGCCTACCGAAGCGCCTAAAGCCTGAGCAGCAAAACGAACCGGCACCAAAGTGCGGCCGTCGCGAATGAAAGAGGCGGCGTCGATTTGTTCCGTAGTCGTGTTTTCGCCTTCGGCGATGGTCACGGATTTTTCACCGATCACAAAAGAGATGTTCAGACCGTCCCGTTCTGCTTTGACAGTACGGCTAGCGTCATCATAATCCACGGTGGCGCCCATGGCTTCAAACAATACGCGGAAAGGCACAAAGGTACGTCCGTCGACGATAATCGGCGCGACTTCGCCCACTTGGATATTCTGGCCATCCAATTGAATGGCAATATCCTGATCGCTGGCCAAAGCGGCAGTGGAAAAAGCCGCTACCAGCATTAAAGCGCAAAGCGCAACGAGCAAAACTTTACGAATTTTCATTCTGCTAACGTCCTCCCTTGACATTTATTCATTTTTTGTTTCCAAATATGGAAACTAACAGACAGTATACTATAAATTGTAAATATTTGCAAGAACATGATTTGTACTTTTCTTTTTATCTTCGTATGCTTTTCCACGGGAATATTTTATTTTTTGCCGTTTTATTTTAACGGGAATATAAAATATAGGCTTGACATTATGTTTTGGTCAGCTTAAACTAAAAAGAAAATATATTTTCCAAAGAATATATTTTATAAAGTTGAATGTATATCCCTGCCATAGTTGCGCTCCGTCCTATGTAAAAAGCAAACCGATGAGAATCAAGCCTATGCAAACAACAAAAAAGAATCGCCGAATTTTTATTTTTCTTTCTATTATATTATTGGGCTGCTGTGTTTTATCCCTATCCCTGGGAAGATATCCAGTGCCTTTTGATCAAACCTTGGCTATTTTGCTACATAAACTCTTACCCATCGCCCCCGGTTGGAGCGATACCATGGCCAATGTAATACTAAACGTGCGTCTGCCCCGCTTGTTGGGAGGGATTTTGGTAGGGGCGGCTTTGGCCGCCTCTGGCGCCACCTATCAAAGCATTTTTCGCAATCCCCTAGTATCCCCGGATTTGCTGGGGGTTTCCGCCGGCGCTTGCACGGGAGCGGCTTTGGCCATAATCCTTCATGCCGGTACGGCCATGGTACAATTCTTGGCGCTGATTTGCGGTTTGGCCGCGGTAGGCTTAACCAATTTGATTCCCCGTTTTTTCCGCAATCACAGTTCGCTTATGCTGATTCTGGCCGGCGTGGTAGTCGGCGGTTTTATGAACGCCCTGTTTGGCATTTTGAAATATGTGGCGGATCCAGAAGAAGAGCTGGCTTCCATCATTTACTGGACAATGGGTAGCTTCGCCAATATCAAGCAACCCATTTTACAGGCTTTGGCTCCCGGTATGCTGATTGCTCTGATCGTACTGTTTTTGTTGCGCTGGCGTATCAACGTACTTTCTCTGGGAGAACGGGAAGCCGCCTCCCTGGGCATAAACGTACGTCTGATCCGTGGTTTGTGCATATTATGCGCCACTGCCCTTACCGCCTGCGCCGTATGCCTCAGCGGCGCCATCGGCTGGGTGGGGCTGATCACCCCTCATTTTGCCCGACTGCTTACTGGGGAAGACGCCCGCACGCTGCTGCCGGCTTCGGTATTGATTGGCGCCACCCTTACCGCCGTCGTGGACTGGCTGGCCCGCAATCTTACCGGCGCGGAAATTCCTTTGAGCATTCTTACCGGATTGGTGGGAGCGCCTATGTTTATCATTCTCTTATTAGCACAAAAAAGGAAAATCCAATAATGTATATAGATTTTAATAAATCTCCGGTTTTGTCAGTAGAAAACCTTTCTTTTGCCTATGAAAAAGGGCAATACTTATTTAAAAATTTACATTTTCATCTGGAAAAAGGGCAAATATTGCAAATCCTTGGTGCAAACGGGGCGGGGAAAACCACATTGCTAAATTGTATTGCCGGGCAATTACATGCCAATCAAGGAACCATTCGTCTATTTGGCCAAGATTTATCGCAAATCAGCCGTTTGGAATTGGCTCGTTGCATGGCCTATGTGCCCCAATTGCCTTTAAGCGCCTGCCGTTTTAAAGTAATCGACTACACGGTGATGGGGCGTACGCCTCATCTAAAAGCCCTGGCTTCGCCAGGGGAAGAAGATTACCGGTTGGCCCAGAACTACCTGGCGGATTTGCATTTAAGCCATCTGGCGGAAAAAACCATGGATCAGCTGAGCGGTGGTGAAAGGCAGCAGGTACAAATTGCCCGAGCGCTGACCCAACAAAGTCCGTTGATTCTTTTAGACGAACCAGCCAATCACCTGGATTATGGCAATCAACATCGTATCTTGGGGCTAATGACGGATTTGGCAGCCCAAGGCTATACCCTGATCGCCACTACCCATATGCCGGACGCCCCTTTGCTTACCGGCGGTATGGTGGGCATTTTTGCCGGCGGCGAATTTCTGTTCGGCCCGTCGGCGCAAATGCTGACCGGCCCAACCCTGGAAAGTATGTACGGTATCCAAGGCAAAGTGCTGGAAATTGCGGAAATCGGCCGCAAAGCCTGTTTTTGCCTATGCCCCAATCCCCAACATCGTTCAAAACCGGCAAACGGTTTGAATAAATCTACAACAAAGGAGTTAGAAAAGAATGAAAACGTTTTGTAAAAAAAGTTTACCTCTATTGGTAATCCTGTTGGCTTTGGCCTTGATGTTTGCCGCCTGTGCGCCGGCGGATCAAAGCCAATCTCCTACTGATGAAGAACAAAGCGGCCAGGAGCAAACCGGCGAAGCAACCCGTATCTTTACCGATTTAACCGGTGCGGAAGTGGAATTGCCGCAAGAAATCCATTCGGTCATTCATCTGTGGCCGGCCAGCACAGCCATGCAAGTATTCCTAGGCGCGGGCGATACCATCACCGGCACTTTAACCGGCGTACAAACCGGCTGGGGTTGGCTTTGCGCCGCCTGTCCCCGCCTATTAGAGGTGGAAGGCTTCGCCGGCGACGCCAGCGCGGAAACCCTGTTGGCCCTGGACCCCGACGTGGTGATCACCTCTAGCGCCGATACCGCCGAAAGCCTGCGTCAGGCCGGCGTGCCCTGCGTCTGCATGTTGGGAGATCAGGAATCCATACCCGCCTTGGAAGAATTCTGCATGAAAATGGCGGAACTGCTAGGCGGCGATACCGTAGCCAAAGCGGAAAGCTATTGCGATTATCTGGATGATTTGGTAGCGACCGTTAGCGAAGCCACCGCGGCTTTGACCCCGGAAGAAAGAATTTCTCTCTATTATAATTCCGCGCAACATGGGGATAGCCCCTTGCTCACCTGCGGCGCCAACTATATTACCCAAACCTGGATGGATATTTGCGGCGTCGACAATATCGCCGTGGATTTGGTGGAAGGCGGAGATGTGGAAATCGCCATGGAAGAAATCATTGCCGCCGACCCCGATTATATATTGGTAGGCGGCTCCAGCCAGGAAGCGGCTTTGGCTACTATTGAGCAAGATGCGGCCTGGCAAAGTCTCCGCGCCGTAAAAGAAGACCATATCATCGCCAATCCCCAAGGGGTGATGAAATGGGAAAAATTCGGTCCGGAAATCGCCATACAAATCGTCTGGTTTACCAAACAGGTTTACCCCCAATTGCTTACCGACATTGATGTAGAGGAACATGTGCGGGATTTCTATTCCCAATGGTATGGTTATGAATTAAGCGATGCAGATTATGCGGCAATGATGGCCGGTAGTTCCGGCCCTCTGGAATAAGATGCGCCGGGAGCAAGCCCCGCAACCGGGGCGAAATCAATTCGCGGCAATGATTTGCCGCCTAAGCAAATTCATACCAGAACAGGAAACCATTCCGCTGGAACAAGGGCTGGGAAGGGTGTTGGCGCAGGATACATATTCTTTAAACACATTACCCAACGCCGCAGTAAGCCGCATGGACGGCATAGCCTATCGCTTCGCCGATTATCAAGATTGGGGCGGCGATTGCAGCCAATGGCAAGAAGGCCGGGAATATGTATTCAGCAATACCGGCGTGGCCATACCGCCGGAATATGATTGCGTTACCCTGATCGAAGATTGTCAATTCACTGCCGGCGGCCAATTGCATATTGCCGCCGCCCCCCAAGGCGTGGGACAAAACATTTCCCCGGCAGGCAGCCGCCTGCAAATCGGACAAAAACTGCTTCCCCAAGGGCAGGTTTTGGAACCGCTACATCTGGGGTTGCTGGCCGACGGAGGATGGACGCATATTCCGGTGCGCAAAAAGCCCGTGGTGGCCTTTATCCCCACCGGAGACGAGCTGACGCCCCGGCAAGGTCTGCTGCCTTTGGGCAAAAATATAGAAAGCAACAGCCTGGTTATCGGCGAACAGATTCGCCGTTGGGGCGGAGAGCCTTATATTCTGCCGATTATCGCCGATGATTTGCATTTGCTCAGCCAAGCCTTGCGCCGGGCTTTATCCTGCTGCGACATAGTTGTGCTGAATGCCGGTTCCTCCAAGGGCCGCAAGGATTTCGCCACCGATGCTATGAATCAGGTTGGCGAAGTATACGTGTACGAAACCGGCTGCGGCCCCGGCAAACACGCTTCTTTTGCTCTTTCGCCGCAAGGCAAACCCATTCTCGGTCTGGCAGGGCCGCCGGGAGGCGCCGCTTTGACCGCACAATGGTATTTGGCGCCTTTGATTTGTCAATATCTGGGCAAACCCCTAGCCGGTCCGGGTAGGATCAAAGCGGTTTTGCTGGATCAGGCCAAAGCCCATGTGCCGTTTGAATTCTATATGTCGGTTACCGCCTATCGCCGGGCCGACGGCACATATGTGGCCCAGCCCCATGGACATGGCAAATCTAATTCCTCGGCTTTGGTAGCCAATGCAATCTTACCCATACCTGGCGGCAGAATTTTTGCCCCAGGAGAAGAAGTGGAATTGGAATTGCAAACCGCCCGGGAATATCTGCCCCTATATCAGGAATAAACGGCGCTATTTAAAAAGAATCCGCTTATTATTGCCAAAATCCAAGGGCTTTTTCATGGTTTATGGGAAAGCCCTTGGATTTTAAAAAAATAACAAAAAACAAGACTTGATCCAACCATGAAAAAATAAGCATTCCGGCTGCCGGCAAAATCACTGCCCGATCTTATTAAAAACAAAAAAATCCTTGACTTTATGATTTGGCACTGGTATAATAAGGTTTGTCAGTTTTGCCGACGTAGCTCAATTGGCAGAGCAACTGATTTGTAATCAGTAGGTTGCGGGTTCGAGTCCCATCGTCGGCTCCAGCCCCAAAAGATCAGCTATACTAGATTACCAGACGTATATGTATGATATATGGAGAGGTTCCCGAGTGGCCAAAGGGAGCAGACTGTAAATCTGTTGGCACCGCCTTCGGTGGTTCGAATCCACCCCTCTCCACCATAACGCGGGGTAGAGCAGCTGGCAGCTCGTCGGGCTCATAACCCGGAGGTCGGAGGTTCAAGTCCTCCCCCCGCAACCACAGGCATTTAAAAACGGTCTTCTTATTTATTATAAGAAGACCGTTTTTATTTTTTGCTAAAAAACGCCGCTCCGTAACAGGTCCAGGCTCTCGTTTGCCTACGACGCAACGCTATGCCGCCATCTCCTGACAAGGACGAAAGGAAAACGGCCGCCGGCAGCCACAGCTACGGCACAAACCTGTACCCGTTTTTCCGCGTAAATCAACCCTCTGTCTGGTTTCATTGCGCCTATATTTATCCTTAACAATATTTTTTTCTTCTATATCAGCGCTTGTTTATTGAAAAATTCGCTGAATATGAATAAAGAATGGCCATATAAAGCTCCCACCCGTCATTGACAGCAAACTGCGACAATGTTATACTATCCTCGAATCAAAATATTTAATTATTGTATTATTTCTAGAGACAAATAATATTTTTGCAAAACAATCCAGTGTAAACTACAAAATTTATCCATATGTTGGCAAAAAAATCAAATAATAAGCAAAATATACTAGAAGTTCAGGATTTAAGCGTCTATTTTGAAACCAAGCGGCAAACGACAAAAGCCGTGGACCATGTCAGTTTTTCCCTGGCGCAAGGTGAAATATTGGGCATAGTGGGCGAATCGGGTTCCGGCAAAAGCACGCTAGCCTGTTCCATTCTGCGGATGATTCCTCAACCAAACGGCAGGCTGGTAAGCGGGTCGATTCTCTACAAAGGCATGGATTTGTTGACCTGCAAAAATATAAACCAGATTCGTGGAAAAGAAATTTCCATGATTATGCAAAATGCGATGAGCGTTTTAGACCCTGTGTTTACCGTGGGTGATCAGCTAATGGAAAAAATCAGAGTCAAAAGCGCCCTGAACAAAACAGAGGCTCATGATCTAGCCATAGAAATCTTGCAGTTGTTGGAATTCAACCGGCCGCAGCAAATTATGAACGCCTATCCCTATGAGCTTTCCGGCGGTATGCGCCAGCGAATTTTAATCGGGCTAGCCATTGCCAATCAACCCTCTATCGTTATCGCCGACGAACCTACCACCGCATTGGATGTAATCGTACAAAAAAGAATCATCTTGTTGATGAAAAAAATTGTTCGTCAACGCAATATCTCCCTAATTCTTGTGACGCATAACTTCGGCTTGATCTGGGAGCTTTGCGATAGAGCGCTGGTGATGAAAAACGGCAAAATTGTAGAAAGCGCCGGCGTACTTGAACTATATCGCCAGCCCATTCACCCCTATACTAAGGCGCTTTTGCGTTCTATACCTACCTTTGACACGGATCCGCTGACGCCGCTGCCGACAATCGAAGAGGAAATGAACGATAGTACGGCTTGGGCAAGAAACCATAGAACCGCCACAGCCGATCATTATACATCGTTCGAAAAATATACAGGTTATCATGTGTGACACACCGCTTTTTTCCATAGAAAATTTAGTCAAACGCTATCCGGCCAGCGGCCGGCGGCATAAGCTGGACGGCAAACCGGCCGTAGACCATGTTTCGTTTACGGTTGCGGAAGATCAGGCTCTTGGCCTGGTGGGAGAATCCGGCAGCGGCAAAACCACCATTGCCAAATGTCTCGATCTGCTGGAAATCCCTTCTGCCGGAGATATTAAATTTCGTGGCATATCTATTTTTGGGATGGATTCAAGGGCAGTAAAAAATTATCGTACACAGGTTCAAATGGTTCTACAGGATCCTTATGCTTCTCTTGATCCACAAAAGACCGTAGAAAAACTGATCTGCGAACCTCTGCACATACAAAAAGAGAAAGACGCGACAGTCATCAAAAACAAAGTCAATCAAATCATGGAAGCAGTAGGTTTGCCCAGCGGCTTTAAAATCCGCTATCCCCATGAACTTTCCGGCGGCCAGCGGCAAAGAGTGGCCATTGCCAGGGCGTTGATTATCCGGCCGCGGGTGCTAATCGCCGACGAACCGGTGTCCGCTTTGGACGTATCTACCCAAGCGCAAATTTTAAATCTACTCAAAGAGCTAAAGCAAGCGTTCCATCTTACGCTGATCTTTGTTTCCCATGATCTAGCCATCGTCAAATACGTCTGCGATTATATCGTGGTTTTAAAAAACGGCGCGGTCATGGAACAAGGCGCAAGCCGCCAGCTTTTCGCCAAACCATCCAGCGCCTATTTTCAGCAACTGATCGCCGCCGTACCAAGATCCTCGCCATATGGGATTGACTAATCGCTTTTTTGCCTGTGCGGATCCGTTAGGGTTACGCCCCACAAAGCAAAGAAGCGGTTTCAATTTAAAACCAATTAATAAAGGAGTGTACAATGGATATCTTCGAAGAATTGATGGACAATCAGCGTCTGTATACCGCCTATATGGTAAACGACGCGGGAGAAGCCAGACAAAAATTCCGGGAGGCAAAAGCCCTCTCCTTGTCCGGCGAAACAATCGATGCCAAAACGACAGAATTGATTATTCTAGCCATCGCCATCACGGCCAAATGCGAAGGTTGCATCGCCAGCCATGCTAGAAACGCAATTTTAGCCGGAGCGACGATGGAAGAACTAGGCGCATTGGTGGCAATTTGCAATCATATGACCGGCTCCGTTTCCGCCTTTTTTGGCGGAAAAGCCCTACGCTATGCAGAGGCGGCGGTCAAAGAAGTGGAAAATGCAGCGCCACATAGCCAATGCTGAGATATTGTGGAGGATAAGGCATAATGAGAACCCTTTTAACGTTTAATCACGATAGTATGCAGGCGGATATCGAGCTGAAAAACATAGAAAGCCGCGTAGGTGAAAAAAATTATACCGTCCATACCGATTATCCCCAATCCATGGGCGGCGCGGAAGCCTATCCGACGCCCTGGGGACTATTCCTCACGGCGCTAACGGCTTGTCAAGGCATGAACGTCCACGAGTACTGCGCGGCCAACGGAATCGATCCCAGCGACATTACCCTAAGCCTGGATTTGCAATATGCAAAAACCAAGCCCGGTGAAAAACCTAGGGAAGTAGCCAGCTTTGATATTTGCATTACCGTACCTGAAACATTTCCGGCAGAACATTTGGACAGCCTAAAACAAGCGGCCAGAAATTGTAAAATCGTGCAACATATGTTGGATTATCAACCGGCGTTTCATTATACCGTCAAAAAATAACAATATGTTTTATCCTTTGCGCTACACAAAGTCTTTTGTATGCATGGAAAGCCCGCTCTACGGCCTGGCCGGCAAAGGATAGCCAAAGGAAAGCAAAATTGAAAATTAAGATGACAAAAGAAAGGATCACTCAAGATGAAAAAGAAAAACCCTTTTATGCTGATGTTAGCCGCCCTGCTATGCTTGGCTATGTGCCTGTGCGCCTGTAACAATACGGAAGAAAACGCAACCGGCGATCCGGGCGACATGGAGCAAACCGTATCCGGCGGCGATATCGTCGTAGGGATTCCGGATTCCGTTAAATCTCTGGATCCTATGGGTCAAAACACCACCGTCTACGGAGGCAACGTAGTCGGTCAGATCTTCGATACTTTGGTGGCAAACAACTTTGAAACCACCGAAATCATTCCCTGCCTGGCGGAAAGTTGGGATATTTCCGACGACGGCCTGACATATACCTTCCACCTGCGGGATGACGTTTATTTCCACGAAGGCCAATTCCAGGACGGCCGTCAGATGGTAGCCGACGACGTGGTTTATTCCTTCCAACGGATTAAAGAACTGTTTGCCCGCAACAACAGCCAGGTGGACAATATAGCCACCATAGAGGCTACCGACGACTTTACCGTGGTCTTTACGCTGACCAAAGCCGACTCCCAAACCTTGGCGGTGATCACCCAGGAAAACTTCGGTATCGTCCCCAAAGAAGAGATTGAAGGCCAGGGCGACGGCTTCGCCTCTACCCCTATAGGCACCGGTCCTTTTAAAATCAAAGAATTATCCGCAGATAATTATGTAATTCTGGAAAAAAATGAGAAATATTGGGGCACCGTACCCTCCGTGGATACCGTTACTTTCCAATTCATTAACGATAACAACACCATGGCAAACGCACTGCGCAGCGGAGAAATCGACGTAGCCGCCTCCTTGGGCGCCGAATTCATCTCCCTAGTGGAAGAAGATGAAAACCTTACGGTGGTAAACACGCCTATGCGGCAACACGTTGCCTTACTACATATGAACATGGTAGAAGGCCCCACGGCGGATATCAGAGTGCGGGAAGCGATCATCAAAGCCATTGACATCGACGCCATGGTTTCCGGCATTTATCAAAACGGCGAAGGCACCCGTACCTATTTGCCCGTACCGAAAGCCTCCTGGGGCTATGACGAAAGCCTGGAAAGCCTGGTTCCCGATTACGACCCCGAAGGCGCCAAAGCCCTTTTGGCCGAAGCCGGCTATGAGGACGGCTTTGAGCTAAATCTGTATATCAGCGCCACGGATGCCAGAAATAGAATGGCCGTTATTCTCCAGCAACAGCTAAAGGACAATCTGAATATCACCGTAAACATCCATTCCTCCGACTGGGCCGCTTTTTCCGAAGTGGTCACTGCCGGCACGGCGGATATTTATGGGGCGTCTTATGCTTTTTCCGAATCCGGCGATCCCTATTTCTACCTGAACGGTTTCTTTAATACCAACTCCATCGGCAGCACCCCCAATGGCGGAGGCTTTTCCAATGGGGAAGTGGATGCGCTGCTGGATGAATCTACCCATACCACCGATCAAGACCAACGAAACGAACTTTATAAACAAATCATGACCATTGCCCTCAGCCAGTATCCCGGCATTTACTATGCCAACGAAAACCTGATCTATGCCTATCACAATAGCGTGGAAGGATTCAGAATTAATCCTAGCACGATTTTCCGTATGGAAGAAGTGTCCATCGCCCAATAAAAATCGGCAAGATCCTGAAAACCGGCGTAACCAAAACCTGCGCAACGAAAACCTACATAACGATGGGAATCAACCGTCGTTATGTAGGTTTTGCGATAGAACCCCCCGCGCTCCAGGCGGGAACAGGAGGATTGGCCTTGGCAAAAACCATTTTCAAAAGGCTGGTTCACAGCATACCCATCTTATTCGTTGTCGTCACCATAACCTTTTTTGTCACCCGCATCCTGCCCAGCGATCCGGCGGTAGCCATCTTGGGCGCTGAAGCCACCCCTGAAGATTTGGCGCAATTGCGGGAAAGCATGGGGTTTAACGAAAGCTATTTCAGCCAATATATCGACTATATTGCCGGCCTGCTACAAGGAAATTTAGGTCACTCCTATGTGCACAAACAGCCGGTTTCCCAACTCATAGCCAACGTCTTACCCAACACGATTACTTTGGCTGTGGGCGGAATGATCATTGCCGTGCTCCTGGGAATCCCCCTGGGCATCCTGGCGGCCACGCACAGAAACAAATCCCCGGATCATGCCGTTTCCGTTTTAACCTTATGCGGCGTTTCCACGCCTATCTTTTGGCTGGGGCTGATCTTGGCATTGATTTTTGGCGTCAAGCTAGGATGGCTGCCGGTTATGGGCAGAGGCAGCCTGGAACAAGGCGCATGGGATTACCTTTCCCATATGATTTTGCCTCTTGCAACCATATCCACAGTACCTTTGGCAAACGTTGTCATTATCACTCGTTCCAGCATTATCGACGTGGTAAACAAAGATTTTTATAAAACTTTAGTCGCCTATGGTATGCCCAAACGGATCATTCGCAAGCATATGCTAAAAAACGCCTTGCCTGCCATTATTAACGTAATCGGCATACAGCTGGCCAGCGCTTTAACCGGCGCCATACTAACGGAAACGGTTTTTAATTGGCCCGGCATGGGAAAGCTGGCGGCAGACGCCATCACCAGCCGGGATTATACATTGGTACAGGGTTGCGTGCTATTTATGACCATCGTCTATGTGATCGTCAATTTGATCGCCGATATCATCGCCTGTTGCGTGAATCCGCAATCCGCAAAAGACACGTAAAAACAAAAAAATGCCATAAGAGGAAAGTATATGCCAGAAGCAGAATTACAGCTAAACGAAGATCAATTGCTGCAATATCGAAAGGATAACGGATTCTGGAGAAGATTCAAAAGAAATAAAGTGGCCATCTTTGCGCTGGCACTTCTTGTAACCATCCTCGTTGCGGTCATTTTTGCCGGTTATTTGACGCCTTATGATAATTATCAACTGGATCTTAACGCAACCTTTCTCTTCCCCGGCGAACAAGGCCATATTCTGGGCACGGACGACGTTGGCCGGGATCTTTTGACCAGAATTCTTCATGGCGGCCGGGTATCGCTAACCGTCGCCTTGTCCAGCCTACTACTGGGTATGTCCCTGGGAACGCTATTGGGCACTGCCGCCGGCTATATGGGAAAAGTGTCGGATAATCTGATTATGCGGCTTATGGATGGTTTAGCCGCCTTTCCCACCATCCTGCTTTCCTTGCTCTTAATGACAGTATTGGGTCCCGGTATAGCCAATTTGGTCATAGCGATGGCGGTTGGCAATATTCCCAAATTTGCGCGGCTCTCCCGCAGCCTGGTCTGCACGGAAGCCCAACAGGATTATATTCTTGCGGAACGATCTCTAGGGGCTAGCCGCGGCAGAATCATGTTTCAACACATATGGCCCAATATTTTCCCCACCATTTTGGCCTATGGGGCATTGCATATCGGTAGTGCCATTATTGCGGAAGCTTCCTTAAGTTTTCTGGGATTGGGCGTAGCCATACCGACGGCTTCCTGGGGTAATATACTGAAATCCGGAAAAACGGTGATTGAAACCTATCCCCATATCTCGGTTTTTTCCGGCTTGGCTATTGTGATTACCGCCATCTCTTTCAATCTGATCGGCAATGGAATCCGCGACGCCCTAGACAAAAAATTACAATAACGTCGGGAATCCTACAAAGGCGCCCATGTTCCGGCTAATGAAAAATATTGCCAAGATGTGAGATCCTTTTTTCCTATCTTTAAACGCCCAACGCATTTTACGTCAAATTCATCCCCGATTTTCCAATATCGCAGTCCACGATCCGATGATACAAGAAAGTAAAAGCACGGAGCAATCCATATCCCTCGTCCTCAACAAAATAAAACATAAAAATTTATCCACGATTTGCAAACGGCCTTTGCAGCGGCGATAATTGAAAAAAACGGCGTCCGGAAAACGGACGCCGTTTCCGTTCATATCCGGCTAAACGGAAAAAATGCCGGCAGCGGGGGGAATCTACGCCTGGCAAACGGGCGCAAAAAACATGCGGTAGCCAAATCGCATGTTTTTTCGTCTAGCAAGAAGCCAAAGCGGCCGGCCGCTTCTCCGCTTTGCCGCCAAAGCCCCCCTCCCATACCAATTCTATCCCAAGATGAATCGTTACCCGCCGGCGCAAAATCTATTTTCGTTTATCGATTTTTTATTGGTTTTGCCCCAGATTATGGTATACTCTATCATATAGCGATATCATAAGACTTAGGAAATCCGCTTCCATGGCTATACGTCTAAAAAAATATTCATTCCGTTTTGCAGAAGAATTGTTTAACAGCCGTCTCGCTGAAAAATCGGAAATCGAACAAATCTTATATACTTCATGCGCCGATTGCAGCCAACTCAATCGTAAAACATTTAATAAAATTCTCAACGAGCTGTTTCTAGATAAAGGATGGCAAGGACAACCTCGCGTATCCCCGAATATGGAGGCATATAGTAAATTTGATTTTCAAAAAGGCCGCATCGCCGTGGAGATCCAATTTGGCCATGCATCTTATTTAGGAACCGATTTGTTAAAATTTCAAATGGCATCCTACTCTAACTTAAATCTTATTGATTTTGGCGTTTATGTTGTCACCACCAAAGCCATGCAAAAATTTCTAACCGATCGATATGGACACAATTGGCACGGATCGCTGCATTTCGAAAAAGTGGAAAAATATCTGCCCTACTTTAAAAGTGCGATTCAAGTGCCAATTTATGTGATTGGCATAGACGTTTAGCAGCACAACCAAAGAATCCAAATCCAAAAATTTAAAATAAGAAATTTAACTAAGAGGCTGCGTATGAAAGTGATCTGTTTTGGCGATTCCAATACCTACGGTTACGATCCCCGCTATTGGTCGGGGGGACGCTATGGGGCGAACGGCCGTTGGGTAGACGTTTTGGCTGCCGCAACCGGCTGGACGGTTTGCAATTTGGGGGAAAACGGCAGAAAAATCCCTACGCTGGCGCCGGACTTGCCGGCAGACGTGGATTTATTGATTCTAATGTTGGGTACCAACAATCTGCTCCAAGGCTGCTCCCCCCAAGAGGTTGCCCGGGAATTGGCGGCCTTTCTCCGGCAAATGCCGTTACCGCGAGAGCAGATCCTACTAATCGCGCCGCCCCCTTTTTCCCTGGGCCAATGGGTACAAAAGCAACGGCTGATTGATGATTCCCATACTTTTGCCCGCTGCTGCCGCCGTTTAGCCCAAAACCTGGGCATCCGCTTTGCCGATGCCGGCGAATGGAATATCCCCCTGGCCTATGACGGCGTACACTTTACGGAACAAGGGCACAGAGCCTTTGCCAAGGGACTTTTGGAGGTACTGTTATGAAACGCATACTATGCATAGTCACCGCCGCCTTACTCCTGTTAAGCGGTTGCAGCGATAACGGGGCGGAAATTTCCTATCTGCAGATTAGTCAAGAAGAAGCTAAAAATATGATGGACACCCAGGCGGTCGTGGTTCTGGACGTACGGGAGCAAGAGGAGTATGACGCCGGTCACATTCCCGGCGCCGTCCTACTGCCGCTAGGCGAAATCAATCAGGATACGGCCGCCGCCGTCATTCCCGCCAAAGATGCCACGGTGCTGGTATACTGCCGTAGCGGCAACCGTAGCAAAACCGCCTGCGCCGCCCTGGTCAACCTGGGCTATACCAACGTCTATGAATTTGGGGGAATCAACGACTGGCCCTACGACACGGAACCATAACGGCTAGACGGACAAACCGCCGGCTACCCGAAGCAAACGGCAAACTATGCCGGCATGTATAGGATCGGCAGAGGAGGAAAAGGATGAAAAAATGTAAAATCACCGTTATGCGTATCGCACGCTATGAGGATTTAATAGCCCAATATGAAAATCCCCTAGAACACCCATGCGATATGAAAACCGGCCAAGTTTTTGTCGCCAACGGTTGGCAAAAACCGGCGGGATTTTGCCAAAGCGCCTGGGATGTTCTCTCCCCCTTCGTGCTGGCATTAAGCCATGGCGGCGAAAACTTTTACGACGGCTGGATGAAAAATCCCAAATCCGCCATGCTCTCCTGCAACGACGGCTTCCGTCCGGTGAGCTTTCTGGTAGAAGCCCTGGATGAAGATGCGGAAACATAAGCGCCAATCCGCGCCGCCATCCACTATGCCCAAGCGCGGGAAAAAAACAACGTTTACCAATCAAGCCGCCATCGCCAACGATCGGAAACGGCGGACGATATTTCATAACCGCTGCGGCTAAAGCTACCGGGAGGGGAAAGCAGATGAAAACAGCCATTTGTTATTATTCACGCCATCATGGTAATACGAAAAAACTTTTGCAGGCCATGGCCGAAATAAACGGCGCCGATTTGATCGACGTAACCCTTCGCCAAGGCATATGTCTGGAAAAATACGATTGCATCGGCTTGGCATCCGGCATTTATTATGGAAAATTCCATACCGGCGTCCGCCAATTCGCCCGTCAATATTTGCCCCCTGGCAAAGGGGTGTTCTTCGTATGCACCTACGGTATACGCCGCCCCGGCTATACAAAAGCGATCGCGCAAATCGCCGCCGAAAAAGGATGTCCCATTCTCGGCCAATTCGGCTGCAAGGGCTACGATACTTTCGGCCCCTTTAAACTGCTTGGCGGCATTGCCAAAAATCATCCCAATCAACGGGATCTGGAAAACGGCCGCCGCTTCTACCAAAACATCCTCCAAGCCTATGAACAGAAACTCAAAGAATGCACGTAGTCGTCCTTTCCATTAGCCGGCTCCGGCCCGGATCCGGCGGCCGGCCACGCTCTTATCCAGAAATTACCATAAAGACGGCCCAAATGACGGCAAGAAAAACACGGCTAGAGAAAATCCTTATCCTTACGGCTACTCCCTATGACGGCGCAACGGCAAACGGCTAACGGCCTCCTGACCGGCGTAAGCGATTCCACCCCGGGGCGATAGGGCTTGCGACATAACGGTAAAACATAGCGGTCAGCCTATTTTCGCACGGCGCAGCGCCGAAAACCAAAGCGGTAAGTTGATATCGAAAAAATGGCAAAATATGCTTCTATTTCCTGTTTTTAGATTGAAAAGCAAAATAAATCATATTATAATAGTAGTAATAGTTTTAAATAATGAAACTGGGGAAAGGATGTGATAGCCGCTTTTCGCGCCATAACGCGCCTAAAAGGGAAATTGACGATACCCTGCAGCAGCAATATTGAATTACAGGAGGAAATTCTATGCGTATCAGCAAAGCGTTAACGATTTTGCTAGCCATCGTCATGCTCGTCGCTTTGCTGCCAATTACGGCAATGGCAGAAGAAGACGTATTGTCTTCCCCGGATCGCTACGAAGACGTATCCATGGATGACGCCATCGCCTATTTGGACGGCAGCGGCACGGCAGAAGACCCATTCCAAATCTGGAATGAAGAAGACTTATACTATATCAACTACATCGAATACTGGCGCAGCCAGGATCCGGATGTTTACGACGTCTTTTATTATCAACAAATGACGGATCTGGATCTTTCTGCCGCCGGACAATTCCAGCAACCCACCGGCTATATTACCGCCAATTTCGGCGGCGTATACGACGGCGGCGGTTATACCATTTCCGGCATGGAAAAATCCCTGTTCTATTTTACCAAAGGCGAATATATCGGCGATGAAGACGGCACGGTTTTCATCGACTATGTGTCCGGCGACAGCCATGATCAGGTTTTTTCCGCCGTTGTGCGCAATCTGATCATCGATGAACCTTACATCAGCCAAACTGTAGCTACCGACGTAATCGAGCAGCTAGGCGCCGTGGCGGCCTACGCCGTCAACACAGCCTTTTATAACGTTCAGGTGCTGGGCGGCGAGATCAACGGCGTCTCCGGCGCGGCGGCCATTGCCGGCCGGGCGGGCAGCGTGGTGATTGACAACTGCTATGCCGATAGCGATATCTACGCCAGTATGCACCGGGCGGCGGGTATCGTTTCCAATCTGCGTATCGTGGACGCGAAAAAAGGCGCCATCGCTACCAGCCTGGTGATCAACTGCGCCTTCGCCGGCAATATCAGTGGCAATCTAGACGGTGAACGGGGCTCCGCCGGTATCGTCGGCGCCGTCTATATGGACGGCGAACCGGAAATCAACGGCGGCAGCGGCCTGCCTTTGTATATCATCGGCTGCACCTTCTCCGGCAGCATTAGCGGCACGGTAACCTCCAGTTCCGGTAACTTCGGCGGCATCTTGGGCACTTCCTATCTCGGCCCAGGCTTGTATCTGCAGGGCAATACGGTTACCGGCGATTTAAGCGATATTTCCGTGGAAGCCAACGCCACCGCCGCCAACGTCGGCGGCCTGGTAGGTAAAATGCTCAATTATAGCCTGCTTGGGGAAGATATCGTCCTGGTTATGGAAAATAACGACGCCGAACAAGCGTCGCTACCGGAGCACGCGCCCCAAGGCCAAATCTATGTGGGTAGTCAAATCGGTTGCCTAAACGATGTCAATCGCGCTGTGGAAGGGCCCATATCCCTGTCCAACGAAGATGGTTTGGGCATTTACGGCAATATCCAAGGGGCCCAGCTGACAGGAGACGTAGGGGATTTAGTCTTGCCGCAATCCAGCAACGATATTACCCTGTATATCCTGCCCGGTGCCACAATCAACATGATCAAGGCCCAAAGCGGCAAAACGCTGAATATATATAATGAAGGCCAGATAGACGACATCCAAAACGACGGCAACATCAATCTGTACGCCAATAGCGGCACCATCGGCAACGTTACCTCTACCGGCGGCTGCATCAACGTAGGCTACCCCGGCAAAACCGCGGATAATTATCCGGGCAAAACCGGCAACGAAGGCTCCGTCGGCAATTTGAACGCCTATACCTATATCAACATCTACCGCAACGCTGAAAAGGCGCAAATCGGCAATATAACCGCCACCACCGGTTATATAAACATCGGCCAGGGCAATAACGCCACCGCAGGCGTAGCGGAATATAACGTCAACGCCGGTTCCACCGGCAGCGTCAACGCCGCCACCACCGTAGGCATATACAGCACCGCTGCGG
>CASEQE010000041.1 GCA_949289995.1 uncultured Peptococcaceae bacterium
GATTTTCCTTTGCTACTGTGGACGCAAGCAGAAGCCTATGTACAGCAACCTCGATTGGAGCAAAGCGGATTGTTGCCATATTTTGCTGATGTGGAAATTTGTCGTAGTAAAGATGCTCCGGGGTTGCAGGCTTTTCTCTGCCGCAATCAGGCGGACGTTGCCGGTTCCTGGTTGGTGGGCAATAGTTTGCGTTCGGATATTAATCCTGCTTTGCAGCTTGGATTGCAGGCTGTGCATATTTCCCATCCTGCCTGGGAATATGAGACGGAAACGCCATTAGCGGAATATTATCAAATTGATGTTTTGGAGCAATTGCTGGATTTGACGAAAGGATGATAAAAATGCGCGTAGCGATCATTCAAATGAAATCCATATCCGGTGATAAAGCGGCCAATTTTCGTTTGGCAGAGCAATTGCTGCAGCAGGCCGCCGGCGGCGGCGCACGTTTTGCGGTTTTGCCGGAACTGTGGTCCACCGGATTCGATTTGGCCCAGGCGGTTGTCTGCGGCGAATCTCTTCAGGGTGAAACCGTTGCGTTTTTGCGGCATATGGCGCAAAGTTTATCCTTGGAAATTGGCGGCGGCAGCTTTGTAGAAGAAAAACAGGGTAAATATTATAATACTTCTCTGGCGATTGGCGCAAACGGCCAGATTATAACAAAATACAGAAAAGTGCATTTATTCTCATATGATATGGCGGAGGATCAATATTTGTCCGCCGGTGACCAATGGGTGGGGTACGACAGCCCTGTCGCCGCTTTGCCGGTGGCGATGATGATTTGCTATGATTTGCGCTTTCCCGAATTTGCACGCAATTTAGCTTTACGGGGCAACCGTATATTTACCGTGCCGGCTTGTTGGCCCGCCATTCGGATTGAAGAATATCGTTTGTTTTGCCGCAGCCGTGCGGCGGAAAACCGTTGTTTTTTGCTGTCTGCTAATCAATGCGGCGATATTTATGGCGGCCATTCCCTGATTGTATCCCCTTTTGGCCAGATTTTGGCTGAGGCTGATAAAGAAAATCAGGTCCTTATGGCCGATTTGGATTTCAATCTGTTTGCAGATTCCCGTTTGTTTGCTTCTTTCCAAGATCGCAGACCTTTGCTGGATGAAATTGATAACGGTTTATTGTAAAGATTTTTCCCTGGAATATAAGGGTTATATATCCTTTCGCCGGAAAAGAGGGAGGAATTTCCCATGAGAAAATGGTTGCAGTTAGGCGTGGCTCTACTATTGCTTTTGGCATTATCCGCCTGCGGCGGCCAAACGCAAACGCCGGAAAATGATTCTCCGCCACCTCCGGTAGAGGAGGAACCGGAAGAGACGGTGATGATTTTGGTAGGCGTATTGGTAGATGGGGAGCGCATCAATATTCGTAGCGGTCCTTCTACCGATAGCGAAATTCTTGGCGTGGCCCATCAAGGGCAGATGTTTCAGGTGTTGGCACAAAATGTCGCTCCTGGTTGGCATCAATTGGCATATGGAGACGGCGTCGCCTATATCAGCGCCGACTATTTGTATTTAAGCGAATGGGAGCAGGAGGCGCAATTTTTATTGGGTATTGTAGTAGACGTGCAAGGATATGTCAATGTGCGCAATCAACCTTCCGATCAGGGCGAAATTGTCGGTACCGGTATTTTAGGCGCCACCTTTGTAGTGCGCAAGGAAAATTATCAGCCTGGTTGGCATCAGGTAGATTGGCGGGGCAGCGCCGCCTATATCAACGCCCGCTATTTGCAGGTGGAGCAAACGTCCATTGTTGAAGCGATAACCCACTAATATGCAAAGAGAAAACGCCTGGCGGCAGCGTAAACCGTCAGGCGCCTTTTTATTCCTGGATATGCAAATATTTTTTGCTGTGAAAGGAAACTTTTATCAAGCAACAAGCCCGGCAATAAGCCGGGCTTAAGTAGATGAATTAAGGTTTTTTATTTAAAAGTATCGGTTATCCAACAGGTTGCAATATTTTTTCGGCAGCATGAGCCTTGAGCGCGGCGAACGTTTCCTCGCTAATGACATGCTCCATGCGGCAGGCGTCTTCGGCGGCAATATGAGGGTCAATGCCCAAAGCAATCAGCCAATTGGTAAGAAGGGTATGCCGTTCATAAATTTTTTCGGCAATTTCCTGCCCTTTGGGCAGAAGACGAATCCATCCATCCTTGTCCATTTCAATGCAGCCATTTGTCCGCAAATTTTTCATTGCTACACTGACACTAGGTTTGGAAAAGTTTAATTCCGCTGCAATATCTATAGAGCGAACTTGACCTTGGCGTTTTTGCAAGATTAGAATCGTTTCCAGATAGTTTTCCGCCGATTCTTGAATACGCATACCGGTCACCTCCGCAAAACAAATTGTTACTTCTATATTTTAGCATTTTCCATCTAACCGCGCAAGGCCGTCCCTATCCGTATATGCAGCAAGCTTAGCTTTTGCCGCAGCTTATAGCCGTTCTTTGCCTTCCGTAGGCGAGGGGGCTTGGGTCTGATCTTCGCTTATTGCGGCGGTTTGTCCCGCTTCCGCTTCTTGTAACAAATTGCCGTTAAGCAAATCGGTAAATTCTTCTCCGGTCAGGGTTTCTTTTTCCAGAAGGAAGCGGGCGATTAGATTTAACTTTAGGGCGTTGTTGCGCAGAATTTCCTCCGCCAAATCATGGGCGGTTTTGACGATACGCATCACTTCTTCATCGATTCGTGCCGCTGTATCTCCAGAGCAGGTCAGGGCGGCGTCGGCGGAGAGATAAGGGTTGGTGATGGTTTCCAAAGCCACCATGCCAAAATCTTTGCTCATGCCGTAGCGAGTGACCATAGCCCGGGCCAAATGGGTAGCCTGTTCAATATCGTTTGCTGCGCCGGTTGTGCGGGTATTAAACATGATTTCTTCCGCCGCTCGTCCGCCGGTGAAAATAACGATTTTATTGAATACATCTTCTTCGCTCATCAGATACTTTTCTTCTTCATCCACTTGCATGGTATATCCCAAAGCGCCGGAAGTCCGGGGAATGATGGTGATTTTGTGAACCGGAGCGGCGCCTTTCAGATTGGCGGCTACCAAAGCATGGCCCACTTCGTGATAGGCGATCATTTCCTTTTCCTGATTGGTAATTACAGCGTTTTTCCGCTGTTGGCCGGCAAGAATGACTTCTACCGCTTCTTCCAAATCCACCTGAATGACTACGTCCCGTTCCATACGTACAGCGCGCAAGGCTGCCTCGTTAACAATATTGGCCAGTTCCGCGCCGGATGCGCCGGCGGTGGCTTTGGCAATGGCTTTTAAATCCACGCTATCCAAATGACGTACTTTTTGAATATGCACTTGCAGCACAGCTTCCCGTCCGGCTAAATCCGGTAATTCCACGGGGATTCGCCGATCGAAGCGGCCTGGCCGCAGCAGGGCTTTGTCCAAAGTTTCCGGCCGGTTGGTGGCGGCCAGAATCACCACCCCTTTGGTGCCGTCGAAACCATCCATTTCTGCCAGCAATTGGTTTAAGGTCTGTTCCCTTTCGTCGTTTCCGGAAAAACCAGAGCCGTCTCTTTTTTTACCAATGGTGTCGATTTCATCGATAAAGACGATACAAGGGGCTTTTTCATTGGCCTGCTTAAACAAATCCCGCACTTTTGCTGCGCCCATACCGACAAACATTTCTACAAATTCCGAACCGGATATGGAAAAGAAAGGTACGTTGGCTTCGCCGGCAACCGCTTGCGCCAGCAAAGTTTTACCGGTTCCCGGCGGTCCCACCAGCAATGCCCCCTTGGGGAGTTTGGCGCCGATATCCGCATATTTTTTAGGATTATGCAGAAAATTGACGATTTCCATCAAGCTTTCTTTGGCTTCCTCCTGACCGGCTACATCGGCAAAAGTTTTACCTGTTTGATCTTTGGCATAAATTTTTGCGCCGGATTTGCCCAATTGCATAAAATTGCCGCCGGCACCCGCGCCTAACCCTGCTAATTTTTTACTCATAAAGCGCCATAACAGATAAAATAGCAAAATCGGTATGCCGTAGCCTAGCAATATGGACATCCATAGTGAGGTTTGTTGCGGTTCTGCCTGGTCAAATGTTGCCCCGGACACGGATAAACGCTCAATTAAATCCGGATCGTCCATACGTATAGTATAGTAGACCGTTTCATCTTCCGGCAAACGGTAATAGATTTCTGTGGAGTCTACCTGTACGGTAACAATATTTTGCGCTTCTAAGTCGGCAAGAAAGCGGCTGTAGTCTACTTTCTGCGTTGGCGTAGCATTTAATGTAGGCAACAAAAAAATATTTAACAGCAAAACAATTAAAAAAGCAATTGCACAATACCAGATAAGTGGTTTTTTAGGTTTTTCTACGTTCATTTTTTCTCCTTTTTACGTTGATTTGCCGGATAGAGAGGATGGGGTTAGCGGCTATGTTTTTGTAAATCCGCTTTGGCGGCGGCCAATTGTTTGGGCGTCATTTGTTGTGAGGCGGTAATGGTAATTTGTTGCTGTTGGCCGGTATGCAAATCTTTGGCGGAAACGTGTACGATACCGTCCACGTCGATATCGAAGGTTACTTCAATTTGTGGAATACCAGCCAATGCTCGGCGTATGCCGTTGAGTCGAAATTTCCCCAATGTTTTATTGTATTGGCTTTGCGGGCTTTCACCTTGTAACACATGGATTTCCACCGAGGATTGAAAGGGGGCAGCCGTTGTGTAGATTTGGCTTTGTTTGGTAGGCAAGGTGGTATTTCGGGGGATGATGACAGAAAATACCCCGCCTACGGTTTCCACGCCCAAGGAATAGGGGGTGACGTCCAGCAATAGCAGGGATTTGCCGCCTGCGGTCAAAGCGCCGGATAATACGCCTCCCTGCAAGGCCGCGCCCATGGCCACACATTCGTCGGGGTTAACCCCCTTAAAAGGGGCTTTTCCCGCATAGTCCGCCACTGCTTTTTGCACGGCGGGGATACGGGTAGAACCACCCACCAGCAGTACTTTCGACAAATCTTTGGGTTGTAGTCCGGCGTCGCTCATTGCCTGGCGCACCGGTTTTATGGTGGCTTCCACCAAATGGGCGGTTAATCGATTGAATAAGGCGGTGGTGACAGTGGTTTGCAAATGCAAAGGTCCTTTTGGCCCGTTGACCAAATAGGGCAGATAAACTGTGGTTTGTTGCAAACCGGAAAGCTCGCATTTTGCCTTTTCCGCGGCCTCTTTTACCCGCTGCCAGGCAGCGGCGTCTTGCCGTATATCATACTTGTATTGTTTTTGAAATTCTTTGGCCAAATAGTCTGCCAGGCATGCATCAAAATCATCGCCGCCTAAATGATTGTTGCCGGCAGTGGCCAAAACTTCGATTACGCCATTGTTAATATCCAACACGGAAACATCAAAAGTGCCGCCGCCTAAGTCGTAAACCATAATTTTTTGCGGCTGGTTTTCTTTATCCACACCAAAAGCCAAACTGGCGGCGGTGGGTTCGTTGATGATTCTTTGTACGTTTAAGCCGGCGATGGTTCCTGCATCTTTGGTGGCTTGCCTTTGGGCATCGGTAAAATAGGCGGGTACGGTGATGACGGCTTCTGTTATCGGTTCGCCCAGATAGGCCTCGGCATCTTGTTTAAGTTTTTGCAATATTATGGCAGAAATTTCCTGAGGCGTGTAGAGTTTGCCCTGGATGGATATTTTTCTGTGGCTGCCCATATCGCGCTTAATAGAAAAGATGGTATATTGTGGATTGACGGCGGCTTGTCTGCGGGCGATTTCTCCAACCAGTCTTTGGCCGTTTTCCTGAAAAGCCACCACCGAAGGAGTGGTGCGGCTGCCTTCTGCATTGGGAATAATAATGCTTTGTCCACCTTCCAGTATGGCCATGCAGGAATTGGTGGTGCCCAAATCGATGCCGATTATTTTGCTCATGTTTTGCTCCTTTATGCTATGTGCTTATAACCGACGTTAAGAAACTCGCCAGTTCAACATGGTGTATATTCCAATTATTGATCATTATAGTGGGATATACCAAAGCAGTCAATAAAGTTCACCTGATTTTTAGCAAAGATTCTGTTGGCAACCATCTTTTTCCTGAAGCTTGGCTTCCAAATTAGTCGTTGCAGAACAAGCCAGTCAGATATTCGGCTATGGCGGCGGCTACCAGGCCTTGGCCGCAAGCGGCAAGCAATAGCAACCACAGAGAATGATCGGCGGCATAATTGGGGCGCAAAAGCAAATAGCAGACGGCGATTCCTATACAGCCAAGGCCCGTGATCCAGCGGCGTAGACGTCCCCGGCGGGGGCGCAAGCGGCGGAAAATCAGGCCGGCGAGAATAGACGCCAAACACAAGGCGGCAACCACTCGCCAATGGATATAGGGCGAAAGCCGTTCCAGCAGGGTATGAATCGCCGCTGTTGGCGTAAAGCTATAATCGGCTTCATCTGTCAAGGGGAACATTTTGCTTTGATCCGCCGCTTGCAAGCCTTGTAGTTGGTTGAGACTGTCGCCATGGCTCATAGCCAAATACCGTTGTTGCCGGTGGGTGATTACGCCGTAAAATAAATAGAATTTTCCGCCGTCGTATAATAAATCCGGCCGGTAATAACTATACCAGGTGGCGTCGGCGCCGACAATGACTTGGGGTTGATCAAAATCCAGTCCGTTATCGCTGGTGCAACAATAAATGGCGTCGCTTTGCAAGTAATCGCGAATAAACACAAAATAATACCGCCCCTGAATATGCCGCACCGCGCCATGCCATAGCTTTATGCCGTGATCTACCCCGGTTATGGTACATTTTTGCGCTTCGCTCCAATTTATGCCATCGACGCTTTCCTGATATACCAGTGTGCCGCCGTTGCCCAAACGTTCATATTGCATTTGCCACATACGGTATACGCCGTCTTCCCATACAATGGTCGGGGATAGGTATTGGGTAGGGGCCATAACTTGATAATCACTCCAGTCGACGCCGTTTGATGAGCATTTGCGCAGCAGCAATAAAGTTTTGCCGTCGCCGCCCAAATCTGGGGATAGCCGTCCCAAATACCACATTTCCAACCGATCCAAGTCTTGGCGATATAAAAGACTGACGTCTTTTAATTCATTACAACCGGTTTCTTCATTATAAGCCACTGGATTGGCTAAGCCTGACGGGGTTTGCCAGTAGTATAAATCGTTGGATACGGCCAGACAAGGATTTTCTTCTTCGCCATTGGCGTAGGGAAAAGGCGTATAGGCTAGCCAATAGCGATAGCCATGCCAAGGTTGATCGAAAGCCAATATGGAAGGATGGGTCGGTTGATTTTGTCCTGCTGCATAGGTTTGAACGTTTAGCCGTATTTGTGCTGCCCTTTCGTCCCGCTTGCCCTGACAAGCGGTTAGGCATAGAATGATACAACACAGACATAGCACGATAGAGGCAATTTTTTTCATAGCATACCCTCCTTCAGTTTTATTAGGCTTATTATAGCTTATTTACTGGTGGATAGAAAGAGCAAAACGCCGCTTCTTGACGGAGCCGTTGACAAAATGTTTTCGCTATATTACTATATACGCATACATCTATGGGTAAAGGGGAATGGATATGCGGCAATGTATGGATGCGGAGAATCTTCATCGTAGATTAAAAAAAATTATTGGCCAGGTGCAGGCCATCGATCGGATGATTGACGAGGATATTCCCTGCGAGGATATTCTTTCCCAGATAAACGCCGCCAAATCGGCTTTGCATAAAGCGGGCCAGGTGGTGTTGGAAGGCCATATTAAACATTGCGTGAAAGACGGTATTGTACATGGCGATGCGGATAAAACCATCGAACAATTTACCAAGGCTGTGGAACGGTTTTCCAATATGAGCTAAACATTTATACGCCAAAATCCGGCGGCGCTAAAGACGGTCTGTTTCGACCGTCTTTTTTTATGCCCTTGACAAAGCATACCCATAGGGGTATATTATGCATATACCCCTATGGGTATAAGAAGGAGGTCAAGTATGGGAATTTGGCTCAAAAAAAGCATGGAAAAAATCCAATGGTTGGTGGAATGGGGCGGTATGAAAAGAAAAATCGCCTGTTTGATTCTTTCTGGTATCGCTTTATGCATTAGTATTTTTGATTTGGGATCTTTGCCTTTTGATGCGGCTTGGGTGGCAATTGTATTATGTGGTTTGCCCATTGTGTTAGGAGCGGTGGTAGGGCTGGTTACCGCTTTTGATATTAAGGCGGACGTGTTAGTTTCTTTGGCTTTGATTGCCTCCGTGTGGATAGGAGAAGATTTTGCTGCCGGCGAAGTGGCGTTTATTATGCAACTGGGGGCTTTATTGGAAGATTTAACCGTAGCAAAGGCCCGGGCGGGTATTGAAAAGCTGGTGAATCTGACGCCGCAAAGCGCCAGAAGGATGCATAACGGCGAGGAAGAAATCATCCCCGCCCAACAGGTGCAAATCAACGATCGTTTACGGGTGTTGCCCGGCGAAACCGTGCCGGTAGACGGGGTAATTGTTCGCGGTCAAACATCCGTCAATCAGGCGGTAACCACCGGGGAATCTTTGCCAGTGGATAAAACCATAGGCGATCAGGTGTTCAGTGGTAGCGTGAATCAGTTTGGCGCTTTTGAAATGGAGGCGACGCACGTAGGGGAAGATAGCTCCATCCAACGGATGATTCGTTTGGTTCAGTCCGCCGATGCGGGAAAAGCGAAAATTGTCCGCTTGGCCGACAAATGGGCGGTTTGGATTGTGGTGATCGCCCTAACGGCCGCCGCTTTGACTTGGGCGATCAGCGGCGAAATGATTCGTGCGGTGACCATACTGGTGGTATTTTGTCCATGCGCTTTGGTATTGGCTACGCCTACCGCCATCATGGCGGCGATTGGTAATGTGACCAAACATGGGTTTCTAGTACGGGAAGGGGATGCCTTGGAGCGGTTAGCAAAAGTATCAAAGATTACCTTTGACAAAACCGGTACGCTAACCTATGGCAAGCCGGAGGTAAAAATGGTCCGCAGCATCGATCCTACTGTCGATCGCCAGCGGCTGTATCGTTTGTTGGCTTCCGCTGAACAGTTTTCCGAACATCCTTTAGGAAAGGCGATTGTATCCTGTAGCCAAAAGGAAAAAATTTCCCTTTTGCCAACCACGGATTTTCAGATGATACCCGGCGAAGGGGTGACGGCAACCGTGGACGGTCAAAATATATTGGCGGGTAATGACAAATTGTTATTTTCCCAGGGTATCTTGGTGCCGGAAGCTATAGATCGGGAAGTCCAGGATTATTTTGCGCAAGGCGCCACGGTGGTTTATGCTGCGTCGAAGCAAAATTTGTTGGGATATATAGTATTGGCCGACGCCGTTCGTCAGGAAAGCGGCGAAATCATTCAGCGTTTGCAGCGATTGGGCGTAGGCTGCGTGCTGCTTACTGGCGATCATGCCAACGCAGCCGCCACTATCGGCAAGCAATTGGCTATTGACGAAATTCATGCCAATTGTTTGCCGGAGGATAAATTGACGTATATTGAGGCCAGCCGGCGTCAAGGGGAAGCGGTATGTATGATCGGCGACGGTATCAACGATGCGCCGGCGCTGAAAATAGCGGATATTGGTATCGCTATGGGCGGCATAGGCAGCGATATTGCTGTGGAAGCGGCGGATATTGTGCTGGTGGACGATGAAATCAAAGAATTGCCCCATTTGTTTGCTCTGTCCCGACGAATGATGCGAACCATTGCCTGCAATCTTAGTTTTTCCATGGTATTAAATTTTTTGGCTATCTTTTTGGCGATTACGGGGATTTTAAATCCTGTAGTCGGGGCTTTGGTGCACAATGCCGGTTCCGTGGCGGTTATTATCAATTCCTCTTTGCTTTTGCGTTGGCGTAAATATGCCAAAACGCCGTTTAAGCTCGGTTGCTAGCGATTCTGGATAATACGAAAATTCGCCTAATGCGGCGCCAAAACAGGCGGCGCATTAGGCGGCGAAATGATTGGGGTAGCATGACTTATTTGAGCAATTTTTCTATCCATTGCCGTTTGCGCGGCGTATAAGGACGGTAACGTAGCGGCCAATCCGGCGAAGATTTATAGAAGATACTCTGATAATGGCTAAACGTATCAAAACCGGTTTTGCCATGATACGCGCCCATACCGCTTTCGCCGACACCGCCAAAAGGCAAATGCAAATTTACCAAATGCATAATGGTATCGTTTACGCAGCCGCCGCCGCAGGGAATACGGCTAAAAATTTGTTCCGCATGTTTTTTGTCCCGGCAGAATACATATAGGGCCAAAGGATGGGGACGGGCATTGATTTGTTCAATGGCCCGGGATACATTGTCATAGGGAATTACCGGCAATAAAGGACCAAATATTTCTTCTTGCATGGCTGCTTGTTCAAATGAGGCGGGATAGAGGATGGTGGGTTGAATTTTTCTTTTTTTCTCATCCCAGTCACCGCCGACAGCAATATTTCCATCTTGTAACAAGGCCAATAAACGCTGAAAATGTTTGGGGGTAATAATTTTTGGCCAATCCTCTAGAAATAGTGGATTCTGTCCGGCAAAAAAAGTCTTTAGCCAGTTTTCCAAATTTGAGACAAACGCTTGCCCTTGGTTACGGGGCACCAATACATAATCTGGCGCCACACAGGTCTGCCCAGCATTAAGCAATTTGCCAAAGAGAATTCTTTTTGCCGCCTGGTTCAAATCCGCATCTTCGGTAATCAAACATGGACTTTTGCCGCCTAATTCCAGCGTGACCGGAATTAGGGAGGCGGCGGCTTGCGTCATAACAATTCTGCCCATGGTAGCGCCGCCGGTAAAGAAAATATAGTCGAAATTTTCCTGCAAAAGCAGGCGATTGATTTCTCGGCCGCCCTGAATGATCTGTACCAACTGAGGGGGGAGCGCCGCCTTTAATACAGCGGCTAGCGCCGCGGCGCTGGCCGGCGCATCTTCCGACGGCTTTACTATGGCGCAGTTGCCGGCGGCCAAGGCGGAAATTAGGGGGATCAAAGACAGTTGCAGCGGGTAATTCCAGGGAGACATAATCAAAACCACACCGTAAGGACGAGGAATGATCCGGCTGCGGCCAGGGCCGGCGCTAATTGGCGTAGGACGCTTTTGCGGCTTCATCCAGCTTGCCAAGTGTCGGCGATACATCCGCAATTCTGTTAAAATCATACCGATTTCCGTCATATAGGCTTCCTGGGCAGGTTTGGCTAAATCTACGGCTAAAGCCTGCAAAAGCTCTTGCTTTTGCAGGCGAATTTGTTGTTCCAAACTGTCCAAAGCCTGTAGACGGCTTTTTAGGGACAACGTATGACCGTGCTGAAAATAGGTTTTTTGTTCTTTAATGCATTGTTTGATATCCATGGGAGCCTACCTGGACAAAATTTCTGTTAAAGCCGCTAAAGCGGTATCTACATCTTGCGGGGTATTAAAATGATTAAAAGAAAAGCGTACGGTGCCTTGGGGGAAGGTGTGGAAGCATTTATGGGCGGACGGGGCGCAGTGAATGCCGCAGCGGGTCATAATTTGATAATCTTGGTCCAGAAGAAAAGAAATTTCCGCATTATCCCGATCTAGAAAATCCAAACTAACTACAGCCGTGCTATGCTCCGCTTGTCCGGGGCCGATAATTCTGGTTTGGGGCAATTTTTGGCAGCCATCATAGAATCGTTGCCACAATGCCATTTCTTGCCGGCGGATATTGGCCGGCCCTTGCTGCTGTATATATTTTAAGGCGGCGTTAAGACCATATATGCCGGGGAGGTTTAATGTGCCCGGCTCAAACTTGTCCGGCAGAATTTGCGGATAGTCTTCGCTATCGGAAAAACTGCCGGTGCCGCCGCTAAGCAATGGGGGCAACTGCTGCGCCAGGTCATCTGTGAGGACAAAACCGCCGATGCCTTGAGGACCCAGTAAGCCCTTATGGCCGGTAAAGGCCAATGCGTCAATATGCATGGCTTCCATATCGATGTCTATCGCTCCGGCGGTTTGGGCAGTGTCGACCATAAACGGTAGCCCATGGCGGCGGCAGATTTCTCCCACTTCGCCGATGGGCACGATAGATCCGGAGACGTTGGAAGCATGGGTAACCAAAATGCCTTTGACGTCTGGGGTAATGAGCCGGGGAATTGCCGCCAAATCGATTTTTCCTTGGCGGTCGCAAGGGATTTGTGTATAGGCGGCGCCTCTTTCCACCACCATTTGCCGCAATGGACGCATTACCGCGTTATGCTCCATTTGCGTAATTAGCAAACGCCCGCCGTTTGCCAGCAATCCTTTAATTAGATAATTTAAAGAAGCAGTGACGTTGGCGGTGAAAATCACATTTTGCGGCTTTGAAAAATGAAACAGCCTGGCGATGAGCTCTCTGGTTTCTAAAACCGTATAGGCCGCCCCGTAGGCCTTGGTATAACCGCCGCGATTGATATTGCAACCGATGTTTTCTAGGTAATCGGCCATCGCCGCAACCACGCCAGGCGCTTTGGGAAAAGAAGTGGCGCTGTTGTCCAAATAAACGGTCATTTTTTTGCCTCCATTGTCGATAAATCGTATTTATTATAGATAAAATAGATAAATTTTTTGTCATTATCTAATCTATTACGTTTATTATAACATAAAAATGCCTTTTTGGTATAGAACGTTTTGCTTTTTGTGGTTTTTCTTTTTGATTTTATCGCTAGTCAAAAGCTAAGACTAGGGAAAAGCGGACAATAGATCGACGAATTTTTTCTAGTTGCCTACGATAGGCAGAAAAGTTTGCCGTGGTAGCGGCAAAGACGGTAGAAGGAAGATAGCCTGTGATGCTCGGATGGCGGAACGAATGAGAGCCTTTGTTGCTCTTTCGTATGCAGCGGCTTTACCGGCCACGTTGATTTTTATCGCACAGACGGTTATGAACATGATTGGCAGCGTTGGCGGCAATGCTACCGATTCGGGCTATGCTACCAATTCATCTATAGAATTGGCTATGCCCGAGGCATTGCGCCCCGTTCATGAAACGGAACCCGCTCCCTCCCCCCTTAGGAAAAGAAGGCGCCGCCGGCACAATCATTTTGCCCTTCCTTCCGCCCTAGCCGAACCGGCCGGTAGGTTACATATTCTGCCCGCCGCCGTTAGGCTTGGTATGCCCGGCCTGTCGACGGCGGCTTTTACCCATAGCGATTCTTTCCTTTATAAAAACTATTGCTTTTTTATTTTCCATATGATAAAATAGCTTTTGCGTGTAAACAGATGATAAAATTTCCTTTTATAAAAACTGTAGTATTTCGCGTTAGGAGGTGACTGTATGCCCAACATTAAATCTGCTAAAAAACGGGTGCTTATTGCCGAAGTAAGAAAGAATAGAAATATGGCCGCCAAAAGCAAAATGAAAACCCAACTGAAAAAATTTGCCGCCGCCGTGGAAGACGGTAATAAAAGCGCCGCCCAACGGGAACTGCTGGCCTCCGTTAGCGTGCTGGATAAAAACGCGGCCAAAGGCGTAATCCATAAAAACGCCGCCGCCAGAAAAAAATCCAATCTGTATAAAGCGTATAACCAACTGTAAACAGCGCCAAAGGCTTGCTTATCTGGAAAGCAAGCCTCTTTTTTTATCTTGGCTATTGGAAATAGCCGCCGGTTGTTCTCTCTGGCCGCATATACAAGACGGGCCGCAGCGATGCGCCGGCCGTCTGAGGCGGCGATTTCGACATATACCGCCGGCAAATTCCGGCCTGGGACTATACGTAGGACGAATACGCATAACGCGAAAGGGAGTTGGACGGCAGCTGCAAGGCGACGCCGTCAATCGCCGCGCTTGGAATAAAATTCCGAGGCGGTTATTTTTGTTTTATCTGCGCTAGTTTGTTTACGGGCGCTGGGCGGCTGGCATAGGGTCTGTGGCGGTTTTCGCGGCGGTTGATTTCATGGTTGAGAAAATAGGCAAGCCACCGTTCAGCCTTTTGACTGTTGTGTCCAGATAGAGCGGGGCAAGACTATATTGCCGGCAATTTTTATTGCGTTTTGGAAGTTGATTTATATTTTGCTTTGAAGTAAAATAATATGATGAAAGAAAATTATTTTACGCTTGGAGGGACTTGTTTTGACAATTTCCGCATGGGAGGCTGTGGTCCTGGGCTTGGTGCAGGGACTAACGGAATTTTTGCCGGTTTCTAGCTCCGGACATTTGGTTATTGCTCAAGCTTTATTGGGAATAGAAGAACATGTATTGATTTTTGACGTTTTTGTTCATTTGGGGACGTTGATTGCGGTTTTTACTGCTTTTTGGGCGGATATTTGGGGAATTCTTAAACGGCCGTTTCGTAAAATTACCGCCTTGTTGTTGACGGCATGTATACCCACCGCTTTGATGGGTTTGCTGTTGAACGATTTCTTTACCGCTTTGTTTTCTTCGCTGACGGCAGTAGCCTGCGCTTTATGCGTCACCGGTATCTTGCTTTGGATTTCCGACCGTTTTCATGGCGAGAAAACCATTGAGGAAATGGGATTTGGCCATGCTTTGGCAGTAGGTTTTTTCCAGGGCTGCGCGATTACGCCGGGATTATCCCGTTCCGGCTCCACGATATTCGGGGCTATTTTGTGCGGTTTGAAACGCAGCGAGGCGGCCAAATTTTCTTTTATTCTTTCCATTCCGGCCATTTTAGGCGCTGGCGCTTTGGAAGTTTTGGATATGCTGCATACGGAATCCTTGGAGATTTCCTGGACGTATATATTGGGCGCCGCTGTGGCGGCCGTATCGGGATATTGGGCGATTCGCTTTTTTATTAAATTGCTGGAAAAAGCCCATTTGCGTTATTTTTCTCTGTATTGCTGGCTTTTGGCGGCAATCGTTTTGTTGCGGCAGTGGATTTGGGGATAATGAAGGCAAAGGCCGGGAGGCACGCCGGCTTTGAAAAAAAGATGGGAGCTGATGGGAGCTTATTATGGGGCAGAGCAAAAAAAGTAGCGGTAAAAAACGCAATGTGAAGAGTGCCGGCAAAACCGGCGGCAACAAATCTGTCAAGCGCGCCAATGCCAATCCCGCCGATATGGCGCGTAACAAAGAATTGATTGGCCTGGGAGTTTTGGCTCTAGCCATCGTTTTGCTGATCAGCTATTTGCTTACCCCCGATGTAGCCAATGCGGAAACCGGCGCCGTGGGTACGATCGGATTATGGTGTCTTAAAGCTATGGTCTTTTTGGCCGGGGCCGGGGCCGTTGGTTTGCCAATCTTTCTTTTGGTTTTTGGCGTGTTGATTTGTATCGATCGCAACCGTTTGCATGCCGCTTCTCGCTATTGGGGGTTGTTTTTGCTATTTTGGTCCGTGCTGGCGTTGTTAAATTTGGATCAACCATTGTCTACCTTTGGCGCTTATGTGGCCGCTTCCGCCGGTAGCGGCGGCGGCGTATTAGGCGCTTTGCTTAGTTTTCTTTTATTGCAGGCTTTTGGGCGTATTGGCGCGGCAATTTTGTTGATCGCTTTATCCGTGGCAGGCTTGCTTTTGGCCTTGGAAGCCTCGTTGATCGGCGCTTTGCGCAGTATCGGCGGCATTTTTGTTTCCCTGGGCCGTACTTTAAGCTATAGCCGGCGTGATGGAGATGTGGAAGATGACGCCTCGCTCAGACGAGCAAGCCGGCGCGAAGAGGCGCCGCCGGCCCCGGCGCCCACCCGCCGCTCGCCATTGATCGTTACCCATGATCAGGATCCGGCGCCGGTGATTAGTGATAAAAAGAAGAAAACCGTTGCCGCGCCGCCGCCGCCCAATACCGCTTTTTCTCGAGATTATTTACCGGATATTACCGCAAGCGCCGACGAATTGGCTGCCGCTGCATTGGCGGCTATGCAACCGCAGGCGAAACCGCCAGAAAAAACCGCCGTTTCTCCGGAAACCGTTGCGCCTTCCCAGGTATGCGCAGCTATGGAAGGGGAAGCGCCAATCGATTCCGGCTTGCCTGCCGCCGATGCCGAAGCGGTATTCCAACCGTTAACCTCTTCGCCAACGGTTGCGCAACCTGCACCGGCCGCCGCTCAGGAAACGGTGGCGGATATGGCCCAAAGTTGCCGGGAGGCGGCGGCGGATTATCGTTTGCCGCCGCTTGATTTGACTACCAAAGGCAAGAGAAAACGCAATCCGCAGATGAATCAAATGCTTAACGATTCTATCGGCGTATTGGAAAAAACTTTGGAAAGTTTTGGCGTTAAAGCGTCGGTTACGCAGGTTGTGGCCGGACCGGCGGTTACCCGCTATGAGTTACAGCCTGCGCCGGGGGTAAAAGTAGCGAAAATTACCAGTTTAGCCGATGATATCGCTTTGTCTTTGGCGGCCCAAGGGGTACGCATTGAAGCGCCGATTCCCGGTAAAAGCGCCATTGGTATCGAGGTGGCGCGCAAAGATATTGATACCGTATATTTTCGGGAAGTAATCGAAAGCGACGCCTTTCAAAATAGTTCCGCCAAACTTTCTTTTGCATTGGGTAAAAATATTGCCGGCGAATGTATTGTTGGCGATTTGGCAAAAATGCCCCATTTGTTGATTGCCGGTGCCACCGGTTCCGGCAAAAGTATTTGCGTCAATTCTATTATTTGCAGTATCTTATATAAAGCGAAGCCCGACGAGGTGAAATTGTTGTTGATCGATCCCAAAAAGGTGGAAATGACCAATTACAATACCTTACCTCATTTATTGGCTCCGGTGGTGAGCGACAATAAAAAAGCCGCTAACGCCCTAAAATGGGTGGTTAACGAAATGGAAAACCGTTATTCCTTATTCGTTGGCGCGGCAGTAAAAGATTTTAAAGGCTATAATCAGGTCAATCCAGACGCCGCTTTGCCGCAAATTGTGGTGATTATCGATGAATTGGCGGATTTGATGATGGTAGCCAAGCATGATGTGGAGGAAGCTATTTGCCGCATCGCCCAAATGGCCCGTGCGGCCGGTATTCATCTAGTGGTGGCTACGCAGCGCCCATCGGTAGACGTCATTACCGGTTTGATTAAGGCCAATATTCCTTCCCGTATCGCTTTTGCTGTTTCTTCTTATATGGACAGCCGTACCATTTTGGATATGGGCGGCGCGGAAAAACTGATGGGACGGGGCGATATGCTGTATCATCCGGTGGGATCGAATAAGCCCATGCGGGTGCAAGGTAGCTTTATCGATGAAGCGGATATCAAACGGCTGATTCAGTATTGCTCGCAGCAGGCCGCGCCTTGCTTTTCCCAATCGGCAACCGCTGCCGCCGAAGCCATAGAGCAAACGGCGGAGCGGGATGGCGGGGAAGTGGACGATTTGTTTGTTAAGGCTGGACGGGTTATTATTGGCACGGGTCAGGCCTCTACTTCTTTTCTTCAGCGAAAATTGGCTATTGGCAATCCACGGGCCGCCCGTTTGATCGATACCCTGGAGGCCAAAGGGGTTGTCGGCGGCCCTAAAGGCGCCAAACCCCGGGATATTTTGATGACGATGGAAGAATTTGAAGAATTGTATGGCAGCGAATAAACGCTGTATCGGGAAAAAACAATGACCATTCGAGCATATCTATTAAGCCTGGGTTGCGCAAAGAATCAGGTGGATGGCGAAGCTATGGCCGGCGCTTTGGCGCAGGCCGGCTATACTTTGGTGGAAGATCCTAAGCAGGCCCAGGTGATTATCGTCAATACTTGCGGATTCATTGAAGCGGCCAAGGAAGAAAGCATTGGTGCTATGCTGCAGCTGGCGCAATATAAGGAAAAGGGACGGTGCCGCCTACTGGTATGCGCCGGTTGTATGGCCGGCAAATATGCAAAGGAATTGGCGGAAGCTATGCCGGAAGTGGATATCTTTGTGCCGCCGGGGGATTTTGCCGGCTTATTACGGCAAATCGGCGAACGTTTTGCCCTTTCCGCTTGTTCCGCGCCGGCAAATTGGTATTTGTGCCGTCGGCGGGCGGCGCCGGCGCATAGCGCCTATATCAAAATTGCCGAGGGTTGCGATCACCACTGCTCCTACTGTTTGATTCCCCAATTGCGGGGAGGCTATTGCAGCCGGCCAATGGAAGATATTTTGCAGGAAGCCGCCCTATTGGCAAAGCAGGGCGTGAAAGAAGCGGTGCTAGTAGCCCAGGATACCGCAGGATATGGACGGGATTTATATGGCCAGCCTAGATTGGCCCAGCTGTTAAAGGAATTGGCCGCATTGCCTCTGGAAATGATTCGCACATTATATTTGTATCCAAGCGATATAAACGAAGAATTGTTGCATGTGATGGCAAGCAATCAAAAGATTTGCCCTTATTTTGATATTCCTGTGCAACATGGGGATGATTATATATTGGCGGCTATGAACCGCCCCGATGGAAAAAAGAAAATTTTGGAAAAAATTGCATTGATTCGTCAAATATTACCCCAATCGGTATTGCGTACCACGGTTATGGTAGGCTTTCCTGGGGAGACGGAAGAACGTTTTGCCAATTTGTTAGATTTTTTGGATCAGGCGCAATTCGATTGGTTGGGGGCTTTCGCTTATTCTGCGGAGGAGGATACGCCTGCCGCCGTTCTGGCGGATCAGATCCCGGAGGATATAAAAGCGTATCGCCTGCAAACGGTGATGGAAAAGGCGGCGCGAATCACCGCCGCCAAGCGGCAGGCATGGATCGGGAGACAGGTTTGCGTGTTGACCGACGGTTCCGCCGAGGCGGAATATGGACGGGGTTGGTATAAAGGCCGTAGTTGGGCGGAGGCTCCGGAGGTAGACGGCGTCATTTATTTCCGGGGAAAAAACTTGCGGCCAGGGGACTGGGCGCCGGTACGTATCGTCAGCGCGGATACCTTTGATTTAGTGGGGGAATTGGTATGAATTTACCAAATAAAATTACATTTTGCCGTATTGCCTTAATTCCGGTTTTTTTGTTATGCTTTTTCTTTTTGCCCTATGGGGAAGCCTGGTCGGCTGTGATTTTTGTGGCGGCTGCCATTTCCGATGCTTTAGATGGTAAAATTGCCCGTAAACGCGGTTTAATCACCACATTGGGTAAATTTATTGATCCCTTAGCCGATAAATTGTTGGTACTTAGCGCATTAGCCGCCTTGGTGGCAGAAGATATGTTGCCGGTTATGGTTTTGCTGATCATTCTCTGGCGGGATATGGCTGTGGACGGCTTACGAATTGTGGCGGCTGCCAAAGGAGAAGTGATCGCCGCGTCTCAATGGGGAAAATGGAAAACTACCAGCCAGTTGTTGGCGATTACCGCTTTGCTGCTTAGCCGTTTGTCGTGGTGGCCGCAGCCGCTCTATATGGCGATTTGCCAAATTTTAATGATCCTGGCGGTATTGCTAACGATTGTTTCCGGTTATGATTATTTTCGCAAAGGTTGGCGGCATTTACAATCATAAAGGTGGAATGATAAACATGGAAATAGCTGGAAAAGCGGTACAAATATTGCGGGAAAAGGGCCTTACGGCGGCTACAGCCGAATCTTGCACCGGGGGGTTGCTTGCAGGGGCGCTGACGGAAATACCAGGCAGTTCCCAGGTATTTGGTTGCGGCGTGGTAACTTATAGCAATGAAATGAAAAAACGCTTGCTGGGAGTAGAGGAAGAAACCTTAGCCGAATTTGGGGCGGTTAGCGCAGAAACCGCCGCGGCGATGGTTAGGGGGCTATACGCCTTGAGTCAGGCGGATATATGCCTATCGGTCACCGGCGTCGCCGGCCCCGGGCCGAGCGATCCCGACGGCGGTCGCGGCTGCAAACCCCAGGGGCTGGTATATATCGGATTGTTGTGCGGCGGTAAAACTACGGTTGTGGAACGCCGTTTTGCCGGCGAAAGGCGGGAAATACGCCAGGCGGCAGTAGAACAAAGTTTGCGTATGCTATTGCAGGCTGCGGCGGGAGATGCGGAAAATCATATAGGAACGTAGGGGGTTGCATGAAAAAAAATTGTTTTTATTTGTTGTGTATCGCGACGTTATGCCTCTCTTTGGCAGGCTGCGGCGGTTTGGATTATGCTGCCAGCCAGACTTATCAAAACCCGGCTGGTTATCAAATCGTCCTGCCGGATACTTGGCAAATCCTACAAGAAAACGATACGGAAACGGTATTCGGCAATGCGGAAGGGGATATCTCTTTAACGCTGGTGAACGATTTGGGCGGCGTGGAATACTATTCTCTGGAAGAAATTAACGAGATGTTAGCGGAAAACATTGCCGCCAATTTGTTTGCATCTTATGCTGTAGAAGATTGCCAAAGCCAAACGGATCAATGCCGGCAAAGTTATATTTGTCATGACGCTGCCGGGCAGGGTTATGTATTGGATATCTTGGTCTATCGGCAAGATCCGGCTATCAAATATTATGTGATTTTTTGTTCGCCTTTGCAAACCTATAACGAGCAAAAAAAATTGCTCGACGATATTGTCCATTCTTTTGCACAGACAGCCGATGCGGAAACGTTGTATGCCTTAGCGCAACAGCGTAACGAGGCGCAATCGGCCTTGGAAAACCAAGATCTGGAAAACGAAAACGCGCAAGAATAAACCGTCCTACATATCAGGAAGGCTATTGTCCGGCGTGTTATAAACAAACAGGACGCCTCTGCGTAAGCTTGAGGCGTCCTGTTTGTTCTTTATGCGGCGGTTTTATCCGTTGTTCCCCAGGGCGCAGGCAATAGGTTCTTGACTCATGGTGTTAAAGCTTTGGTCATCAAAGGTAATCACGGTATAGTATTTCATATCCGCTTGTTGCACCGCATCATCCAGACGCCGCTGCAATTCTTTTTCCTTGCCTTTTAATTCCCGGGGAATCACCAAATCGAAAATAAAATTGGTGTGTTCCTTGCCGCGAACCATGCGGAAGTCATGCAATTGCAGGCGGCTGTCGATTTCTTTGGCTTTGCGAAAAACAAATGCTTTCATTTCGTTTAATTCTGCATCGTCGGTGACCACTGGGTCATAATGTACCACTAGCTGTATATTGAATTTATTGCGAAACATTCTTTCGATATCGTCGATTAATTCATGGGCTTCCAAAACATCCAGTCGGTAATCGATTTCCGCGTGCAGGCTGGCAAAGCGTTGGCCGGGCCCATAGTCGTGCACCACCAAGTCATGGATGCCCAAAATGCGAGAATCGAAGCCCAAGGTTTCCCGGGCCACCATCTCTACCAATTGAGGGTCGGCAGGCGCCCCCAAAAGCGGTTTGATGGTTTCCTTGGCTATGCCAACGCCGCTGTAGAGAATGAATATAGCCACCAAAAATCCTACATAGCCGTCCAGGTTGATATCAAACAAATGGGCAATAATCGCCGTTATCAATACGGCGCCGGTGCTGATCATGTCGTTGCGGCTATCGGCGGCGGTGGCCTGCAGGGAGGCGCTGTGGATACGGCGGCCGATATTCTGGTTGAACAAGGACATCCACAGTTTTATGGCGATGGACAGCAACAGGACAAAAACCAAAGGCCAGGAAAATTCCACCGGCGTAGGATCGATAATTTTCATGATGGAGTCTTTGCCCAGTTGAAAGCCAATGATCAAAATCAGTGCCGCTACCGCCAACCCGGAAAGATATTCAAAGCGAGCGTGCCCAAAGGGATGTTCGTCATCCGGCGGCTTTTGGGAGAGACGGAACCCCAGCAGCGTTACGATGGAAGAAGAAGCGTCGGATAGATTGTTGACGGCGTCGGCGGTAATGGCCAAACTGCCGCTAAGCATACCGATGGTTAATTTGGCGGCAAAGAGAACAATATTGCATAAAATGCCCACTATGCCGGCTAAAAAACCGTATTTGGCGCGAATTTTCATGTCGTTTAGCTGCTGATAATCTTTGATAAACAGACGAACTAAAAAATCGGTCATAAAGTAAATTCCTTCTTTGTCTATAGATGGGAAATCGGCGCCGCTATAGCAGAGACGCCGATTGGCCTTTTTACCAGTATATCATGAATGGCTTTTTCTGGCAACCACAAACCACTTTTGTTCCGGGCTGTTTTGGGGAAGGGGTGAGGAGGGGCTACGGCAAAAAACTGTGTATTAAGAATACAGTTGCTGGAAAGACTGCTGCTTTTTTGCTTTTTAAGGAAAACCTAAAAAAATTAGGGCAAAATGCCGGTGCAAGACATGTTTTCCATAACATAATACAGTGTTTTCCCGGTTGTAAACAGAGAAAACCCTATGTCATCTGCCCCGAAAAAGGTTTTGATTTCTCCTTGCAATGGATATTCCTTTTGTAGCGACAGGTTTACGCCGTGGTCTATTTCTAATTTGTAAACGCACCAGGAAAGCCTTACATCTCTGAAATAGTCTTCGTCTCCCAGTAAAACCTTTAATGTGCCAAAGGTTTGGTTGTCATAAACGTACCAAATATAGTCGAAAGCATCCTTGCCGCTTAGGGAGGCGTCGCTGCGATAGATCAATTTTGCCGCGGCGCTATCAGAAAAATCAAATACGTCGAAACCGCCGGGGCCTTCCGCCAGATGGCAATAGCGCAGATAGATACCATTACCCATGGGAATAAGCGTGGCAAAATTCCCCAGGGGATTTCCATAAGAACAGCCTACCCGGCCGTTTAAATAATCGGCTTGTAGTTCCGTTTCATAAAATTGGACATGCAATCCGTCAAATTCCACAAACAGGAACCTGGTTTCCTGATTTACCTCGGCAGAGGATATAGCTTGTACGGTGCGCACACAGGCAATCGCCCGATTTTCTTCCCAGAGAATTTCCGTAAAGGCGGCTTGGGGATATTCTGCCGCAGAAAGCAGCGCCAGCCCGCTTTGACCAGTTTGCATATCGGCGGCGATTGCCATCAGCCAGCTACTGCCGTTTTTTTCCTGCCCGTTGCTATAGGAGCCTAGAATGCGATATATGCCGTTCCATTGCGTAAGTGAAACGATTTGCAACTGATAGTCGTTTTGCCATGGGCTAGCTTGCAGTTGGTTTTGCGTTGCGGTTTCGATGATTTTGGTTGCATTGATTTTTCCTATAAACTGCAAATGGCCGTCAAAAATATAGATCTCTGGATTTTTCCCAGCGTTTGTGTTTTTGCCGGCAACCGTTGCAGCGATATAATTTTCGCCGTAGAATAATTGTTGAATATCGCCGTACAGGGCTTGTTGATGGACCACTTCGCGGCTATTTCCGTTAATCACCGTAATGGCGGTGTATTGCAACCTGGTAGGCTCTCCCAGTATGGAGATATTCTCTTCGTTCCAGGGCAAAATCTGACCGTTTCGGGACAGTTGTGGATAATATGGGCTTGTGCCTTCGCGCCGCGACCATCCGCAGGCGCATATACCGTCGTTGGTAACCACATACAGTTCCGCATTTACCATCCAGCAAGCCGTCAGTTGGCCCAGTTGCGTATATTCTTCCATAAGTACCGGCTTTTGAGGCTCAGTTATGTCGTATAAGCCTATACTCACCTGGTACTGCATTGTCAGTTCATTATTGCCGGAAGCAAACTGGGAAACCACCAGGAGCGTATTGTTGCAGACAAAAATACCATCGGCCAAAACGTTTATACTCCCCACAGGGCTGGTTTGTTCGCCGTTAAGCAGGGAAATTTGTACGGCGTTTTCGCCGATATGATAGGCATATGTGCCATTGTTGCTCAAAGCCACGCCGGTATTTTCCACCAAGCTGTTTTTTTCCTCTTCCACATCCCCATTGCTGCCAAAGCAGGAGGTGTTTTTAAGCACGGCTTCCGTTTGGCTGTCGCCGTCATGGTTTTCATTGACGCTTAGATCCGCCAGCAACTGCCATAAATCGCTGTATACGTCGGAAGTGGATTGGGAAATAACAATTTCTTGCCCGCTTCCATTTTGAGAGGAATCGTAATAGATTGATGTGGGCAATTGGGCAGGGTAGACAAAATAGAGGATCACTATGGCGGCCAGAGCAATACAGGCTGCCGCCACAGGCCGTTTACGCCAAAGAGGTTTGGCTTTTGGCGACATATTATCCGCCGCTTCAATATAGGCTGGTAGAACAAAGTTCATCTTGTCCAATAATTCTCCGCCTCTCATAGGATATAACCCTCCTTGGAAAGAAATTTTCGAAACCGGTTGCGGCTGCGAAATAATATGATTTTGATATTGCCTTCGGACAGCATAAAGCGCTGGGCAATTTCTCCGATGGAATCCAGATACCAATAACGGCGGATAAAAATATCTCTTTGCCGTTTATTCAGCGTAGCCAAAAATCCATTTATGGCTTCCGCCAACGTCATATCATCCAAGCGGCTATCCATATCATCCGGGGCGGGAATACATTGTTCCATTTCTGCACTGAGTTCATATAAAATGGCGCTGCGTTTCAAGCGGCTGCGCTGGCGGCAACAATTCAGGGAAGCGTGGCGGGTAATTTGTGCCAGAAATGCGTACAGATATTCCCGGGGTTCATGGGGTGGAATGGAGTTCCAGGCTTGCAGATATGTGTCGTTTTCACATTCTTCAGCGGTTTGCCGATCACGGACGATACCATAGGCCAAAGCCTGTAAACGAGATCCAAATTTTTTGCAGGTTTGCGTAATTGCCGTTTCATTGCGGGATAAATATAAGTCTACAATTTGACTGTCGTTTAATAGGGGTTCAGGCATGGCAATGTTCTCCTTTTTATAACATTGTGAGCTTTCCGCCAATGGCAAATATATTCACCTTAATAAGCGCCGTTTGTAAAGTCAAGGTTACATATGACAAAAAATATTATATCATCATATATGATCCGCTGTATAATAAGCCGATGACTGCTATCGGCTTATTATACAAAACAGCAATCTTTGTTGGGCCGATTTTAGGAGATCGCGGTATTTTTAAAGACAGGCTTTGTATCTTTGACAGATATATGGCGCGTCTTTTTGCGGTGCTGTAAATAAGGGGCAGGATATGACATAAATATACCGAATTAATAAAGGTTAAAATAAATAGGACAAGAATAATGGAGGTATAAGATGAGCAATATTTTGCGCAAAAGTATCGAAGTAGGGGGACGTACCCTTACTTTGGAAACCGGGCGCATGGCCAAACAGGCTGGCGGCGCTATTTTTGCCAGCTACGGCGATACCATGGTTTTGGCTTGCGCTACCATGAGCGATCAACCACGGCAAGGCATTGATTTCTTTCCCTTGCAGGTTGAATATGAAGAAAAAATGTATGCGGTGGGCAGAATTCCCGGCGGTTTTATCAAACGAGAAGGCCGTCCCACGGAAAAAGCGGTTCTTTCCTCCCGTTTAATCGACCGTCCTTTGCGTCCGCTGTTTCCCAAAGGCTTCCGCAACGACGTACAAGTCGTGGCTACGGTTTTATCGGTAGATCAGGATAACCCGCCGGATATGACGGCAATGATTGCTGCTTCGGCGGCATTGCACATTTCCAATATTCCGTTTGCCGGGCCAATAGCCGGCATGACCATCGGCTTGATCGACGGCGAATATATCGTCAATCCTACCCAAGCCCAGGAAGAACTCAGCCTGATGCATTTGTCGGTGGCTGGTACGGCGGATGCGGTGATGATGGTGGAAGCCGGCGCCAAAGAAGTTTCTGAAGAGGTAATCTTGGAAGGCATTATGTTTGCCCACCAACGAATAAAAGAAATAGTGGCGTTTATCGAAGATTTTCGTACGGAAGCTTTGGCAATGGGGTTGGCCAAGGAAAAATATCTTTTTGTCAAAGAAGAAATTGATCCGGAATTGGAGGTGGCGGTGCGCAATTTGTCCGGAGAAGCTTTTCGCACTGCCATGAAACGTTGCTCAGAAGAAAAATTGCCTAAAGCAGAACGGGAAGGATTGTTTGCGGAAATCAATACCAATGTCCAGGAAGCTTTGGCAGAGAGCTTTCCAGAACAGGAAGCAGCCATTGGCGAAGTGCTGTATACGGTGGAAAAAGAAACCATGCGCAGCCTGATTGCCAAAGATAAAATCCGTATTGACGGGCGCAAAACCACGGAAGTGCGTCCTATTAGCTGCGAAGTAGGGGTGCTGGCCCGTACCCATGGTTCCTCTTTGTTTACCCGGGGGCAAACCCAAATTCTCAATGCTTTGACCTTGGGCATGGTATCCGAGGAGCAAATGCTGGACGGCGTAGCGGCGGAAACCAGCAAACGTTATATGCATCAATATAATTTTCCGCCATATTCCGTAGGCGAAACCAGACCCATGCGGGGACCGGGGCGGCGGGAAATCGGTCATGGCGCTTTGGCGGAGCGGGCATTGTTGCCGGTGATTCCCAGCGAGGACGTGTTTCCCTATGCTTTGCGTTTGGTTTCTGAAGCTATTGAGTCCAACGGTTCCACCTCTATGGGCAGTGTTTGCGCATCCACATTGTCTTTGATGGATGCCGGCGTGCCAATTAAAGCGCCGGTATCCGGCTGCGCTATGGGCTTGATTAAAGAAGGGGAAGATATTACCATCCTTACCGATATCCAGGGTATGGAAGACTTTTTAGGGGATATGGATTTTAAAGTCGCCGGCACCGCTCAAGGGGTAACGGCGATTCAAATGGATATCAAAATCGCCGGTATTGATCGGGAAATCCTCACCCGCGCCTTGGCCCAAGCCCGGGAAGGAAGAATGTTTATCATGGGCAAAATGCTGGAAGCCATTGCCGAACCACGAAAACAACTTTCTCCATATGCGCCGCGCATTATTACCATACAAATCGATCCGGAAAAAATCCGCGACGTTATCGGTAGCGGCGGTAAAATTATTAAAAAGATTGTGGAAGAAACCGGCGCCAAAATCGATATTGAAGACGATGGACGGGTGTTTATCGCCAGCGTGGATGGAACCATGGGCGAACAGGCCAAAACCATTATTGAAACCATTGTGGCCGAACCGGAAGTGGGGCGCATTTATAAAGGTAAAGTGGTTAAAATTATGGAATTCGGCGCCTTCGTGGAGATTTTGCCCGGGGTTATGGGTAGCGAAGGCCGGGACGGCATGGTGCATATTTCCGAATTGGCCAATAAACGGGTGGCAAAGGTGGAAGACGTATGCAAAGAAGGCGATGAAATGTGGGTGAAATGTATAAATGTAGATAAAGCCACCGGCAAAGTAAAACTTTCCCGCAAGCAAGCGATGAAAGAATTGGGCCTGGAGGCCTAAACTAGAATCGCCTCGGCATACCATATTGGTTTTACAAATTATATATGAGCAATAAAATACACGCAAAGCCTGCCTGACATGGTCGGGCTTTGTGTGTATTTTGCAATATGTGCCGGCG
>CASEQE010000042.1 GCA_949289995.1 uncultured Peptococcaceae bacterium
ACTTCGATTTTTTGCTGTTCATGAGAGGTACGGAACCCGTCGAAGAAATGCAAAAAGGGAATACGGGATTTAATAGCGGCCAGATGAGCAACACCGCCGATATCCATAACTTCCTGCACGCTGCCGGAAGCGATCATCGCATAGCCGGTTTGGGCGCAAGACATAACGTCGCTATGATCGCCAAAAATATTCAAAGCGTGGGTGGCTAAAGAACGGGCGGAGACATGCATAACCCCAGGCAACAATTCGCCGGCAATTTTATACATGTTGGGGATCATCAACAACAATCCCTGGGAAGCGGTATAGGTAGTAGTCAAAGAACCGGCGGCCAAAGAACCGTGAACGGCACCGGCGGCCCCAGCCTCAGACTGCATTTCCACAACTTTCACCGGGCGACCAAATATGTTCTTTTTCCCCTGAGCAGCCCATTCATCCACATATTCCGCCATGGTGGAAGAAGGAGTAATGGGGAAAATCGCCGCGACTTCGGTAAAGGCATAGGAAACATAGGAAGCGGCTTTATTGCCGTCCATTGTCATCATTTTTTTGCTCATAAACTAGCCTCCTTAAAGCGCTTATTAAATTGGTATGGATGTCTTTATTATATACCTTTCACAAAGTTTTGTCTATGTTTTCTGTTCTAACTCATTTGCCGTATTTTCGCATTTTGTTGCCGGTTGCCGGTAAAGGCAAAACAAAAGCCGCGCCGTTTTACCCCCAAAACGTCTTTTTCCCAGCCGCCATCCTACCTGTCCTTCCTCAGCGGCGGCCGCCAAAAACAAAACGCTTAAAACAATCCGCTCACCACGCCGTCGGCATCAATATCGATCGCCGCCGCCGCCGGACTTTTCGGCAGCCCCGGCATGGTCATAATGTCACCGGTCAGCGCAATCACAAAGCCTGCCCCCGCCGCTACCTTTAATTGAGAGACAAAGATACGAAATCCCTGCGGAGCGGCTAGTTTATTCTTATCGTCGCTAAAACTGTATTGGGTTTTCGCCACGCATATAGGCAAATGCTGGAAGCCCAAGGCATTCAAATGAGCGATTTGCTTTTTGGCCTGATCGGATAAATCGATACCATCCGCTCCATAAATTCTTTGTGCCAATATGGTCAATTTTTCTTCCAAAGGCAAATTCAAATCGTAGCAAAAACAAAAATCATTTTTCTTTTCACATAAAGCCGCTACTTTATCCGCCATTTCCACACCGCCGGCGCCGCCTTGCTCCCATACGTTGCTAATCGCCGCTTCCGCCCCGGCTTCTTCACAGCGGCGCTGCACCAATGCCAGTTCTTTGGCGCTATCGCCTGGGAAGCGGTTGATCGCCACCAAAGGCGATAGATGGAAAACCGTGCGCAAATTTTCGATATGCCGCAACAAATTTGGCAAACCCTTTTCCAAAGCATCTAAATTTTCCGTGGCCAAATCTGCCTTGGGCAAACCGCCATGATGTTTTAAAGCCCGCACGGTAGCCACCACCACCACCGCGTCCGGACGCAATCCAGACATACGGCATTTGATGTCTAAAAACTTTTCCGCTCCCAAATCCGCGCCAAAACCGGCTTCCGTTACCGTATAATCGGCCAGCTTCAATGCCATTTTGGTAGCGATCACACTATTGCAGCCATGGGCAATATTGGCAAACGGGCCGCCATGAATCAACGCCGGCGTATGTTCCAAGGTCTGCGCCAAGTTGGGCTTTAACGCATCTTTTAATAACATAGCCATAGCCCCCGCAGCCTGCAGTTGGCCGGCGGTAACCGGCAATCCTTCCCGGGTATAGCCGACGATCATCCGGCTCAATCGCGCCTTTAAGTCGGTTAAATCTTCCGCCAAACATAACACAGCCATTACCTCGGAGGCAGCCGTAATATCAAAACCGTCTTCCCGGGGAATACCGCCGGTCAATCCCCCCAGACCGCAAGCAATATTGCGCAATTGCCGGTCGTTCATATCCATGCAGCGCCGCCAGGCAATCTGCCGTACGTCCAAACCCAAAGCATTACCTTGATAAATATGATTATCCACCATAGCCGCCAACAAGTTGTTAGCCGCCGCCACTCCATGAAAATCTCCGGTAAAATGCAGATTAATATCCTCCATGGGAATAACCTGGGCATAACCGCCGCCGGCGGCTCCCCCCTTCACGCCAAATACCGGCCCCAAAGAAGGCTCGCGCAATGCCACAATACTTTTTTTGCCGGTTCTTCGTAAAGCATCCGCCAAACCAATGCTGACGGTGGTTTTCCCCTCGCCCATAGGCGTAGGCGTCATGGCGGTAACCAAAATCAGCTTGCCCGATGGCAAATCACGCTTGTTTTGCAAAAAACGATAATGAATTTTGGCTTTATAATATCCGTATGGTTCATAGTATTCATCTTCCACGCCTAAATCGGCGACAATATCGCGTATACGCGCCATTTCACACGCTTGTGCAATTTCAATATCGGTTTTCATGGCATATACCTCTTTCCTTTTCTTTTCCACGGCCACATTCTGGCCTTTGCCACAGTGATCATGGGCTTCCATAAAGATAGATGTGTTTATTATACCCCCCCTGCCCCCTGTTTGCCAAGCGCCGCTATGCATATATACCCTTTCCTTGCATATGGCAAAAACGTTTCT
>CASEQE010000043.1 GCA_949289995.1 uncultured Peptococcaceae bacterium
AAGGCGGCCGCTATAGAAAGAAAAAAGAAAGCCCCCAAAAAACCGGCAAAACCAATCTATCATGCCGAAGACGGCGATTTTGTTAATAATGTTGACGAATTTGACGAAGATGAATTGGATTTTGATGCCGAACCGGAAGAAGGAGAAGATCTATACCATTGGTTGGCCCGCCGCGGTATTCGGGTGAAACAAAAAAGAATGCGCCTACACCCCTATTCCACCGAAGACGAAGTGGTGGAAATCTGTTTGCTGCCTGACGGCAAAGAAGTAGATATTCAGGGCCTGCGCCGGGAATACCAAGCATTGACCCAGCCGCCGGCTCCGCCTCAACCGCCGCCGGATCTGAAATCTCTGCTGGGATTGGGCAAAAAACGCCAGGAAAAAACGGCGGATCTAGACGCCGTAACTACGCCCAAGGACGGCGCCGCAGCGCCCGACAGCGGCGAAACCGCAAGCAACGATGCCAATCCGCCGCTGGAAAACGACGAAACGGCATCCTGTTCCGACCAACGGTTGCGGTAAACCTACCGGCCCCGTTCAACATAGGCCGGTCATAACGGAGGACGATTATGCGCAAGGAATATGAAGCCAGCGGCAAAACCGTGGAAGAAGCAATTGATAAAGCCTGTATTTTAGCTGGCACGACCATTGAAAACGTAGAAGTGGAAGTATTGGAATTCGGCGGACGCGGCATTTTTGGCATTGGCCACAAGGATGCCCGGGTGAAAGTGATCGTGGAGACCAAAGATAAACCGGCGCAACCGGCTACGGCCGCTAACCCGCCGGCACAATCGGGCGAACATAGCGATTGGACGGCCAGCGGCGAAACCGACCGCCGCCAGCGCCCCGGCGGGATGAAAACCTCCCGTAACGAAAACGCCGCCAAGGAAGATAAAGAAGAAGACGGAGACAAACGGGAAGGCAAAAACGGCGAACGCCGTAACGCCGGCCAAAACAAAACCGGGAGAAACAATAAAAATAACGGCGAAAACCGCCGAGAAGAACGAGTGAAACCAACCAAAGAGGTCAAAGAGGAAAAACGGGAAAGCGCCCCGCATGGCGACGCCCATGTGACCCCGGTTTGCGAAGGCCCGATGGCAGAGGAATTAACCGCCGCCGCTATGGAATTTTTGACGCCAGTATTTCAACGCCTGCAATGCCAACCGCAGGTGCAAAGCCAAATCAAAGAAGGCATTTTGTGGCTAAGTTTCCAAGGCGGCAATTTGGGGCTGCTAATCGGCCGCCGGGGAGAAACCTTGAACGCTTTACAATATTTGACCAATTTGGCGGTAAACCGGCGCCGCAGCGATCATGTGCGCCTGGTTTTGGACGTAGAAGATTATCGGGCCAGCCGGGAAGAGACTTTAATTGCCCTAGCCCATAAAATGGCGGACAAAGCGGTGCGAACCGGCAGACGGGTAGAATTTGAACCGATGAATCCCCATGAACGGCGTATCGTTCATTTGGCGCTGCAAAACGACAAACGGGTAGATACCAGCAGCCGCGGCGAAGAACCCTATCGCCGGGTGGTGATTTACCGCCGCCGCAATGAAAAACGGCGAAATGGAGAAAAAGCGCCCAACGCTCCCATCAAAGAAACCCCGGCCCATGACGAGGATTCTTTTGCCGGCCTGGAATAAATTCATTCCGGCCTCCGGCGGCAGCTACGGCGCTAGCCCGTAGCCGACGGCAAACCCGTTTTTTGCCCAACCGTCGCAAGCCGGCGCAAACGCAAGGCGGCATATGCCGCCTTGCGTTTTGTTTATTCAGCCTTTAGCTTGCCCGTAAAAGCTTAGCGGAAGCCACTAGGGCCCCACGGCAAGCCAGCAGGCCCCACAACGAGCCAACAGGCCCCACAGAGAAGCCACTAGGCCCCAAAGAGAAGCCACTAGGCCCCACAATGACCCAACAGGCCCCACAACGAGCCAGCAGGCCCCACGGCAAGCCACTAGGCCCCACAACAAGCCAACAGGCCCCACAATGACCCAGCAGGCCCCACAGAGAAGCCGCTAGGCCCCACAGAGAAGCCGCTAGGCCCCACAGAGAAGCCGCTAGGCCCCACGGCAAGCCGCCGGGCGCAGAGTGCAAAGAAGCGGCTAGGCCCCTATATTTCAGGGAGTGCCGTTGCCAAACGCAAAAAAAGGAGATTCTATGAAAAGCAATGAACAGCAAACCATCGCCGCCATCGCCACCCCGCCGGGCCAGGGGGGAATTGGTATCGTTCGTCTCAGCGGCCCGGCGGCAGCGGATATTTTGGCCGCCTGCCAAAACATCCCTCTGTCGGAACAACAAAGACGTCAACCGCGCCGCTTATATCTGCACGATTTATTCGATGAACGGGGGCGATTGATCGATCGGGGGTTAACGGTATATATGCCCGGTCCGGCTTCTTATACCGGGGAGGATGTGGCGGAAATCCAATGCCATGGCGGACCTCAATCTTTATCGCAAATTTTGGCTACGGCTTTGAGCCATGGCGCCCGTTTGGCCCAAGCCGGAGAATTTAGCCTGCGGGCTTTTTTAAACGGCAAAATCGATTTGAGTCAGGCGGAAGCCATCGGCGATTTGATTTCCGCCAAAACTGCGGCGGGAGCGCGTAACGCCGCCGGTCAACTGGCAGGCCGCTTAGGCAAGCATATCGGCGAATTGGAACGGCGTTTAACCGCCGTACAAGCGGCGATTACCGCGGCGGTGGATTTTCCCGACGAAGTGGACGAACCTCAGCGCCGGCATATCGCCGAACAATTGGCGGCCGTGGCGGCGGAGGTGCAAGCCTTGTTGGATAAAGCGCCGGCGGGACAAATTCTGCGTCAGGGCTTAGGCGTGGCGCTGGCCGGACCGGTAAACGCCGGGAAATCCAGCTTGCTGAATCAAATCCTTGGTTTCGACCGGGCGATCGTCACCAGTTGCCCAGGAACCACCCGGGATATGCTGGAAGAATATATCGATTTGGACGGCTTGCCCTTGCTGCTGCGGGATACCGCCGGCATCCGCCAAGGCGAAGATATCAGCGAACCGGAACGAATCGGCATAGACAAAAGCAGACAAGCCTTGGCCCGCAGCCAAATCGTTTTATTGGTAGCAGATTTGACCGCGGCGGATTTTAGCCGGCCGCATATTTTATCCTTGGCTTCGGCCTGCGCCGGCCAAACGCTGCTGGTTTTAAACAAGCAAGACGCGGCGGCGGAACGCTTGGCGGAAGCGAAAGCCCTTTATAGCGCCGATTTTGCCGCTGCCGATATATTGCCCATATCCGCCAAAACCGGGCAAGGGGTGGCGGAATTGTTGGCGCGGCTAAAAGAAAAGGCCGGCGCCGCCCAACTTTGGCAGGAAGAGGATGGTTTGCTGGTAAACGCCAGGCAGCGCCAGGCCTTGCAATTGGCCGTCGGGCATATTCGGGAGGCGCAACAAGCCCTGGCGGAAGACTTGCCTCAGGATTTGATTACCATAGATTTGGAGGCGGCTTTGACCGCTTTGGCGGCGATTAGCGGCCGGGAAGTGGGAGAAGAAGTGCTAAACGATATTTTCCGCAATTTCTGCGTAGGCAAATAACGGCCTGTGACCAGCGCGGCGGTTGCGATCATGCAAAACGGAGGATGGAACGGATGGAGGAATATCAATCCCTGCTGCAGCCAGGGGAATATCTGGCCGGCATATATCAAACGGTGGTAATCGGCGGCGGCCACGCCGGCAGCGAGGCGGCTTTGGCGGCGGCTCGCATGGGAGCGAAAACCCTGCTGATCACCATGAGCCCGGAAAGCGTAGCCATGGCGCCTTGTAATCCGGCTATTGGCGGCGCGGCAAAAAGCGTGTTGGTACGGGAAATCGACGCTTTGGGCGGGGCTATGGCCCGCATAACCGATCAGGCGCAAATTCAAATTCGTATGCTGAATACCGGCAAAGGCCCGGCGGTACAGGCGCTGCGGGCGCAAATCGACAAAGCTTTGTACCAGAGGTTGATGCGGCGGCGTTTGGAAGAGCAGGAAAATCTCGACATTCGCCAAGGCGAAGTGGTAAAACTGCTTTTAAATGAAGCAAAAAATCATATAAAAGGCTGCGTCACCGCAAACGGCGCCGCCTTTGCCGCTGAAACGGTGATTTTAGCCAGCGGTACTTACCTATCCGGCCGGGTAATTATCGGCGATTACGACTATCCTTCCGGCCCGGCAGGCTATCCGCCGGCGGCGGCTTTAGGTCGTTTTTTACGGGATATGGGTTTACCGGTACGCCGTTTTAAAACCGGCACGCCGGCCCGAGTGGATAAAAATACCATTGACTTCTCGAAAACGGAAATTCAGCCTGGGCTGCAGGGATTATACTTTTCCTATTTGACCCGCGACGGCGAATTTCAGCGCCCCTCTATCCCCTGCTGGCTCACCTATACCAACCCCCAAACCCATAAAATCATTCGCGACAATCTTCATCGGGCGCCGCTTTTTTCCGGACGTATCGAGGGCATCGGCCCCCGCTATTGCCCTTCCATCGAAGATAAGGTGGTGCGTTTTGCCGATCGCGATGCACATCAGCTGTTTTTGGAGCCGGAAGGGGAAAACGAACGGGAATATTATGTGCAAGGCATGAGTTCTTCCCTGCCGGAAGAAGTGCAAGCGGCCTTTTTGCACACCATACCAGGGCTGGAAAACGTTACCTTGATGCGGCCGGCCTACGCCATTGAATACGATTGTCTGGATCCCCTGTCGCTGAAAGCCACTTTGGAACATAAACAATGGGCCGGTTTTTACCCGGCGGGGCAAATCAACGGCACTTCCGGTTATGAAGAAGCGGCGGCTCAGGGTTTGCTGGCGGGAATCAATGCCGCTGCCGCCTGTTTGGGGCTACCGCCGTTGACCTTTGATCGCAGTCAGGCCTATATCGGCGTTTTGGTAGACGATTTGATTACCAAGGGGGTAAACGAACCCTATCGCCTATTCACCTCCCGTTCCGAATACCGGCTGCTCCTACGGCAGGACAACGCCGACTTGCGTCTAACCCCCACCGGTTTGGCTTATGGGCTGATCGGCGAGGAGCGGCAGCGTCGTTTTGCCGCCAAAAAAGCGGCGATGGAGGGGGAAATGAAACGGCTACAGGCCTATCATCCCAAGGAAAAGCAGCTGCAAGCGCTGGGTTTGACGGCCAACCGGGAAACCAGTCTGGAAACTTTGTTGCGCCGGCCGGAAATCAACTATGCCTATATCGCCGCCCATTTTCCGCCGGCGGAACCGCTGGCGGCGGATGCGGCGGAACAGGTGGAAATTGCCGTAAAATATCAAGGCTATATAGCCAAGCAACAGGCCCAGGTAGATAAATTTAAAAAGTTGGAACAAAAATCACTGCCCCAGCCTATGGATTATCAGCAAATTAAGGGTCTTTCCACGGAAGCGCAGCAAAAACTCACCCAAACCCAGCCCGCCAATATTGGCCAGGCAGGACGGATCAGCGGCGTTTCCCCAGCGGACGTAAACCTGTTGCTGCTATGGTTAAAAACCCATCCCCAAAACAAAACCGGGGAAAACGACGCCTAATTTTCTTTCCTCCGCCAAAAATGTTTCATGTGAAACAATGCCGAGTCTTGGCCAAGCAAGCCAGTTGTGGCAAAGCGACTGCCGTCGTCGGCTAAAAATGTTTCAAATGTTTCATGTGAAACAATGCCAAGTCTTGGCTCCTCCGCAATCGCCATATCCGCAAAACTAATTTTTCTATCGCCGTCCAGAAGGAATAATCCCAGGAGGAATAATCATGGAAGATTTTGCCGCCGCCTTATGCCAAGCGGCACAAGAACAAGGACTAAACCTAAACCGGTCGCTATGCCAAAAATTTGCCTGCCATTGGCAGCTTTTGCAGCAGGCCAATCAAAAATTTAACCTTACCGCCATTCGTCAGCCGGAAAGCGCCATTGTCAAACATTACTTGGATTGTTTGCTACCGGCGGAAAAAATCGCCGCTTGCCAGCCTGATTTGGCGGCAGATATCGGCAGCGGCGGCGGCTTTCCCGGTTTAATTCTTGCCGCCCTTATGCCCCAATGTTCCTTTGTCCTGCTGGAATCCAATGCCAAAAAAACCGCCTTTCTGCAGCAAACCGCCCAGGCCATGGATTTAACCAACGTCCAGGCTCTGCCGTTGCGCGCGGAAACCGCCGCCAAACAAAAACCATTCTACCGGCAATTTGATTTGGTAACCGGCCGCGCCGTGGCCCATGCCGGCATTTTTATCGAATATGCCATGCCCCTGCTAAAACCGGGCGGAAACCTATTTCTATACAAAGGGCCGCGGGCGGAAGAAGAATTGCAACAAGCCGCCCCGGCTATCAACGAATTCTCCGCCCATATTCAGGAAATTTGGCCCTATGTTTTACCCCCAGGAGAAGAAAGACGTAATCTATGTCACATTGTGGCCGGAGAAATATGTCCCGCCAAATATCCTCGGCGGGAAGGCATGGCGGAAAAACGACCCCTATGCGCTATAGACGAATCTCCCCCGCCTAGCCGGCCATAGGCTTGGTTGCGCCCTAGGGGTTTGCCGGCGAAAGCCAAATCCGTCCTCCCCACGCCGGCTATATCCTGGAAAACGGCAAAAAGCTAGGCCCGCCCGCAGGCGGTAAGCCGCGAAAATATAGTACAGCTCCACGCTCGCTCCATAAAAGCCGCGTCGCTATGGCCAATTTGCCCACAAGCCGGGCGATATGCCGATCAAAATAAATGTATAAAAAACAGCCGCCGGCAATGAACTGCACCCCATTTGTTAGACAGTATGTTATACTGAATAACAAGTGGGGTGCTTTACTATGCCAAAAGGAATACCGAACAAGAGATATACTCCAGAATTCAAAAAAACTGTTGTAGAAACCATGCGGAAGGAAAAG
>CASEQE010000044.1 GCA_949289995.1 uncultured Peptococcaceae bacterium
CAATAATAACCGATATCTTCCAAAGCGCCAATGGTACGGCTTTTGCCCGCGCCGCTCATGCCAGTAATAATCAATATTTTTTCTTTATTGCGCGTGTTTTCGCCCGATTGGTTTTGTATGATTGTATCCTGATCGCTCATCGTATAACCACCACTTCAAATAAACAATTTTATGTTCCGATTTCCATTTCGTTTCGGCTTAACCGTTTTCCTGCCGGTTATGCAAATATTCGAATAAAGCGGCGGCGGCCTTTTCGTTCATACCAGGAACGGCGCTTAGTTCATGTACAGAAGCCTGACGAATTTGTTTAAGAGAACCAAAGGTCTGCAACAAAGCCTGCCGCCGTTTGACGCCGATTTGCGGCGCTTGATCCAAAATCGACTGAGTTTGCGATTTTTGCCGCAATCGCCGGTGGTATGTGATGGCAAAACGATGGGCTTCGTCGCGAATTCTTTGCAATAATTTGCGGGCTTCATGATTTTCCGGCAGACGCAAAGATTGGCTTTGACCAGGTAGAAAGATTTCTTCTTCTCGTTTGGCCAAAGAAATAATCGGCACGGGACCGGCGGACAATTCCGCCAATTGGCTACAAACCGAGGATAATTGGCCTTTACCGCCATCAATAACCAGCAAATCGGGAAAATGCCCGAAATCCAAAGGTTGTTTGCCGCTTTCCCGCTCCTCCCGTCCGCGCCGCCAACGACGAGCCAATACCTCCTGCAATGCGGCAAAATCGTTGCTACCGGACAATGTTTTGATTTTAAAACGGCGATATAACTTTGGCGCAGGAGCGCCATTGATAAATACGACCATCGAACCTACCATATTGGTACCCTGTATATGGCTAATATCATAGCACTCTATACGGCTAGGCGTTCGCTCCAAACCCAGGACTTGCCGCAAAGACTCCAGGGCTGCCGCCTCTTCCTCCTGACGTTGCGTTTGACTCTGTAAAAAATTTTGCAAAATCAGAGATGCATTTTCCTGAACCAAACGCATCAAACGGCGTTTATTTCCTCGCTGCGGACAAATTAACGCCACTTTTCTGCCGCTGGCTTGTGAAAACTGCAATGCCAGCAAATCTCCATCTTCCGGCGGTGCATTTACATATATAGCCGGTGGAATCAATTGTCCTCCCCCATAATATTCCTGGAGAAAACGTCGAATCAACATGGACGAGGGAGCGTTTTGCCGGTTGGTAAGAAAGAAATGTTCCCTACCTACCACTTTACCACGACGTACAAAAAACAATTGCGCCACTGCCTGCTCATTGGCGTTAGCTAAGGCGAGAACGTCGTAATTTTCGCCGCCGGCGCTAAGATCCAGTTGTTGATGGGCTTGCACTTGGCGAATTTTTTCTGCCCAATCCCGATAGCGCGCCGCATCTTCAAATCTTAATTCATCGCTGGCCAAACGCATTTGTTCTTCCATGTGTTTGAGCACGCCTTTGGTTTTGCCGCACAAAAAATCATTCACCTGCTCTACGATATGCAAATAGTCTTGCTGGGAAATTTTGCCTTCACAAGGCGCCGGGCAGCGCCCTATATGAGCGTTCAAACAGGCTCGATGGCCTTTAGGCCAGGAACGATTAGCGCAAAGACGCAACGGAAATACTTCCTGCAGCAATTTCATCACTTGCCGCATACCTCCTACGTCTGGGTAGGGACCAAAATATTTATCACCGTCGTTTTTTGCGCGGCGCGCCACCAGCAAACGAGGATATGGCTGGCTAACGGTTAAACATAGATAGGGATAGTATTTATCATCCCGCATCAAAATATTATAGTAGGGACGATGTTCTTTAATTAAATTAGCCTCTAAAATCAACGCATCCGCTTCGCTATTGACCACTACGGTGTCAAAATCGGCAATATGCTCCACTAATAAATTGGTTTTTCCATCATGAGACGCAGGAGAATGGAAATAAGAGCGAACACGATTTTTTAAATTTACCGCTTTGCCCACATAAATAATGGTTCCATTTTCATCCTTCATCAAATAGCAACCCGGTCTTTCCGGTAAGTCCGCCAATTTTTGCCGCAACGTATCATTCATAGCCAAGCCCTTTCCCGGCATCGCTTAACGCTTGGCGCAAGAATTGACCGGTATAGCTCTGCGGATTTTCCGCCACTTGTTCCGGCGTGCCCCACGCGATCAGTCGTCCGCCGCCGCCGCCGCCCTCCGGCCCTAAATCGATAAGATAATCGGCGGTTTTAATCACGTCCAAATTATGCTCGATTACTACCACGGTATCCCCCGCTTCCACCAATTGGTTTAACACATCCAACAAACGGCGGATATCATCCGCATGTAAGCCTGTGGTCGGCTCGTCCAAAATATATAAACTACGCCCATTGGAACGACGGGAAAGCTCTGCAGCTAATTTCACCCGCTGCGCCTCGCCACCAGATAAAGTGGTGGCGCTTTGTCCTAAGCGAATATAACCCAAACCTACCTGTTGCAAAGTAGATAGTTTCCGTTTTATTTTAGGCAAATTGGCAAAAAACGTCGTTGCCTCATCCACGGTCATATCCAAAACATCGGCGATATTCTTCTCCTTATAATGCACATCCAAAGTTTCTCGATTATAACGCTTGCCCTTACACACTTCGCAGGGAACATATACGTCGGGAAGAAAATTCATATTGACTTTGATAATACCGTCTCCCTGGCAAGCTTCACATCTACCCCCTCGAACATTAAAACTAAAACGTCCCGGTTTATAACCTTTTGCTTTTGCCTCCGGTACTGCGCTAAACAGTTGACGAATCAAATCAAACAAACCGGTATAAGTGGCAGGATTGGAGCGTGGCGTGCGGCCGATAGGCGATTGATCGATCATAATCACCTTTTCTAAATTTTCCAATCCTTCCACAGAACGGTGAGAGCCAGGCGTTATATAGGCATGGTTCAAACGTCTAGCGCATACTTTATAGAGAATTTCGTTTACCAGAGAGCTTTTACCCGATCCGGATACGCCGGTTACGCAAATAAATATCCCTAATGGAAACTCTACGTCGATATTTTGGAGATTATTAACGGCCGCGCCACGGATTACCACTTTGCGCCCATTACCTCCACGCCGTTCTTTCGGAACGGGAATCGCTTTTTTGCCGCTTAAGTATTGGCCGGTAATGGAATTTTCATTAGCCATAACTTGAGCGGGAGAACCGGCGGCAACAATCCGGCCGCCGCCTTCGCCAGCCGCCGGTCCCACATCCAACAAATAGTCTGCCGCACGCATCATATCCTCATCGTGTTCCACAACCAAAACCGAATTGCCCAAGTCCCGCAATTCTTTCAAAGCTTGAATCAATTTATGATTATCCCGCTGATGCAAGCCGATACTAGGTTCGTCCAACACATACAGAACGCCGGTTAAATGGGAACCGATTTGCGTAGCCAAACGAATCCGCTGGGCTTCGCCTCCGGAAAGAGAAACTGCGCTACGGCTTAGCGTTAAATAATCCAAACCTACCGTATTCAAAAAACCCAAGCGATCTTTGATTTCTTTGAGAATTCTTTGACCAATAATTTGCTCTCGTTGACTAAGATGCAAATTATCGATAAAATCATAGGCCTGGGAGATAGTCATACGGCTCAATTGATCAATATTTTTGCCGCCTACCGTCACAGCCAAGCTTTCCGCTTTTAATCTAGCGCCGCCACAAGTTTTACAGGTAGAAATCAGCATATATTTTTCAAATTCACTGCGCATAAAATCGGAATTGGTTTCTTGATAGCGGCGGCTAATATTGGGTACCAATCCTTCCCAGGGACGAGGCCATATCTGTTCATCTCCGTCTTCGTCCACAAAGGATACGGAAAACTTTTCCTGACCGCAGCCATAAAAAATTTCCTGTTTGGCCTGTTGTGGCAAATCTTTAAACGGCGTATCCAAAGAATAGCCCCGTTTGGCAAAAACCGCCGATAGTTGCCGAAAATACCATCCGTTTTCCCGCAGAACCGGCAGCAAAGCGCCTTGGCGCAAACTCAGCGTCTCATCGTTAATCATCAAGGCGGCATCGATATGTTGAGAATAGCCCAAGCCTGTGCAATCCGGACAAGCGCCAAATGGATTATTAAAAGAAAACATACGGGGAGAAAGCTCTTCCATGCTAATCCCGCAATCCGGACAAGCAAAATTTTGGCTAAACATACGTTGCATCTGCTCGCCGCTAGGAGAAACAGCAAACGTTATAGCCAAGCCGTCCCCCATACGCAACGCCAACTCCAAGGAGTCCGCCAATCTTTTTTGACACCCCGGGCGCACAATCAGACGATCCACCACCAATTCAATGCTATGATTTTGCCGTTTGTTTAGCGCAATTGGCTGGGACAAATCCATAACTTCACCGTCCACCCGCACGCGCACATAGCCCTGGCTACGCAAATCGGTAAAAAGTTTCTGAAACTCGCCCTTTCGCCCACGTACCAATGGAGCGGCCAGCGTTAGCTTGCTGCCTTCCGGCCATTGTAAAATGATATCGATCATTTGATCCACGCTTTGCTGGGTAATCGCTTTGCCGCATTGGGGACAATGAGGCAGGCCGATACGGGCATATAATAAGCGCAAATAATCATGAATTTCCGTCACCGTGCCTACGGTGGAGCGGGGGTTATGACTAGTTGATTTTTGATCTATTGAAATAGCCGGCGAAAGGCCGTCGATTTGATCCACGTCCGGTTTACTCATTAAACCGAGAAATTGCCTGGCATAAGAAGAGAGGCTTTCCACATAGCGACGTTGGCCCTCCGCATAAATGGTATCAAAAGCCAAAGAGCTTTTGCCGCTGCCGGACAAACCGGTGATCACCACCAATTGATCCCGGGGAATATCCACATCCACGTTTTTCAAATTATGTTGTCGGGCGCCACGAATGATAATTTTTTCCTGGGTCATACCATACTCCTGTATATATGAATCATCATGCAATAAACGATAGTCTTTAAGCGGCTATCGTCTTAATTATTATAGCATATTTTTTGATCTATTATATGGTTTTTAACCGCGGAAAAAGAGAAATATTTTCCTGGTCTTTTTTCTAATTTGGACGGCAAGCGGCAGCGGCAAAAGAAAAGACCTTGACCATTTGGGCCAAGGTCTTTGTTTATTGCTCCATTTGTCTGGCCAATACGCCAGCGGCGGACTGAGCTACTTTGCGTTCAGTTTCCCCTAAATCTTCTTTGCCGCAAATAATCACTGCTCCTACAGGATCGCCTTGCGCGATAATCGGCATAATCACTTCACTATCAAAACGATAGCTATCCTCGCCCTTGTCATCGGCGACGATATTGCCGTCCCGGCGGGAAACGTCGCTTTGCGAATTGCTAAAAACCGCCCGTCTTTCTTCCATAGATTTCTCTACCAATTTACCGATACTTTTGCCAAGAAAATCTTTTTTTGCCGCGCCGGACACCGCGACGATATTATCTCGATCACTAATCAGTACCGGTTTATTCAAAACCTCAAACATTGCGTCGGCATATTCCCTGGCAAAATTGGCCAACTCGCCAATAGGCGAATACTTCTTCAAAATAATTCCGCCATCTCGATCAACAAATATTTCCAAAGGGTCGCCTTCCCGAATTCGCAAATTACGGCGAATTTCTTTGGGGATCACCACCCGGCCCAAATCGTCGATACGCCGCACTATACCAGTGGCTTTCATATAAATACCTCCATCGTCAGCAAGTTTGCTTTCACGCAAACTATTATCTACAAAAAAGGAAAAAATATACTGCAAGCAACAAAAAAACAGCGTCTATACAAAGGCAAAGACGCTGTTTTATAGTTGATCCCAAACTTTTAGCCATTTCATCAATCAAAGAAAATCGAATCGTAAAAGCATGGATAGCCGGTCGAGCGATTATAATCGAATTCTGGTCCCTGGAGCCAAACGACCGTCTAAAAAATCCGCTGGATCGGTGCTGAGTAAAGAAACGATTTCGCCTTGCCCATCAGCGCCGGGACGCACAAGCAAACGTTTCCCCAGATAATCCACGCTGCGTAAGGCCGGTACTTTCATAGGTTCACCGGCAAAAATTTCTTCCTCGCTGATGATACTCCAAATCATTGTTTATCCCCCTTTCGCCAATAGCGGTGAGGGCGTTTAAACAATGCGTTAGCGCCTTGGTCGGACTTTGTTTTCTCATTACAGTCTTGTTGCACATCCTGCCCCTGAGATTCCCGCTGGCAGGACTGGGCCGTATGCTGTTGTTCCGCCTTATGCTCGTCAATCATTTGCCGCAACTTACTCATAGCCTGGGATAAACCGCCTGTTTGGTCAATCAAACCACATGCCGCGGCAGATTCCCCCACCACCACCGTGCCCACGTCACGGGCCAATTCTCCGGTGGTAGTCATCATCTGCCGGAATTGTGCGGCGCTAATATGGGAATGTTGCGCCACAAAATCGATAATTCGGTCCTGCATCTTTTCCAAATAATCAAAAGATTGCTGTACGCCCACCACCATGCCGGTAAGACGAATGGGATGAATGGTCATGGTAGCGGTGGGAGCGATAAAAGAATAATCTGCCGCCACAGCTATAGGCACGCCAATGGAATGCCCACCGCCCAAAACTAGGGAAACCGTGGGCTTGGACATGGAAGCAATGATTTCTGCCAAAGCCAATCCTGCCTCGACATCGCCGCCCACGGTATTTAGAATTACCAACAAGCCTTCGATTTCCGGACTTTGTTCAACCGCCACCAATTGGGGAATAATATGCTCGTATTTGGTGGCTTTATTTTGCGGCGGCATAATCAAGTGCCCTTCCACCTGGCCTATAATCGTAATAACATGAATATTGCCATGCATTACCGGCAATTTTAATTCCCCATAATCGTTTAAAGTATTGCTCTGTTCGTCGTTCTGATCATTGTTTTCCTCAGGTACCATATCCGGATTTAATTCATTGCGCAATTTGGCCGCTCCGGACAAGAATCCCTCCGTATTGGACATAGCCAACCCTCCTTAGGCAGGGCCGCTTACACCTCATTGATCACGTCGATAATCACCGGTCTTCTGCCGGTTCGCTCCAAAACGAATCTTCCCAATACGCTACGCAATTGATTACGCAAATCATAAAGACTGCCGTCTGTGAGCCGTTGATCGGTGCAAAGAGCCGCCACTTTTTCTTTTGCTTCACCGATAATATGCTCATATTCCTTTTCAAATATGAATCCCCGAGAAATAATTTCCGGGCCAAACAAAATATGCGGCTCTTGTTTCCGGCTATATACTAGGTTAACAATAATAATACCGCTTTCCGAAAGCTGTCTTCTTTCTTTTAAAACATAATTTCCTACGTCGCCTACACCCAGGCCGTCGATTAGCACTTGTCCGCTGGTTACGGAACCGTTAATCCGGCAATGACGGCGGCCCACTTCCAAAATTTGACCGTTTTCCATCACAAAAGTATTTTCCGCGTCCATCCCCAAAAACTGAGCCAATTGGGCATGCTTATACAACATCCTATACTCGCCATGCATCGGTAAAAAGAAACGGGGTTTGACCATATTGATTAATATTTTTAATTCTTCTTTTGAACCATGGCCGGAAACATGAATTCCTTCGCTACGTTCATGCACTACCATGGCTCCCTGGCGAAAAAGGTTGTCCACGGTTTTAGCTACCGTTCTTTCATTACCAGGAATCGGCGTAGCGGAAATAATCACAAAATCCCCAGGAATAATATGCACTTGCCGGTGTTCGCCGGAACTCATCCGTGTTAAACCGGACAAAGGTTCCCCTTGGGAGCCGGTGGTTAGAATCAAAATCTGATGGGCGGGTAGGCTATTCACTTTATCTACGTCGATCAGAATATCGTCAGGAATATGCAAATAGCCCAATTCCCGGGCGATAGCACAAACGTTTTGCATTCCCCGACCAACCACCGCCACTTTACGGCCGGAACGTTCCGCCGACCATAACGCTTGTTGGATACGGTGTACATTGGAAGCAAAAGTCGTGAGGATAATGCGTCCTTCCGCCTTATTAAATAATTTATCAAAGGTAGAGCCGATGGTTTTCTCACTGCCGGTATAGCCGTCGCGTTCCACATTGGTACTGTCGGCCATTAACAACAAAACCCCGCGTTCGCCCAAGGCGGCGATACGGGCCAAATCCATCATACGGCCATCAATGGGCGACATATCGATTTTAAAATCGCTAATCAATAAAATGACGCCCACAGGCGTATGAACCGCCATACCCATAGAATCGGGAATACTGTGTGTAATGCGGAAAAACTCCACTTTAAACACTCCGGCATTCACGGTTTCCCGAGGGGCAACCTGGCGCAAATCGGCATCGATACGGTGCTCGTTCAATTTGCCTTTTAATAGCCCTAAGGTCAACCGGGATCCATAAACAGGCGCTTCGATATCTTTTAGCAAATAAGGCATCGCCCCGATATGATCTTCATGTCCATGGGTGAGCAAAAACGCTTGCACTTGTTGACGATGTTCGATCAAATAACTATAATCGGGGATCACCAAATCGATACCCAACATTTCATCTGTGGGAAACATGACCCCTGCATCCACCACAACGATTTGCTCGCCGTATTGGATCACCGTCATGTTTTTACCCACTTCACCCATACCCCCTAAAGGTATGATTTTCAATTTCTTTTCTTGCCCATTTTCGCTTTTGCGCTTTTCTCCAGCCGCTATGGCCACACTATTACGCAGCGACAAAGGATCGTTCGCCAAAGGATTGCTAACAAAGGCATGGGATGAGGATAACTCGTCCGGAGGTGGACTATTTTTTTTGCGATCATTCTTGGTTCCTGCGGTTGATTTCCGCGACGTTTTGCTAACAGTTGGCTCCGCCGCCTGGTAGCCGCTATTGCTCTCCTTGTTGCTTTTCCGGCTTTTGCCGGCAGATTTGGCGACACTGTTTACCGTTTCTTCTTTGCGTTTTTTTCCTTGGGTTAACGAAGCAGCGCTATCCGTTTTTTTTCTACTTTTGTTTTTAGCTGCAGCCGTAGATTCGCCGGCGGCAACCATTTTGGCAGTGGATTTTTTACCGGCTGATGGCCGGGTCCGTTTTCGTTTATTTTCCAGTATTTCTTCTTGTTGCTGGCCCAAAGGGGTAGCCGTTGCAGTCGGTTGATCGCCGCTTTCTTCGGCTGCCCGTTTAGACGTTTTTCTTTCAGCCATACATTCCTCCCTTTCCGATCCTATAGCAATTCGCCATAGCCAAAATTTGGCTATAGCAAAGGAAGGTTGATACGCCTTGCCTGCTTTACCGGTGCAAGGTATATCAACCTTAGGGCGAAACGCAACTTGCGTCCACCGCTATCCTAAGTATTCTAAACGCAACGATAAGTATTCCCCAAAAACTCTGGGGATAAACCCGTCGTATAAAAAGCGCACATATAAACGACACAGTTACATTGCCGCTAGCATTTTATTGCAGTTCGTATTGCCGTAGCAATTGGATTAATTGTTGCTGAATCTCCGGCGTAGCTTCGCATAACGGCAAACGGCAAGGCCCAGCCGGCAAACCCAATTGATTGAGACAGAATTTTAGTGGGATCGGATTGGCACATAAAAACATTTTTTTAAACAGATCCCCATATTTTTCATGCAAGAGCCGTGCATTCGCCATATCGCCTTGATTATAACAATCAATCATTTCTTTAATTTGCTTGCCGATTAAATGCGCGGCTACGCTAATCACACCTTTGCCACCCAATTCTAAAATCGGTAGCGTATCGCCGTCATCTCCGGAATAAATGATAAAATCCGCCGGCGTACATTGGCGTATAGTCCTAACCTGTTCTAGATTACCGGAAGCCTCTTTCACCGCCACCACGTTTTCGATTTGCGCTAAGCGGGCCACCGTTTCCGGCAATAAATTGACGTTGGTACGAGACGGCACATTATACAAAATCACAGGCAAAGAAGTCGCTTGGGCAATGGCTTGAAAATGGAGAAACACCCCTTCTTGCGGTGGTTTATTGTAATATGGCGTCACCGTCAACAAACCGTCCACACCCAAAGCCTCCGCCTTTTTACTTAATTCTACGGAAGCAGCCGTATCGTATGTAGAAGTACCGGCAATTACCGGCGCTTTACCTTTTGCCACTTCTAAAATAGCGGCAAACATTTTTAATTTTTCTTCTTTGCTTAAAGTAGGGGATTCGCCGGTAGTGCCGCAAACCACCAAAGCGTCGGAACCATTGGCCAATAAATACTCGGCCAAGTGTTGCGCTCCGTCATAATCTACCGCCTTATTTGTATCCATAGGCGTTGCCATAGCGGTAATAACCGTACCAAAATCCATTTTGCTACCCCCTATTTGACCCTAACATGTTTTCACGCACCAATAATTCGGCAATTTGAATCGCGTTGGTCGCGGCGCCTTTACGAATTTGGTCGGCAACTACCCATAAAGATAGACCATTATCAAAAACCAAATCTTTACGGATTCTGCCAACATAAACCTGATCCGTATCGCTGCAGAATAAGGGCATAGGATATTTTTTATTGGCTGGATCGTCCACCACTACCACATTTTCGGCGGCGGATAAAATTTGCCGGGCTTGTTCAGGGGAAAGGGGGCGTTCCGTTTCTATCGTAATCGATTCGCTATGGCTACGATATACGGGCACCCGAACCGCCGTAGCGCTTACTTTGATCTCATCATCGTGGAACATTTTCCGCGTTTCCCAAACCATTTTCATTTCTTCTTTATAGTAGCCATTATCCAACAACACGTCTATGTTGGGGATAACGTTAAAAGCGATTTGATAGGGGAATGCGGAAGGGGTGGTCTGCTCGCCGCGGCAAATCTGCTCGGTCTGCAACTTCAATTCTTGCAAACCAGGCAAACCGGCGCCGCTAACTGCTTGATATGTAGATACAATGATTTTTTTGATTTTGGCGGCATCATGCAAAGGCTTCAACGCCACAACCATTTGAATTGTGGAACAATTGGGATTGGCAATAATGCCTTTATGCCAATAAATATCTTCCGGATTTACTTCGGGCACGATCAAAGGCACTTGGGGATCATAGCGAAAATTGCTGCTATTGTCAATAACTACCGCCCCTGCCTTTACGGCAGGCGGGCCGTAGGTTAGCGCGGCGGATCCGCCGGCAAACAAAGCGATATCCACACCCTCAAAGCTATCTTCCGTGGTACGGTGCACCTGATAGTCCCGTCCTTGCCAGCTGATGGTTTTGCCTTCGCTGCGTTCGCTTGCCAACAAAGTCAGCCGATCCACGGGGAAGTTTCTTTCCGCCAAAATTTTTAGCAATTCATGGCCGACGGCGCCGGTGGCGCCTACGATCGCTACATGATAACCCGTCATTTTTTCTACTCCTATATGATTTATTATTACCGCCATAACGTCTCCCTATATTACGGTGTGAAAACGCCTACGGTATTACGTTTGGCAGTTTAGCGCAACCATTTATATTGTACTATTATAACACCCTATTCCCTAAAATGGCAATAGTCGCGCTATCTTCATTCTAGATGAAAGTGGCAAGCATACCGGCGATATTCTTTGCCGCAGTATCCAGGCTTAGAAGTCAATCCTGCGGTGGAGAGGCCAAAAGCAAAGGTTGTTTTTGTTCATGTTGCAAGGCGCAAAGCAAAGTTTCTTCCACCAAACTCCATTCCGCAACCAAGGAATTTGGTTTTTGAAAAGGGGCGTCCTGACGGAATGGAACAAAGTATATGTTTTTATAATTCAAAAGCTGGCCAATATTTTTGGCATTATTGCCCAAAGCATCATTGCTAGCCACAGCCAAGACCACAGGGCGTCCTATCCGCAAATGGGCTTTGGCGGCCATTAATACCGGCGTATCAGTAATACCGGCTACCAATTTGGCTAAAGTATTGCCGGAGCAAGGACAAATTAGCAGAATGTCTAAAAGCTTTTTGGGGCCTATTGGCTCCGCCAACGGGATCGTGTCAATCATCTGCTGGGTTCCACTGACCTTTTTGATTTCTTGCAACCAATAATCCGCACTGCCAAAACGGCTATCCGTATACTTGACGCTAGGAGAAAGAATAGGCAAAATTTCTCCGCCTTGACGTTTTAAGCTGCCCATAACCGACAGCGCGTGCTTTAAAGAACAATGGGAACCAGTTAGCGCAAAACCGATTCTCAATCCAGGTAAAAGTCGATTACTCATAAACGCACCTCCTCTCCTAAGATAAAGACTCCGCCAAAATCCGTTCATATAATTCTGCCATCACCCGTCCGGCAAAAGCCGGGGCATATTTTCCCGGCAAACCGTTTCCAGGCACCGCATGCACGGGAAGTTCTGCCGCGGCAGGCCAATCTACGCCGCCCGGAGCAGATGCCAAATCAATCAACAATGCACCGTGAGGAATTTGCGATAATAGCTTAGAATCAAAAATAGTAGCCGGCACGGTGGTAAAAATATAATCCGCCTTGGATACATAATGGGGTAAATCTTGCCAATCGGCCGGAATAAATCCTTCGGCCCGGGCTTGATTGCCGCGCAAAGAGCCGCGATTGAAAACCGTGACTTTAGCTGACAAAGAACGCAGGCGCCAGGCTAATTCCCGGCCGATACGGCCATAACCGATTACCAAACAGGTACTTCCAGTGAGAACGCCGTCGCTTAAGCTAATCGCCATAGCCAACGCTCCCTCAGCAGTTGCCGTCGCCAAAGGACGAGCTACTTCCTCATAGTCCAAGGCGGCAATTAGGCGCAAAGATCTTTCCTCGGCGATCAAAGGCAAATAATTGCCGCATATTCCAGTTAAGATAAGCGCTCCCCGTTGTATTCCCGCCCAATCTTCCTGGGAAATATAAATCGGATCTGCCAATAAATTAGTCAGATAGCCTTCCGTACCTAAACCGCCTACAGGCAAAACCACAGCCTTTGCTTGCGTCAGCGCCTCTGCGGCGCTTTCTGCAAAATCAATCCCCGGCGGTAAAAGATGAGGCGGAATGGCAAAAGCTGTCCCCCGATAACCCAAGTCTGACAAACGGCGCATGATAAAAATATTCCTTTTGTCCCCTCCCAAAAAGGCTATTTTTTGTTTTATCATAGAAAAACTCACCCTTACGCTTTATATATGGCATATTATATGCCATACGTAAGCGCAGGGTGAGATAACGTTTTCGATGTGCAAAAAATTTATGGTTCTAAAATCGGGGTTAGATCGCTGTGATTCCAGGCCGACGTCTGCAACCTTTGCCCCCAACCCCAGGGAACGTAAGGCAAAGCTTTAGACATAGACCAGTTTTCTATCGCCGTCCCCAAACACTTTTTGCCAAGCCTCATCCATTTTTTCTTTAATCGGCTGATTGCCGGCAGCTAAAATCACCACTCTATCCTCTTCCGGCTCAATAGTGGTATCTTTAATGCTAATCAAAGTATTGGTGCTATCGATATAATGCCAAGCACCATCAATTTTCACAAAGCCTTTAACTCGATACAAATAAGGGGCGATTAGCTTTAACCATTGTTCCACTTCCTCTTGGCGATAATCGCCTTTGAAGGAAACCAACCATTTTTGCGTGCCAATCACTTTACCACCGCCCCAGTTGCGGTCGCTGGAGCTATAATGCCCATCCATCGCGTCGAGAATTTTGCGGTCGATCTTAGCATAAGTGGCATGAATAATATCGGCATAGGGATTCATTTGCCGCAATTCGGCTTCGATTTCCTCCACATCTTTCTCATCCGCCAAATCGATTTTATTGATCACCAACAAATCGCTGCAAATCACCTGCTGTTGGGCCATGACCGACGTATAACGCACATCCCAAAATCCTAAGGCGTCCACCATAGTTACGCTACCTTTATATTCATAACTGTCATTGGTCATCTTTTGCACCAAAGAGATGATTTTGCCAACGCCAGCGGGATTGGCCAAACCGGAACTTTCCACCAGCACCAGAGATACGTCCATTTTTGTCATTTCTACCAAAGCTTCAATAAAATTTTCCGCCCGGCAAGTGCAGAATATGGAACCATTATTAATTTCCGTTAATTTGATGCCTTCTTTGGCCAAAACGGCGCCGTCCATACCTGCATCGCCAAATTCATTAACGATAACCGCCATTTTTTTATCATGCCAAATGTCCATCAATTGTTGCATCATCGTGGTTTTACCGGCCCCCAAAAAGCCGTTAACAATATACAGTTTAATTCTACCACTAGCGATGCTCATACCTTCATCGGCAATTTTATACATAATAATTCCTTTCCGCTTTCGCTTTTTCATAAAGCATAACACGCCAAAGGCCGAAGTCCCTGGCGCGTTATGCTTTATAACGTTGGCTATGCTTTTATTTGTTCAAAAGTTTTTCAATTTCATCAAACAGTTCCTGACGATCGGGGATAATGGAAGAATATCTCAGTTCACCGTTAATCAGCAGGCTGGGCAGATGCTGTACGCCGAGTTTTTTGAACCGAGGAATATCTTCTTTGTTAATATATTTGTATTCCTTAACGTCGATTTTATCGCCAAAATGTTTCTTGGCGTCCATAGCGGCCGCATACATATAGGTGCAGGCAGCGCAGGAAGCAGAGTCCAGCGTATAGGCTTCCACCAAGGGACGAGGCAAGTTGTTGTAATCGGGCAATTCCACGTCCACATCTTCGTCCACGGGCGCTTCATAGTTTTTGAGGATTTCCCGAACTTGTTCTGGTTCATGAATGGCTTGTACCACGCCGACGGTGTTTTCAATCGGAATATCATACGGCATATCGCAACCGGGGGCGATAATCAGATTGTGATGATCTAAGGTATCCAACATTTCCAAGGTATATTTCATATTTTCTTGTTGGGTACCAAAGAGCATGGTGGTGGTCAACGGAATATTGCCGCACAACGCGATGTTGTATTTGTCGGTAATTTCTTTGGCCTGCGCCATGTTAACGTTTTCGTCCACCGCGATGCAGTCCGGGGCGGATTGGCACATAACGTCGATATTGCGGGTAGCGTCGCCGCAGACGAAGAAGGCCGCAAAAGCGCCTTTTTCCCGAATATGATTGAACAGATCCGTATAGCAATCCAACAGGAAAGTTTCAAAGTGTTTGGCGGAAATTTGGGACAAAACCGGGTCGACCGCAGCGATAACATCCATGCCGGCTTCAATGTAATAATCGGCCATCGCTTTGTTCACGTCGTTGCAGTATTTGATCAATTCTTTCACATATTCGCCGTCTTTGCGCATATCGCGGAATAAGTTGGTGCCGCGCAAATGGGAAGCCAAGGTCAAAGGACCGGTGGTGAGACCGTACAAAGCGGTGGTATCGCCAACGGCGGCTTTCATCCGGCGCATAACGTCCAAAGCCATGGGAATACGTCCATCGGTTTTTTCCGGAATGCTGCAAGAGCACGGAATGGTTTTGGTATTTTCCAAGGGATGGCTCATAACGGACGGAGGAGCATATTCAGCCCACAACAATTCGCAGCCCAATACTTCCGCTTCCATCTGCAGGTCGAACAACACCGGTTGGCCGTCGGGAAGATAAATTCTATTTACTTCCATCAGAGCCTCAAAAAGTTTGTCGCCGTCCATCAAAATTTCTTGCGCGGTATAATTGACCAATTTACCGGCATGAATACCAGCGAAAGGAACCCAAGGAACCCGGGGCGTGTCATGGTGACGCAGCGTCTCAAACAGTATTTCTTTTCCGTTCATGCAAAAGACCTCCTCAAAAGTATATGTGATTGACCAATTAGCTTTGCGCTAAATTCTTGCGTTTATTCTATATCAAATATCTGTGGATTTCAATAATTTTTTATCATAAATATAAAAAACTTAATCTTAATTATATGACATCCAGCATTTTCAGGTTAGCGATAGGCATTGGATTGATAATAAAGCTTCGGCATTTATAGATTGTTTTTCGGTAAATAGCGATAAATCGTCGGCTCGGAAACGCACATAATGGCAGCTACCTTCGCCACGGAACCTTTTAGATTGAAAATACCGCGTTTGTGTAGCATATTAATCACAATTTGTTTTTCGGCGGCAGTCAAACGATTGGGCGGCGTATTTACGTTCATATCGGTTAAAATGCTTTGGATGTTTTCCAATATTACATCTTTGGCAGAAGTGAGATAGATTTGCGCCTCATCATCTTCCACTTCTTCGTCCAAGGACAAACCGGCCAATTCGCGCAATTGCTCGCTAAGTTGTAGATATTGGGAAACGTTAGAATTGACGCAAAAAATGCCTAGCAACGTATTGTCATCATCGCGGATAAAAAAACTGGACGAACGAAGAATACTACCGTCGTTTGCCACCGTGGCATAATTAACGCGAAAGCGGGAATGATCCTCTTTATTATTTACCATTTCTTGAGAAAACTCGCTTAAAGGAGCGCCCACTTGTCTACCGCTAACATGTCCGTTATATATGTAAACGATACCGGGGTTGTCCCCTACCGTCTCATGTAAGACTACCTCGGTATTTTTGTCAAGAGATCTACCTAAAAACTCGGCAAAATTCAAATAAAACTTTAATTTTTCATGCACAGCGCTACCTCCGCGGCCGCTAAAACAACCATTATGCATGCCGGACGGCTTTTAACCTGCCGTCAAATGGTTATGGCAAAATGGATATAAAACTGGACTATATATGATGTACCTTAATATTTTATCAAAAACGCATTCCAAATACAAGCGCAAATCTTTATACTTTTAAGAAAAAATTTTTCCAAATAAAATTTGACGAATACCAAAAATTGTTGCAGGAGTTTGCACTTGAATACACAATATATTACGTTGTTTAAAAGTGCGCTGTAGCATTGCTTTTGGTCAGTGATCTACAGCAATGACATACTAAAGATTTTATTTTTGCACAGTTCTACAGTTTAAAGGAGCATACTTTCATGGAAATTACCATTTTACCCAATAACATTAAGTATCAAGTTGCCGAAGGCACTTCTTTGTTGCAAGTATTGTTCGACGCGGGTATACATATCGACGGCAGCTGCGCTGGCGCCGGCGTTTGCGGGTGTTGTAAAATTCAAGTCATTTCCGGTAAGACGCCGCCGCCGGATGAAGCGGAAACGGGGCTGATCTCACAAGAGGAATTGGCGCAAGGTTACCGTTTGGCCTGCCGGGTGCATGTGATGGATGACATGCGCATTTTAGTGCCAAAAATGAAAAACGCCGACTCCCGCAAAACTAAATTGCTATATTTACCCGAAGATTTTATCCCGGAAAAAACGCCAGAACAAACTTATGGCTTGGCTTTCGATATCGGTACCACCACCGTAGTATGTATGCTATGGGATATGCATCGTGCTGAACTAATCGATATCGCCGCTCAAACTAATCCCCAAAGCGTATTTGGCGCCGACGTAATCACCAGAATCAACTACTGCGAAGAAAAGCCAGGCAATCTGAAAATTATGCATGAAAAAATTATCGATTGTCTGAATGAATTGGCCGATACTTTAATCCAACGACACAACATTCAACGGGATCTGATCCGCAAAGCCACCGTGGTGGGCAATACGACCATGAGCCATTTGTTTCTTGGCCTATCCCCTTCCACTTTGGCCAGAATACCGTTTACCCCTGCGTTTACCGGCCCCAAAGAATTGAAAGCCAATGAAATCGGTATTCGTATCCACCCGGATGGAGACGTATATTTGCTTCCCAATATCGCCGGCCATGTAGGCTCCGACTTGGTGGCAGGCATTTTAACTTCCCGGCTAATGGAAAAAAGCGGCGTGCATATTCTCATCGACTTAGGCACCAACGGCGAAGTTATTCTTCAAGCCGACGGTCATACCTGGGCTTGCTCCACAGCGGCCGGCCCTGCATTTGAAGGCGCATCCATTCACCATGGCATGCGTGCTGCCGCGGGCGCCATCGAAAGCGTCAAAATCGTTGATGGAGACGTATTGGTACATACCGTAGACGATGCGCCGCCTAGAGGTATTTGCGGTTCGGGCCTCATCGACGCCACCGCCGCCCTCATTACCGCCGGCATCATTCTACCCTCTGGCAAAATGATGAGTATCCCGGCGGCGCAACGACAACTCCCTCCCGGATTGGCGCATCGCTTGCGTAAAACCGATAACATTACCGAATTCGTTTTAGCCCGCGGCGAAGACGATCGGGAAATTGTCCTCAACCACAAGGACGTACGGCAAATGCAACTGGGCAAAGGGGCGATTTACAGCGGTATTTTGCTACTTTTGCAAGCCGCAGGTAAAACGGTAGCGGATATTGACTCCGTACTTTTGGCGGGTGCTTTCGGCAACTATATCAATAAGGAAAGCGCCGTAGTTCTAGGATTGTTACCCAACATTCCGTTGGATCATATTATTCCTCTGGGCAACGCTGCCGGCGCCGGCGCATCCATCGCTCTGCTCTCATCGAAAGAACGCCGCTATATTTATGATAAACTGGACGAAATCGAACACGTAGAGCTGGCGGATTGCCCTAATTTCCAAGAAGAATTTATCGGCGCTATGAGTTTTCCGCAAATAAAAGCTGAATAAATTTTTCGGCAATTTTTTTCAATTTTTCTAAAATAGCTATTGTAGTTTTTTTTCACTTGTGATAAAATACTTTCATCAAGATAAATTATTATCTTTCCGCTTCGGTCTATGCCTAGGACATGTTCCTATGGCCGAAACGGCTTCCTTTGGAGGGGGATGCGAGTAGAATTCCTATAGCCTACTCGCAGCTAAAATAAAAAATGGAGGTATGTTTTATGGAAGAAAGTATCAACAAATTAATTGAAGCCATCATGGATGGCGACGACGAAGTATCCGCTGAAGCGGCACAGGAAATTGTTGATGCCAAAGCGGATCTGAAACCCGTTATTGACAAACTCACCGAAGCTATGCGTGAACTGGGCCGTCAATTCGAAGCTATGGAAATTTTCCTGCCCGAAATGATTCTGTCCGCCGACGCCATGGTTGCTGCTATGGACATCTTTGGACCTATCCTCGCTGAAAGCGGCGACATCCAAAAGAAAGGTACCGTCGTTATGGGCACCGCCCCTGGCGATATGCATGAAATCGGCAAAAACATCGTCGTCACCGTTTTGACCGCTGATGGTTTTGACGTAGTTGACCTTGGCAAAAACGTCCCCGCCATTGAATTTGTTAACAAAGCCGTTGAAACCAATGCCGACATCATCGGCGTTTCCGCTTTGATGACCACCACCATGCCTGGTGCGACCGAAGTGATCAACATTTTGAAAGACAAAGGCCTGTATGGCAAATACAAAGTTATCGTTGGTGGCGCTCCCACCAATCCCGACTGGGCGAAATCTATCGGTGCTGACGGTTGGTCCGAAAGCGCTGCCGAAGCCGTTGTTTTGGTTAACAAATTAATGGGAAATTAATGGGGGTGTAAGTAAATGGCAGTTAGACTTTGGGAAGTAATGGAACGGGCTCAAAACGGCCCCTTCATGGAAGAAAATTATTTTGTTAAAAAAAGCTTGATGCCGACCATCAAAAAATTGATCCGCAAATATGAAATTAAAGCGGATTTGTCCAAACCGGTTCTGACCGATGACGCTTTGGCCGATAAAATTTGGCAAGCTGGTAAAGAATTATTCCTCACCGTCGGCGTTTACAACCAAGATACCCATCGCGTAATTAAATTCGAAGAACGGGAAGTTAACGAAGCTCTGTTTGCTGCTCCTTCCTATTACCTGGTCGGCGGCAACCATGACCTGCGTTACTTTGGTCACCGCAAAGTCGAAGATACCGCGAAACCCTTCATCATCATGAGCCCGGACATCACTTATGACGAAGAAATCTTCTTCTCCGCCTGCTTGTCCTACTTCAAAGAACCCTTGCTGGATGGTATCTGCTCTCCGTTGTTGGGCGACTTCATGGGCCGTCCCATGACCTCTCACTTCCCGCTGGAAATCGGCGGTTCCATGCACCACGCCATGACTTTGAGAGAAACCGCTCGTTTGGCCGGCCGTCCCGACACCTTCTTCGTAGCTGTCGGTACTGCTGAATCCGATATGGCCCAAATCGCGGTCAGCAACGATCAATGGGGCGTTCGCGCCAATGATGCCCGTCTGTGCGGCGGTATCACCGAATTGATGACCAACAACCAAATGCTCAACAAAGCTATCCATTACAACCAAATGGGTAACTTGTGCGCCATCCTGCCCGGCGCCATTTACGGCGGTTATGCCGGCGGCGCTGAAGGTACCGCGATTCTCCAAGTGGCCTTCATCCTCCAAGGTTTGTGCGTATACGGCGCTTCCTTCTCTCAAAACTTCCCCTTCCATCTCTTGTATGGTTCCAACACCGGTAGAGAGATGCTGTGGATCATCAGCGCCTACACCCAAGCGGTTGCCCGCAACACGCATTTGGTCAACGACTCCAACTGCTTCGCCAATGCCGGCCCCATGACCGACATGTTGTTCTATGAAGGCGCTGCCCATGCTATTTCCAGCGTCGTTTCCGGTAACAACCTGTGGACCTGCGCTCCTTGCCGCAATAAGATCCACAATCATGGTACTCCCTTGGAAGCCCGCTTTGCCGCCGAAGTTGCGCATAGCGTCGTAGCCCAAGGCATGACCCGTGAACAAGCCAGTGATGTCTGCAACAAACTCTTAGCTAAATACGAAGAGAAAATCCCGCATGACAACTATGGCGTACCCTATCAAGAAGCTTACGACGTACTCAAATGCGTTCCGAAGCCCGAATACCTGGATCTGTTCTACAAATGTAAAGAAGAAGTTGCCAAGATGGGCGTCAACTTCGTTTACTAATCCTTATTCAAACACTTTTGTATGGCATGAGGCCAAGAGGTTATCACTTCTTGGCCTCATCTTATAAAGATTTTTTTTTGTATCAAATTTTATACTGAGAGGAAGGTATGCAACATGGCAAATGTTAAAGGCGCTGAACTGGTAAGACCCTTTATTTTGGAAATCGACCCCAATTTACCGGAACAAACCAACGAAGAATTAAAAGAAGAGTTCAATTTAAAAGAAGTATTATCTTTTAATTGCAATGAAAATCCTTTGGGCACCTCTCCTAAAGCGATTGCCGCAATTCAGGAACATGCCAAAGACGTATTTCTTTATCCGGATGCCACCTGCACCGCCCTGCGCCGCAAAGTAGCCAAAGCAAACGGCATAGATGAAATGCAAGTACTGTTTGGTAACGGCGCAGATAACGTTTTATTGATGCTGGCGGAAACCTTCCTGAACGAAGGGGATGAAATGATTGTCGGTAGTCCCCATTTCTTTGTATATGGTTCCGTGGTGCAATTGGTGGGCGGAAAACTGGTTATGGTTCCCCTCAAAGACTACACTGTAGATTTGAAAGCAATTAAAGCAGCGATTACCCCGAAAACCAAAATCGTTATGATCTGCAATCCCAATAACCCCACCGGTACCATTGTAACAGAAGAAGAAGTAAAAGAATTTATGAAGGATATTCCGGAGCATGTTATTGTGGTATTTGATGAAGCATATGCGGAATTTGTCGATGCCAGCAATTATCCGAAAACCATTCAATACGTAAAAGGCGGACAAAAGGTTTTGATCATTCGTACTCTGTCGAAGATTTTTGGTATGGCTGGCTGCCGTATCGGTTACATTATGGGGCCGGAATATTTAATCGAATTGATGCGCCGGGTTGTGGAATATTTTGCCGTTAATCGTTTGGCTCAAGAAGGGGCTTTGGCAGCAATGGATGACGAAGACTTCCTCCATAAAACTTTAGCGGTCAACAAAGAAGGTAAAGAATATTTGACCAAAGAATTTACGGCGATGGGCTTCACCTGCCAACCTTCCCATACCAACTTTATCTTTGTCGACTTCCATCAAGATGCCAAAGCAATTAGCAACAAACTGCGTCAACAAGGTTTGCTTATTGCCACCGGCGGTGGTTGGAATTGTCCTACCTGTGCCAGAATTAGTATTGGCACCATGGAAATGAACAAAAAATTGGTGGCGGCTTTCAAAGAACTGTTAGCCTAAGCGATTGCCATAATAAACCATGTACTTTGACCTTTCTATCAGAGATTGACAAAGGCAAATAATTGGGAAATAATAAAGCGACGGTAAGGTCATTTTGATCATACCGTCGCTTTATTATAAAAAAGGATATATATAAACGTCATATTATATAGCTATGTTGAAGCCACTATCCAGAATTGGACATAAATATCGCCATCACCAGCTACAAAAACCATTAGGTTGTTATCACATTTTTTCAGATATAATATCAGCAATTTGTGCCAACTTCATATCTTCAAAAAAACGAAGAATAATAACGGTTCTTAATTTTGGGGATAGTTTATCAATAGCTGAATACAGGGTAATGTATTCATCCCTATCCGTAGGATCATCCCCGGCAATATGGACATCCGACAAATCATCCCAATACAATACATCTTCTTTTCTACGAATATGGGAAATACTGACATTAATTAAAATCCTATAAAACCAGGTTTCCAGGTATTGTTTATTACGTAGAGAGTCGATATGTTGAAAGGCTTTCGTAATTGCCTCATACAGTATATCTAATGCATCTTCCCGATTTTTTGTATACGCAAAACCAATCCGGTAATATTTTGTTTTATTTTCCTCGATCACATGGATCAATTCTTGTTCCGTATTCAAAACCTTGTCCTCTTCTAGTCTTTATTCACATAGTTTTCAATGATTTCTTCAACTTGATCGCTTGAGGAAACGCAAACCACCACATATTGGTTTAATTGTTTTACCGTGGCATGGGACAATTTATCGATTTCTTGCGGCATATAGGACATAAAGTTTTCTTTTTGTTCCTCCACTCGCGCTTGCGCTTTATTCCATGCGTCTTTAGCTTGTTCGGAAGTCGCAAATGCAAATACGGCGACTTCCTCTGCCGTAGCTCCGCTTCCAACATATACCCATGCTTCTTCTGCATCTTCAATACCATACAATATTTTTATCATAGTAGAATCCACTGGGTTTAGCTCATCCTCAAAATCTATTTCTGTCAGTAATGCTTCTGCTAAAGCTTGCGTATCTAGATAGACGTTCTCCTGTTTTGCAGAACAGCCGCAAAGTAACATGCCGGCGATTAAAATGCAAACGATTGTTGCTCGTGTTTTCATACTCGTATCTTCCTTTCTATCCAACCGTATGGTTTTTTAAATAATCCAACCATTTTTCACAATATGCCTTTTTCAGATGAATACCATCTGTGGCGGCTTCTTCCGGTAAAGCTCCATCTTTATCCACGAGAACGCTAGCCACATCAAGATAATAGATGCATTCTTGTTCTGCCATAGCCTGGATTAAATCATTATATTCTTTAATTTTTTCATTTTTAATATAAGAATGGTTTGCAGAAACTTCATCAGAAACAGGTATAATTTGCTGCACATAAATAATTGCTTGCGGGTTTATCTTCTGAATTTCATCAATAACTCTTTTATAATGTTCAATAAAAACGTCCCTGTAAGGCCAACCCGTTTCATTAATACCCAAGGCAATATATGCTTTGGTAAAAGTGGTGTTCCTCAATGCTTCTATAATTGTAACTTTTTCATTACTTTGCACAATCGCAGGTTGTGTAAAAACCGTATCCACAGTAAGTCCTTTATAAGTATATGCAATCGTATCAGATAAACCGGTATTTACAAGTAGTCCCTCTGTTCTAGAATCGCCAATAAATACGGCATCTTTAAAATAATCGTCTGCTACTGCTTCGGATAGTGGAACCGGCTCTGCATAATTATATTCTTTCTCCAGCGCTCCATTGTCTTTTGAAGGAAAATAAATCGTTGTTTGTTCCTTTTCATCTCTGGTTTGCAGTATATTCTCTGTACCTAAACTAACCGGCGTTTTAAAAATAGCTATACATGAAACTATCGCTAAAATAAAGACTATAAAGGCAAACAACCAATGCAAAATTCTTGGTTTTCGGCGTCGACGTTTTCGCTTGCCTAGTAAATCATAATATGGATTATCATCAACATAATATCTATACACTATGATTTCCACCTTTCTTCCCTTTTCGTCTTTCTATAAATTTAGACGCGGTATAAGGTGAAAAAGTTAATTTTTTTCCCCTTTTTTTAGCATGAAGAAAAGCGTAATCCTATATACAAGATTACGCTTTTCTTCATGCTAATTACCATTTTTCATTTTGGACAGGCGTATTAGGATTTGATCTAAGTCAAATATAGATTCAAAAAAACCATATGGACGGCATATATTGCCGCTATTTCGCCTCATATGACACATGACGAAACCCAGGCTTTGCTGCCGCTATGCCGTTCTGGGAATAAAACGTCTATCCATTTTAATAACCGCAAAATCACTCTTTAGTTCTGACGCCCCATAAAACGATCAAATACTAGCGCCGCAACGCCTCTAGTGATCACCGAGTTTGCTTGAAAATTTTCCTCCTCCAACAAATCCAGACCTTGCGCAATAGCCGCATATCCGTATAAAGCCTGCGGAATCGAGGCTGCATCTCGATACGTGCATTTATATATACCAGACAAGCCGGCGGCTTTGCCATAACCGCTCATATCCAGCAACGTTTGAATAAACTGTCCCCGTGTGATCAATGCCTGGGGATTTCTTTCTTCCGCATTTAACAAGCCATATTGATATGCCGTGGCATACAGTTGATCTTCATCTTGTTCTTCCTCAACGTCAAAACGATATCCGGCAGCGCTAAGAATAAAGGCCAACATATCCTCTTGGTTAAGCTGGGCTTGCGCTTTAAATTGCCCACCGGCAAAACCGACGCCATATTGGGCTAATTTTTCTACCGCTGCTTGTACGGCTCCCCCGCCATTCAAATCGCTATATGTAAAATCGCTTTCAGCCGCAACATCATGACAAAGAGCCTGCCCGCTGACAGCATCTATCGCATACACCTGGGCATCGTTCATTTGCCGGTATGCTAAAATTGGTTGATAGACATAGGCATAACCATAGTCGGCAAAGGGGCGCAGATTCGGTTTTGCCGGATCTACGGCTACCGGCAAAGAAGCATATACCAACTTGACGTTTAGCGCCTGGTTATATGCCGCCAAAGCCTGTTCCGCATTAATAATTTCCTCTGCCGGAAGAAACTGAATCGAGGCATCCCAATGATAACGAAAACCGTCCACCTCTCCGGTATAGGGATTAAACGATACAAAACAGTAGTCGTTATAGTAAGGATAATCGTCTACCTGTCGCCAAAAAGTAAAATCAGAAGGAATAGAGTCATCCTCGTTCCAAATGGTTTCCGCAAAATGCACTGCGGGAAATTGGCTTAAAAAAGCTGCGGCTTGACTTTGGGCAATGGTCTGCTCATTCCATTTTTTCCCTTGAGCTGGATAAGAAGTAGAAAGTTGCAGTAATTCGCCGGTTTTTGCATCTAATAGGCAGCGTTTATATAAAACTGCTTTGCCGGAACCAACTGCCTTGGCCAACTCACTGGCGCTCATCCCCAGAGAAGCGGCGGTGGCCTCACGCCACATCGTCAATTCCACTAGAATGCGCTTTTGATCCGCTGCACCTTCTTCAAAATAATCGACATTGGCCAACGTATAATGGTTGTCAATTTGCAGATCGCTTATATTCTGCACCTTTTTCCACAATTCATCTTTGGTTAAAACGCCAGTTAAGTCGTTAATACCGCTAAGCTCTACCTGCGTTAAGCCGCTGTCGCTATCTGTGGCCATGCCGGATGCAGTTGCTTCGGCAGTATACAATTGATTGTCCGCTCCTTCATATGCTTCATCCAGGTCGATCAGTTTGCCGCTTTGGGCGTCCAGCAAATAATTGCCCCATCCCTTAGGACGGTATTGCAAAGCAGCTTGTTGTTCCTCGCCGTCCTGCAAAAAATATGCTAATTCCAAACGATTGGTTTCGCCCAAACTAGCCGCTGCTTGCGCAAGAGAAATTTTCGCTTGCGCAGAAGGAATAGAACCCACATGATCTTCCTGCCAGATATCACGGCTAAACGAAACCACTTGTTTACCGTCGGCGCTTAAACGAATACGAAAAGTTAATGGCGTTGACAGATTGTTTTGTCCGATTACACCGTTAAACGAAAAACTATTTAAGTTATATAAATCCTCACGGGCATCCATGGAATCAAAAATAGCGCTTTCCCCTTCTCTAAGTACGCTATTTAAAAAGGTTTCTGCATTTTTTTTCGCTTGCTCCCAGGTCACTTTAGGATATTGGGGAGCAAAATATCCATCGCTGGTAGCTTGATCCGCAATACTCCAACTATAACGGCAAATCACTCCATCTGCCGTAGCTGTTATACTAAGCTGTTGATCCTGTTTATACCAGTTTAAGCGCCAATAGGTAACCGCGGGGCCGGATTCACTATAACCGGAAAACTCCTGCCAGCTATCATCAATGGATATTTGTCGTTTGACTTTTTCTACCACTTGCGTCAATTGCTGACTCAAAGCCGCTTGCTCCGTTGCGCTAGTGGCTTCGTCAGCGGCCAACGCCACAATAGGAAACACTAGACAGCCAATCAGCGCAACCAGCAATACGCAGCAAATTCGTTTCATCTCAATCCCTCTCTCTTATAACTTATATATATTGTTTGCATCGTTGTTTAGACGAAACAACAGAGATTCTGGTTCCGAAAAAGCAAAGCCGTCTTGAGACAGCTGTATACAAAACGGATGGTATAGCAATCATCATTCCGCTTAGTCTTGGATATCAAAAGATCGTTGCAAAGCCTGCAAGGAAGCGGTATCAGTCATATCGTTGAATAACGGCGTAATCGACACGAAACCTTCGCGACAAGCGGAAACATCCGTATCCCCTGGGTCTTCTCCGTCATAGGGAGTCCCTTGCAACCAAAAATAGGGTCTGCCGTTGGGATCTTGTCGTTGATCGTAGGCGTCATGATACCAGCGCCAGCCCAAACGGGTTAAACGGACGCCTTTGACGTCTTGCGGTTGATGGCCGGGTACGTTCACATTTAACATAGTACGGGGTTGAAAATGGCGTTCTTGCCAAGATAGGCAAATTTGTTTACAAAGTTGAGCCGCATAATCAAAATTTGCCTGGCCTACGCCGCGACGGATCCCCGTGGCAGACATGGCAATAGCAGGAAAACCATGTAAATATCCTTCCATGGCGCCAGCCACCGTTCCCGAATAAATCACATCCGTTCCCAAATTGGCGCCGCGGTTGATTCCGGAAATCACCAAATCCGGCTTTTGCGGTAACAATTTTTCCATCGCCAGCTTTACGCAATCCGCCGGCGTACCGTCTATTGCCCAAGCATATTCGCCAGCGGCAGCAAAATCTACCGGATGTGCCCGTAAAGGAACATGGGCGGTAATGCAATGGCTAACGCCGCTCTGCTCGCGGGAAGGAGCGGCAATATATACGGTTCCCAAATCTTTCAGCACATCGGCCAGTATATGCAATCCCAAGGATTGCACCCCGTCATCATTCGTTAATAATAGTTTCATTCCAACACCCCAAGCGAAGAAAGCGGCCAATAGCGAAAGACCACTTTACCTTTAATTTCATCCTCATGAACAAATGGATCTTGCCAATAATGGCTGTCCAAACTATGATTACGATTATCGCCCATCATAAAATAACAATCTTCCGGTATGGTAACAGGTCCATAGGTATAATTTGGCGCTTCAAATATATAATCCTCAACCAAAGCCTGGCCATCAATGTACACCGCTCCATCTTTCACTTCTAGGGTTTCTCCTGGCAGGCCGATCACCCTTTTCACCAAATCGTAGGGGCTATTCAATTCTTCCGGCGGGTTAAATACCACAATATCCCCCCGTTGCGGTGTGCTATCGCCCAAATATGCCAACTTATTCAAAACGATTCGGTCCTGTTCTTCAATTGTGGGATACATGGACGAAGTAGGAACCACTCGGCTGTCAACGATAAACAGCTTTAAAACGATGGCTATGGCTAAAGCAAGAACAAATACTTTTAGTGTTTCTTTAATAAAACTACTTTTCTTGACCGGCTTTTCCGGCAAGGAGCCCTGACCGTCATGTTTGTTTTTATATTTGTTTTTTGTCATTGCTATACCTCGCGGGTAAAATTAGCTTTTTATCAAACTTAATGCTTCGCTACGAGTTACATTTTTATGGAAAGTTCCCCGAACTGCCGACGTAACGGTTAGCGCGCCAGGCGTCTTCACCCCGCGAATCGTCATACACATATGCTCCGTTTCAATGACCACCAACACGCCTTGGGGTTGTAATACTTCCATTAATGCATCGGCCACCTGCGACGTCAGCCGCTCTTGTAATTGCAAACGATGGGAATATCCTTCCACCACACGAGCTATTTTGGAAAGCCCGGTGATTCTGCCGTCGCCGGGAATGTAGGCTACATGGGCTTTTCCCACAAAAGGCAACATATGATGTTCGCACATAGAAAAAAAGGGAATATCCTTGACAATCACCATTTCGCCATGTTTGTCTTCCGTAAACTGAGTGGTCAAATAGGTTTTAGGATCTATGGAACTACCGCTAAACAGTTCTTCGTACATATTCGCTACGCGTTGAGGCGTTTTTTGCAATCCTTCCCGTTGCGGGTCTTCGCCAATTGCTTGTAAAATCTGCTCTACCGCTGCGACAATTTTTTTCTTATCAATGGTATTGGACATATGTAATCGCCTGCTTTTAACAAATTCACGTTAAGCTTCCCATAAGACATCAACTTCAGCCGTCGCTGAATTGCCTGCATACCGACATGGCTTGGGTCATAGCGCCAAGAAGGAACCCTGCGCCGTGGGGCGCACTCGATCGTCAGGGAAAAAAGGAAGGTAACACTATTATTTTATGTCTTTTGGCCTGTCCAGTCAAGCATAATCCCAAAGTCGCTGCATACAGTGAAATACAAGCAGATCTTACCAGGAGGAAAATATATGAATCAGACGGGAAAAGGTATTTTATGGGGAACAGGCATAAGCCTCATCCTGCTATTATCTCTATCTTTTATAGCTGCTGCATTTATCTATTATACGTCGCTCAACCAGCAAACGCTAGCTGTAGTGGCTATTGTGATCGATGCTATCGCTTTATTTGCCGGCGGACTTATGGCGGGCAAAAAAGCAGGAGCCAAGGGAATGATCATGGGGCTATCCGTGGCAATCATTATCTTGGCGCTAATGGCCATAACCGGCGGCATACATGGGCAATGGCTGGGAAAAATTATTCTTTGCCTGCTTTCCGCAGCGGCCGGCGGCATTATTGGCGTTCGATAAAGCGTATCCAAAACAAATATAGACTATAATTTTGCATAACATTGATATTGATAAAGAAAAAACCTTGATCAAATGAAAACATTTAATCAAGGTTTTTTCTTTGTTAAGAATTAGCGTCCTCGCTATCGGCGTTATACGCATACTCCGGCGTCTCTTTACTCCGGCTTCCGCTTAACATTTTTCTTAGTACAAGCGGCAATTTAATATAAAATATTTTCATATATTTCATCCCCTCGCCGTTTTTATCTTATGCCAAAATATGCTAAAATATGCTTTTGGTGCAAGGACGTTTGTTAATTTAGCCATTCGCGAATCCATGCAGCCACATCTTGACTGGAACCTAGTCGCCGTTCCATCGGCGGCAAGGCTTCGATAAAACGTTTACCATATTGCTTATCCACAATCCGTCTATCCAAAACGCAAAACAAACCGCAATCTTCGCCGCTTCGAATCAAACGTCCAAAGCCTTGCTTAAAACGAAGAATGGCTTGGGGTAAACTATATTCCGCAAAAGAAGAATGTCCGGCAGCTTCTAATTTAGCAGATTTGGCAGCGTTTAGCGGATTATTAGGCGGGTTAAACGGCAAACGCACGATTACCAATAAAGATAGGGCATCACCAGCTACGTCCACGCCTTCCCAAAAGCTATTGGTTCCCAATATAGCGCAGCAAGGCTCATGCTGCAATCGGTGCAACAATTGGACCGGCCCACCATTGACCCCATGAGCCAGTACCTGTATGCCTTGCCGTAACAAAGGGCGGCGGATTTGCCGATAAACGGCTTGCAATTGTTGATGGGATGTAAACAAAACCAGCGCCCGCCCCCTGGAGGCGGATAGCAACTGCAACAGAGAGGCGGAAATCGCCTCGACAGCCAGGATTTCTGAAGTTTTGCTCCAATCCGGTAAATCGTTTACCACCGTAAATAGCGCCTGTTCCCGATAAAAAAAGGGCGAAGGCAAAATCATTTCTCTAGGAGGAATCGGTAATAAATCCAAGCCCAGCCTACGTTTAAAAAAAGAGAACGATGCGCCGGTAGCCATAGTAGCCGAAGTTAAAACCACGGAATCACAACGGCTAAACAGACAATCCTGCAAAATATTCGCCAATTCAATAGGGGCGATATGCCAGGAAGGTTTTTTCTCCCCATCGCTAAAGCGTAGCCACACTACATAATTTTCCTGATCGTTTGCCAAACATCTTTCTATCGTAGCGGCTATTTCTTGAATTTGAGCCGTCAAACCAGGCAATTCTCCCGTCCCAGGAAGCGGCGTGCGATCGGCATCCTCTTCCATAGCGGATGCATGTATGTCTTCCTGCAAACGGAACAAACTTTGGGCCAAAACACTTAATTCCCGTTGCAATGCGCTTCCTTTATCCTGCAAAAGCGGCCAAGATTCTTGCCGGTAATGAGCCGGCAAAAGGCGAACAGCGGCAGGAACATAGCTTTGTCTTGCCGCATCGGCGGAAAATACCTGCTGCGTTAGGCTGAAAAATTCCTCTGCCGCCGCCATGCAGCATGCTAAACCACTTTCCAAGGTATCAATTTGCCGCAACAAAAGTTCCTTATTGGTTTCGCCCAAAAAAATGTTGTCGCAGGCTTGCCGCAAACTATGGATACAGCCTACTTCTTTTCCTTTTTCATGCCGCTGCAAACGACCGAAAAGATTAAGCATGGCATAAAAATCCACCGCGGCCGTCAGTTGCGCCTCTGCGGCCTTTTCCAAATGATGGGCTTCATCGATAATCAGATACGAAAATGGCGGCAATGCTGCATTTTCCATTGCGGCGTTTGCTGTTAATAGCGAATGGTTGAGAATATATATATCGCTATCATTTGCCGCCATACGAGATTTTTGCACATAACAAGCGCCGCTTTTGCGCAGTGGACAAAAAATAGCGCAATTGTCTTTAGAAGCGCAAATCATTTGCCAACGGTTTTGATCATATCCATTGAGTAGCAATTCATCTCCATCGCCGCTTTCCGTAGCCGCCTGCCATACGGCGATACGCATCAGGAAAAAACGCATATTTTCCGGCGGCTGTTTTAACAAATAACGATATAGACGTTTGCAAAGATAATTACCCCGCCCTTTTAACAAGACGGCAGTCAAAGGACGATCTAATAATTGCGACAATAACGGAATATCTTTATGCAACAACTGCTCTTGAAGATTTTTCGTATGGGTAGAAATGGCGACTTTGTTGCCAGAGCCGGCGGTAAACAAAGCGGCGGGCAACAAATAAGCTAAAGACTTACCCGTGCCCGTTCCTGCTTCCGCCAACAAAAATTGCTGTTTTTGAAAAGCTTCTGCCACGGCGACGGACATTTCCAGCTGTTGCGGACGATACTCAAAATGATCAAGTGCGGCTGCAAAACGTCCGTTTTCCCCCAAATAACTTGCAATTTCCTCGGCAGTAATTTGAAAATTCTGTTGTGGAACAAAATTAGGGGCGGAACAAAGCGGCATTTTATTTTCTCGTCGGCTTTCTGCCGATGCGGTTCCAGGCAAGGCGCATTCTTGACGAATCAATTGACTCAAAGGATTCGTATCATCAAACGTCAACTGCAACAAATCTTGTCGCGCCGCCTCCGGCAGGGATTTCATCTTATTCTTCAAATGGATAAATACTTGCGCCGTAGTCAAGGCATCGGACAAGGCCCGATGTGCGGAGGGATTCTCAATGCCAAAAGTTTCACTCAGCCATGCCAAAGAGTAGCTGGCAAGACACGGATAGACGATTTGCGCCAAAGTTAAAGTATCCAGCCATTCTCGCTGATCCTGCCAATAGCGAGACAAAAAAGCGCGGTCAAACGGCGCGTTATGCGCGCAAATCACCGAATCGCCAATAAAATCTGCCAAAGGACCTATGGCTTCTTCGATTGTAGGCTGATTCATCAGCATATCCGGTGTGATGCCAGTCAAATCGGCTATAAAATCATCCGGCGGCACAGGACTATGAATTAACGTGCTATATTGATCAATAATGAGCCCTCGTTTTACGCGCACCGCCGCCACTTCGATAATCGAGTCGCCACTGGTATCTAATCCGGTAGTTTCCAAATCTATGATGGCGAACTCGTTCATTTATTCGCTCAGCTCCAGCTCTTCTTTGGCTCGACGAATTGCCGCCAAGACGGCTTGAGGCGCTGGACCGCCTTCACTTTCACGAGCGGCAACGCATTGCGATAAAGAAATTGCCTGATAAATATCAGAATCAAACAAATCGCATTCCCTGCGCAATTCTTCCAGCGTCAATTCCGACAATTCTTTTCCATGTGCTTCACAATACAAAACCAAACGTCCGGTTACCCCATGGGCATCCCGAAAAGGCAATCCTCGTTTCACTAGATAATCAGCCATATCCGTAGCGTTAATAAAACCGCCGCCGGCGGCTTTGCGCATATTCGACTTGTTGATTTTCATCGTTTCCAACATAGGGATAAACACCATAAGACAAGCGCGAACCGTATCCGCCACTTCGAAAACAGCCTCTTTGTCCTCTTGCATATCTTTATTATATGCCAGCGGTAAGCCCTTCATCACCGTAAGCAATCCCATGAGATTTCCATATACCCGTCCGGTTTTTCCCCGAATCAACTCCGCCATATCTGGATTTTTTTTCTGCGGCATAATCGAAGATCCCGTAGAAAAAGCATCGTCTAGCGTAACGAAAGCATATTCGTGGCTGCTCCATAAGATGATCTCCTCACAGAATCGGGATAAATGCATCATTAAAATTGCTGCCGCAGCCATATATTCCAAAACGAAATCCCGATCGGACACGCCGTCCAAAGAATTCGCGGTAGGCGCGTCAAAGCCTAAAGCCTCTGCCGTTTGTCTGCGGTCAATGGGAAATGTGGTACCAGCTAAAGCGCCGCTGCCCAATGGCGATTGATTCATGCGCCGACCGCAATCCGCCAAACGCTGCCGGTCTCTTTGAAACATTTGCACATATGCCAACAGATGATGAGCAAAAGTAATGGGCTGCGCAATTTGCAAATGGGTATATCCCGGCATAACCGTATCAATATGCTCTTCGGCTTTCGCCAGCAAAACTTTTTCCAAGTCCAGCAATTTTTCTCTAACTTCCTGAATTTGCCCCCGCATCCATAAACGCATATCCAAGGCAATTTGATCGTTGCGGCTACGCGCTGTATGTAATTTTTTCCCCAATTCGCCTAACTTTTCCGTAAGCAATTGTTCGATATTCATATGAATATCTTCTGCGGCTACGTTAAATACCACTTTACCCTCGTCGATTTCCTGTTTAATTTCTTGCAAAGCTTGACATATTTGCCGCGCTTCCTCTTGGGTAATAATTCCTTGACGTCCTAACATCGTAGCATGGGCGATCGAACCTTGAATATCTTCCCGATATAAACGTTGATCAAAACCAATAGAAGACTGAAAATCTTCGGCAAATTTATCGGTTGCCCCGGCAAAGCGGCCTCCCCATAATTTCATACGCTTACCTTCCCTCTTTTTTATGGATAATCATATTATGGTCAAAAGAAATAAAGGGAATGCCCGTCTCCAGACATTCCCTTTTTTTAGCGACCAGGCGCCCAAAATGCAGTTTATTCAGCTTATTCGGCTTATTCGGCAGACGCTTCTGGATTTTCCGTCTGTTCCACCATTTCTTCCACAGATTCGTTAACAGCTTCCGTTTCCGCTTCGGCGGGCGCGACTTCTTCCGTTTCTTTCGGTAACGTGGCTTTGATAGAAAGGCTCATCCGTTTGGCTTCCGGATCCACGGACAATACTTTCACCTGCACGATATCGCCGGGTTTCACCACATCCTCGGTTTTTTCTACCCGATGATGGGCCATCTGCGAAATATGAACCAAACCTTCCACGCCCGGCTCCACTTCCAAAAAGGCGCCAAAGGTAGTGGTGCGCATAACTTTAGCGGTAATCACGCTACCCTCCGGGTATTTTTCGGCAGCCAAAGACCAAGGATTGGGCGTAAGCTGTTTCAGCCCCAAAGAAATCTTTTCATTTTCCGCATCCACGCCCAAAATATAGACGTCGATCTCATCCCCTTCTTTCAGCAAATCCGCAGGATGATTCACCCGATACCAGGCCATTTCCGAAACGTGCAGCAAACCGTCCACGCCGCCGATATCGACAAAAGCGCCAAAATTGGTCAAACGGCGCACTACGCCATGACGCGTTTGTCCTTCAGCGATTTCCGCCCATGTTTTTTCTTTCAAATTCTGGGATAATTTACGCAAAACGGCTTTGGCAGACAGAACCAATTTATTGCTATGCTTATCGCAATCGATAATTTTCATTTGTAATTCTTTGCCAACGTAAGAAGAAAGATCCTCCACATAGCCCAAGCTGACCAAGGAAGCGGGCACAAAGCCACGTAAGCCCACGTCAACCAGCAAACCACCTTTAACCACTTCGGTAACGACGCCGCTGACAATTTCCTTATCCGCTTTCATTTGTGCCAGTTTATCCCAGGCGATATCCTGATCCACTCTTTTTTTAGAAAGAATGGGATAACCTTCTTGATTCTCCCGGCGCAAGATTAAAACGTCGATTTCATCGCCAACTTTAAATCTTTCCCGAATATTTTTCGCGTCATCTGCGCTTAATTCGGAAGCGGCCAAAACACCTTCGCTTTTACCGCCGATATCCACCAAAAGTTCGTCATCTTTCACCTGCACTACCACGCCTTTGACTCTGGCGCCGCGGCGGATTTCTTTCATATCGCCATATTCTTCGGCAAACGCGTCGGCGAGGCTTTTTTCTTCCTCGGCCTGAGAATCTTCAGCAACGCCCGCGTTGTTCGCGGAATCTATTTCAGCGGCGGTTTCCTGCTGCTGACCTTCGGCTTGTTCCTGAGGAACCGCCGTTTGCTCAAGAGCATCCTCATGCTCGCAAATTTCCTTTTCCATATTTTCTTCGTTCACTGCGCAATCCTGGGTCTTTTCCAATTCGGTCATCTGTACTACTACCTCCTCAATAATCCAATCTGGCGTTGAAGCGCCGGCAGTGACGCCCAACCGGTCGGCGCCTCGAACTTTATTAATATCCAAATCCGACCAACGCTCAATGCAATAGGTATCCGCGCCGGCAGCTTTGCATATTTTTGCCAATTTTTGGGTATTGGAACTGTTTTTTCCACCGATTACAATCATCACGTCCACGGTTTTCGCCAGTTCCGCCGCAGCCCGTTGTTTGGTAACGGTACTGGGACAAATCGTTTGATTTATTATAATATCGTGGCATTTTGCGGATAATTCCGCCGCCACAAGAGTAAAATTTTCTTCCGTTTGGGTTGTTTGGCACAGAACAAAAGCTGGAGAGGCCCCCCGTAACCGCCGCGCCGTCTGCACATCCGCCGCTACCACCGCCCGGTCGGCCCAGCGGCAAATGCCTTGCACCTCGGGATGATGGGGGTCGCCGACAATATAAACCTGCCGCCCGTTCTTTTGTGCAACTGCGGCCAGCTTCTGCACTTTGGCCACAAAGGGACAAGTGGCATCTACCAAATGCAATCTTTGCGCCTGCGCCCATTGATAAATCTCCGGACCTACGCCGTGGGCCCGTATGACCAAACACGGAGAATGTATTTCCTGAACATCCTCAACCGGAAACACGTTTTTTTTTTCAGCCTGGCGATTTCCTGTGGATTGTGAATCAATTGCCCCCAGGTGCAGCATGAGCCATATTTATGTGCCGCGTCTTCTGCCAACGCGATCGCCCGCCTGACGCCGGTACAAAAACCGGCGTGCCGGTCTACAATAATTTCCACCTTATTCTCCTTGCATCGCTTTTGCAAAAGCATATATAAACCGTAATTATATTTGTTTCGCGATCGAATGCTGTTTTCCTGCCAACGCTAAAAAAAAATAATCCTATCTTCTCATTTTCCCCTGTTTCGTCAATATATCTTCGCTTTGCTGTTTCAAAGCAGTTACTCTTTCTTGAAACAACTGATTTAACACAGGGATTTTTTCATGCAAGGGCAAGTCTAACTGTTGCGGATCAATGGTTTCTCCCACATGCAAAACGATATCTCGTTTCCAAAACTTAAAGAAATGGCCGCTATTGACCAAAGCTACCGGTACCACCGGCGTATTGCTTCTGGCCGCCAAAAAAGCGGCGCCGGGATGGAAATCAGCCAAACCTTGGTCAAAGGTACGCCGTCCTTCCGGAAAGATTGCGGCGGAGCGATTTTGCTTTAATAGGGCGAGCACCGTGCGCATAGCGGATAAATCCGATTCCTCTCGTTTCAGAAAAACCGCTCCCAAGGCGCTAAACAAAATCCGGGTAAACGCATGTTTGGCAAAATCTTCCTTAGCGATAAACGTTAAATGATAGGGAAAGGCCTGCACCAAAATAGGTGGATCAGCAAAAGAAAGATGATTGGAGATCACCAGTACCGGTTGGCTCTGCGGCACGTTTTCCTTACCAATGATTTGTAATCCGGACAGTTTGAGACATAGGCCACACAACCATTTTCCCACAGGATATAATATCATTTTTCTCGCTCCTCTTTACGCCCCCAGATTTGCCAACTGCAACAAATAATCCGTCACTTCCTCTATGGTCATGTCGCCGGTATCCACATATACCGCATCCGCCGCCTGCGTTAACGGCGAATTGGCTCGAGTAGAATCTCGCAGGTCTCTTTCGGCAATCTCATCCGCAATTTGCGATACGTCCACCGCCAAACCTTTCTCGCGCAGTTCCGCCGCCCGCCGGGCGGCGCGCACGGCCAGTGGCGCGGTTAAGAAGATTTTGCATTGCGCATGAGGCAGAACTTTGGTTCCGATATCCCGGCCGTCCATCACCACGCCGCCGCGTGCAGCCAAAGCCTGCTGTTGCCGTACCAAAGCCCGCCGCACGCCATCCACCGCTGAAACCGGACTAGCGGCGGCCCCCACCTGCGGCTGGCGAATCGCCTCGCTTACATCCTGGCCATTGCAATATACATGGTATCCGTCGGCGGCATTGGCCAAATCCAAACGAGCCGTTTCCGCTAAAGCGGTCAAAGCGGTTTCATCCGTCAAGCTTATTCCCTGTTGCAGAGCCAGCCAGGCAATACAACGGTACATCGCGCCGGTATCGATATATAAATAACCCAAACGGGCCGCCAATCGTTTGGCCACCGTGCTTTTTCCCGCTCCCGCCGGTCCATCGATGGCAATTTGCTTGGCTACCATCCTTTTACCCCCTTGCAATCTATAGCGAATGTTCGTTTCTGCCGCCAGAAGCCAGGGCACGATGAGAAATACCAATCGCCACATCATCTAAATGCAACATACCAATGGCAAAAAACACCGCCACGCATAGATGATCTCCTTGGCGTGCCACGCCAATTTTACCGCCGACATTCAAACCGATAGAACGATTCATGACCTGACTTAGAATTTCATGCGTAGCGCCGGCAACGGCGCCTTCGTCTGCATGGCAATCGCTAATGACGCCTTCCCGTTTGGCGCCTACCACCGCCCGCTCAATAATTTTTGGAACGGCGGTAACCGCTTCGCCACCAAAATCCATGGCAGCCACGCGCATACCGGCGGCGGCATATTTCTGTTTCAAAGATTTTTCTTCCTCTCGATTATCGCTAATCGCCATCATAATAGCGGCTTGGGCCGCTTGGCGACTGCTGGGATTACCAACGCCCTCTTGTTTATATCGTTTTTCTTCCATGCATTTTCTCCTTACTGCAAAACACGTTGAGCGGCATCAATGACATGCTTTAATAGCACCCGGTTGGTCACGGCGCCTACGCCTCCCGGCACCGGCGTAATACCGGTGACAACCGGCTCCACCTGAGCAAAATCTACGTCGCCGCACATTTTTCCCTGATCGTCGAAATTGATCCCCACATCCAGAACAATTTGCCCCGGCCGAAAGTATTCCGCGCCGAGCAAACGAGCTTTACCCAAGGCTGCCACCACAATATCCGCCTCCCGGGTGATGGCGGGCAAATCCCTAGTTTTGCTATGACAAACCGTCACCGTGGCGTTTCTAGACAATAACATCATCGCCAAAGGTTTGCCGACAACCAAACTACGGCCAATTACTACGGCATGTTTGCCTGCCGCGTTCAGCTGATAATAATCCAATATTTCCAGGCAAGCTTGGGCGGTGCAAGGTGGAAAACCGTCAATATCCAAACCACATAGGCAAGCCAAAGAACCAGGGGTAATGCCGTCCACGTCTTTTTGCGGCGACAAAGCTTCCGCCACTTTGCTTTCACAAATTCCGGCAGGCAAAGGTTTTAGCAATAAACAACCATCCGTTTGTATATCGTCGTTGATTGCCCGAATATGGGCCAACAGTTGTTCTTCGCTGACGTCCTGGGGTAAAACGATACTATTTACGTCTACATCGTGATCCTTGCAGCATTTGATGGCGCTTTTTTCATAAGCGATATCGTCTGCCGCTTGGCCAATACGCACGATAGCCAGTCGTGGAGTTTTTCCCCGCCGCCGCATCTCTTGTACGCGTTGCTTAAGTTGTTCGCTTAAAGCAAGAGCAACCGGCTTACCTTGCAAAATGTTCCCCATTTTTGCTCCCCCTTTTCCGTTTTCCACAATATGTATCGTCTATTTCTCGCCGTGTAGCGGCGCAGATTACAACCTTGCCATCACTTGCTGATAAATTTTTTCTGCCATTGGGACATATTCATCCAACAGCGATTGGGCACGGCTTTGCCATTGGGCGGCAACTTGCCGGTCTTTCATCAATCCTACGTTTATAAATACGTTTAGCGAGGCTCCTTTCAGCGCGGCTTGGCATAGAGCTGCCCCTACGCCCACATCGCTAATGGCAATGGCGCAGCCTTTAGCCGCAAACCCTTGCAAAAGTAAAATTGCCTGGGAACAGGCTTCCATAATTTTTAAGGGAACGGCGCAAGCGCCTTGCAAAGCATCTTCCATAACCGCCGTGCGCCGTGCTTTTTCCTCCGGCGTATTCTTAGGCAAAGCATAAGCTTTCGACAAAGGTAAAAATGCCTCCGCGTCGGCGTTTACCAATGCCAATAATTGATCTTGCACCTCTTGAGCCTGGCTCATTAAAAGGGTAATATCCTGCTCCACAGCCTGATATTTGGCTTTGCCTAGCGTCAAATTGCCCACCATATTCCCTAGAGCCATAGCCAAAGCCCCTACGTAAGCGGAAGCGCCGCCGCCGCCGGGAATCGGCTCTTTGCTGGCTAAAGACGCGACAAAATCCTGGCAAGTTTTTTTCGTATAATCCACAATCATCACCAACCTATGTCAAAACAATATGTACCTCAGTATCATTATAACCGCAAAAAAACCGCTAAACAAGGGGCTTAGCAGAAAAGCGTAAGATTTGCTTGAGAGAATCTTCCGACAATGTTATACTATTTCTATCATTCATTGTAATTGGCGTAGTGCGTCGCGGCCGCCTTCCATGTTTTACAATGTAACATAGCCCTATGCATAGCTTGCATCTCTCTAGCATATCTTATTGCGCAGCCAAAGAAACGCCCAATCCAGGCGGATCTGGCAATGATTGGGAAAGGAAATGAAAAAATGAAAGTTATTCTTGTCAACGGCAGTCCTCATCAAGAAGGTTGTACCTATACCGCGCTCATGGAGATTCATCATACCCTGGCGGAGGAAGGCGTAGAATCGGCAATATTTCAATTGGGCGTCCAACCGATTTCCGGTTGTATTGCTTGCGGGCGCTGCGCCGACAAAGGACTATGCGCCATCGACGATGTGGTAAACCGGTTTATTCGTCTGGCACAAGAAGCGGATGGTTTTATTTTCGGTTCTCCGGTGCATTACGCTGCTGCTAGCGGTAGCTTAACTGCATTTATGGACAGGGCGTTTTACGCGGCGAATAAAAACATATTCTATTTAAAACCGGCTGCTTGCATCCTTTCCGCTAGGCGCGCCGGAACCACTGCAGCCTTTGATCAATTAAACAAATATTTTACCATCAATCAGATGCCGATTATCTCTTCCAGATACTGGAATATGGTACATGGTTCTAACAAAGAACAAGTGGTACAAGATAAAGAAGGCATGCAAATTATGCGAATTTTGGCCAGAAATATGGCATGGTTCTTACGTTGTAAGGAAGCGGGCGCCCGTGCCGGCATACAGCTGCCCCGTCAAGAAACGCCTATTTTCACCAATTTTATTCGCTAAGCAAATGTCCTGTTTTTTCTCCTAAGCGGGGATTTGCGGCGGCTTGTCCCCTGAGAAATCTTTTCTTGCCAACATCAATATGGCAGCATATGGATCAAAGGGGTTGCTGCGTCGTATCTTTATTGGCTGCGTAAAAGCTGCCGCTTATGGATTCTGCAGCGCCTTTATAAAATACAAAACGGCGTTTATTCATCAACGCCGTTTTGTATTCTTTCTTTTAAGGCTTCCTTCGCCTGCCGCTTGCGGCTCACGCTTTTCAAGCCGGCTTTTTCTAAAACCACGGGCCAAGGTCCGATACGGTTTTTAATATATACGAAACCAATCATTTCATGTTTTTTTGGATTGCGCCCCAACTCTTCTGCACGAAGCCGCACGCATTGCAACAATTGCTCGTCGCTATCGTCTCGATGCTTTTTGGCAAAATCCGCTTCCCGCCTACTAAATTCCTCATCAGCAAAACTATACTTCATAATCTTCCCTTCCTTTATAGAAAATAAGGCTGCGGCAATCGCCACAGCCTTATTTCTGTGCATAAATTTTTCGGCGTATCCGTACCGACAATGCGTCGCTATGCAAACGGAAACCATTTAAGCTGGTGTTCTGACTTGTGTTTGTTGGCGTTACCTACGCGCCATGCTCTGCCTTCCCAGTTTCCCAGTGACTGACTTTCGTCAACGAACATAACGCCAAACACTTACAGCGGCGGTACCGTTCGGGACTTTCACCCGATTCCTCTCAATAAATCAAATATAGATACTGTATATCTAATTTATGTGGCTTAAACGAAATATGAGATTATTTCTTTGATCGTTGATTCAGCGGCGTCTCATCCGCAGCCCAACCAAGCCGCCGCCAGATGAACGTATTATACCGTAAAAGCAATACTTTGTCCAGCTTTTTCCGTTTATTACCCATCTATGCCTATCCCTTTTCATCCTCCGTGCCGGTATATATCATTCGTTGTCGAGCATAAAAAACGCCGCCCACATATGGACGGCGTTTTTAGACAACAGTCTCAAGCGGCTTACAGGAAACACAAAGTTACCGCAGGCCAGAAGGTAATTATCAACAAAGCGATTGCCATAGCGAGAATCATCCACTTGACATATGGTAACATTGTCTCCATTTTGATACGCGCCACGGCTGCTGCCACAAACAAATTGGGACCATAAGGCGGCGTCACAAAACCGATCGCCAAGTTGGCAACAATCATCACGCCAAAGGTGATTGGATCCATACCCAGCTGTTCTACC
>CASEQE010000045.1 GCA_949289995.1 uncultured Peptococcaceae bacterium
TTTTTATCTCTCCTATTAATGCCGCTTGACAAGCGGATATGCTCGCCGTTTTCATCGAGGTCATATTTCTTTTTGACTTCGCGGCCCGCGTGCCGCGCTCGTCAAGGCAAGCCGGAGAAAGGCGGCGGCTTCCTCGTCGGCCATAGTCTTGGCTTCTGGCACAATGCTCTCAAAGACCGCGCCCCGGATGATATCAGCCGGAGGCTGTGTGTCCGGCATTCCTCTTGAGACTGCTTTTGCTGTAGCCCCTTTTCCCGGTTTTCAAGCTGCCGAATTTTCTTTTTGCTGTCCCCAATCTCGGCGGTCAATTCCTCGTGGGTTTTCTCCCTCAGTTTCGTCATGGCTGGTCACGCCTTTCTGCTTATGGGCAAAAGAAAAGGGCAGCCGTTTTCTGTGTGAAAACAGCTGCTCTTAATTGATACATTTTATTCTTGCATATTTGTTTGACAGGCCACACACCACCGCTTTAGAGCGGTTTGCTGCCTCCGCTGAAAGTATCTACTAGATAAACCGCCCCGCCAATCTTACCGCAGAGTGTTTCTTGTAGCGGATTGTTCCGTTTTAGAAAATAATAGTTCTCTTTTCGTTTCGTTCCTTTTCTGTTTCCGTCCTTTCCGGAGAAGTAACAATAGAGCAAGCATAGGAAGTGTGGACACATTTCCGCAAAATCTCCTTTTTGCCTGCTGTCGGAGCGGAGATTTTTGCTTGTTGGAAGCTTCCCAAACCCTTGTTTACTGCCCAGAAATGGTACTTTGTGACCCTGTTTTGTTCCCGGTGTAGTTGCTAAACTTTATCATCAGAAAGGAAAAGTCAATGTTGTACTGCCTCCATGTGGTAGGACGAGGCAATCGCAAAAATTTCTTGATGAGCTGCAGTAACTTGTTGATCAATCAGCAATCCAAGCCCGTGCTTTCAATCAAGCCTTTTATCCGTACTTGTCATTCTTGTTTTTGTAAATGTGGTTTGAAATGCGTAGAAAACAGGCGTGCAATTTCATTACGAAATAACACGCCGATTCTTTCACCAATCTTGCTTGTCGGCCGTTAAGTAGTATATTTTTGATACTTCCTTATTAGCATTGTTACAACCGATCGATTTAGTTACCATTCTCCATAGCTTCCACATAGCTATCGTACAATTGACCAATTTTAAACCATGTCAAATTACCTACATAATCCACCTCATCTATTCCCCATTCACGGCGCAAAGCGTTGACCAGATTCAAAGTCTGTTGATCAAACACGCCAGTAGCTTCAATTTGTGGCAAATCTTCCCGATTAGCGGCAATAAGTTGCAAATATTTTTGCAGCTTTTCTACCGCTTCCCCTTCTGCTTCCAATGTAATTGCATATCCAGGATAAGCCTCAGCTTTTTCTCCGCTATAACCTTGTGGTAAATTATGAATTAAATCTTGATACAAAGTAAACAAAACCACCCAATCCGCCCGATCAATCATACCGTCGATTGGTAAATTATAACTTCGCTGGAATGCTTTGACTGCCGCCAAAGTGTCTGATCCAAAGTAACCATCAATTTTAATCAAAGGTATATTCTGATTAAAATATCCCAGCACATCTAAATAATATTGCACTACCGTAACGGCTGTTCCCCAATCTCCTTCCACCAATTGGATGGGCGTAATTCTTTCCACATCCTTATAAAAAATACCCAAAGACGTCAATTCTCCTAAACGCAATACGGCATTGTAGACATAAACTACTTTATACCAAGTGCTTTTATCCACTTCGCCAGTTTGAGGCAAATCAAAAGCTTCCTGAAACACCAAAACCGCATCCTCTGTTTCTGCATCAAACACGCCATTTACTTGAGAAATCTTCGGTATTGCCGGATAGTTTTTGCGAATGGCATTTAGACGAACCTGCAAAGTCTTAACTGCATTTCCTATCGAACCAAGTTTCAAGGGAATGCCCGGATATGATTCCAAAACTTCGTCAATAGGAGCGTCGTTCACAATTCGAATATCGTCGCCATAATAATAGCGCAGAATCTCGATTGGCGTATATCCCTGTTCTGCCAGAGCCACAGTACCCCATTGTGACATACCGTCGCAGGTGCTTGTCGTACCATTGCAGAATTGAGCGAAAAACGGTTCTACTGCATCGCCTTTTACCAAATACTGATTGAAAATTTTGTCTACAATTTGGCTAATATTTTCAAAAATGTTGCGACCGTAGACAAAAGCCTGATCATATTGGGTGCTGTTCGTAATATCGAAATCGTATCCTTGGCTGGGATACCACTCCAGATAGATACGATTGAGCACTAAAGAAATTTGAGCTAAAATATTTGCAATTAAGGCATTTTCCGGCCAAGTAGGATAAATTTCACTGGAAGCGACGTTCTTTAAATAATCAATAAAACTCACTTGCACATTTTGGGCTTCCATATCGCTAGGAACGCCCAAATGTACCGTTACATAAGACGGAATAATCGGTAGATTGGCGCCAAAATCTGACATGAACCTCGCCCCCTTTCAGTCATTATTGGTATTTTCTCTTAAGGCGTTGGGCAACATGGCAAACTGTTGTAAAGAAACTACGCCGCCAAACACGTTTACTTCAATATTTAGAATCTCTTGATAATCGGGATGAACCACGCTTACTAAATAAATCATATAGGGTTGAATAACATTCGGGCTTAAAGATTGTTGCCTATCTAAAGTGGGCAAAGAAATCAGCGGCGTTTGTCCTGAACTATCGGTATAATAATTTTGCAAAATTTCTTTACCATTTGAAAATTTTCTTGTCAGCGTAACCAATGCATTTTGAACCGGATAAGTTTTTCTTGCGGTAAGGGTTTGCACACGAAGATAGCCGATATCCGTTAGCACATGCCCATATTCATCCACATATTTTTCTGTATCCAATGGAGAGGCCTGCGATGATAAATCCGTATCTTTGGGCGTAACAATACTAACCTCCCGCCATGTTTCTGCCATTTTTCTCACCTCATATGCCAATATATAGCGATTATATGCATATCATTTCATATTATGACAAAAAGGCGGTATAAAACCGCCTTTTATAATCATTCTTGGATATAAGAAAGGAATTGGCTACGTATATAAGCTTTACCGGCATCTAGACGTCGACACGGCAATGTCAAGGCGCCATATGGGATATATAGCCATTAGTCACCTTTGATTTGAGTTGTCATAAGATGCGTGGCCAATAAACCAGTAGGATAAACTTGGTCCGCACCGCCGTCGGCGCCTATAGAATAGAACCAAGGCTGCGGTTCACCGCCGTGTTTACCGCTGCGCGGATCGGTGGAATGATCCGATATAACATATATGGTATGCGGACTATTCAACAATGGCAGTAAAACTTGAAGATTTACTTGCGTTAAAAATTCTGATTTGGCTTTTTTATCCTGCCGGTGTCCGGCTTCATCCCCACCATTAATATGCAAAATGACCAAAGGATAATGGCAGGCTGCCGATAAAGCGGCATGTAATTTTCCTTTCAGATTCGTATCGATATCGCCGGTAGCGCCGTCGGGAACAATCAAATCCATTGCCAATAGTCGTGCGATACCTCGCATGATTTCCGTGGCGCAAACTACGGCGGCATTTCCAACCCAAGGCTGCATATGCACAGCGCACGCCTGTCCCCATGGAATTAGAGCTGCTTGTTCATATAAACAGCGTGCTTTTTGGCAAACTTCTTCCAAAGGCGAATAACCTTGGGGCAGCATTTGACAAATTGGCTTACCCAAACAATTATAAGGCGGATAGGTTATCACCCGATCCACATAATCCGCTGCGCCGGTAAAAAGCAAAACGCTTTTATAAGATCCCAAAGCATAATAACGTAGTCCTGGGTAAGCAAATAAGGAAGCCGGGGCTTGCCCCATGCCTTGGCAATCCCCCGCCTCGTTTAAGGAAAGCCAAGTGCCGCGGAAGATTAAATCCTTTTCATCCAGCGGGATGCCTAACCCCAAAGCTTCTACATAGGCGCGCAAATATAAAGGAATGTTTTGTATTCCTAGCAACGTTAAAATGCAAGTTAAACTTTCTGCTTGCCTACCAGGCGGCGTCGTAGGGAACAAGCCCCCCATATGCATGGCAGACAAAGCCGAATAGTCTCGCCAACGAAACCCAGGGTCTGTCATACCGTCGACAATACACAAAATCCTGCTCATAATGTTCCGCCTTTAGTATTGCTAATCGCAAGACGTACGCAAAACGTCTTGTAAATGACTTAAAAAAACTATATTATCCTCATGCCGTTTTAAACCGATGCGAAAAAAATTTGACGTCAATCCAGGAAAATTGCCACAAGCGCGAATCAAGATTCCCTGCGAAAGCAATAAATCATATAACGGCTTATCATGTTGCAGCAATAAAAAATTACTGTCGCTGGGGAATACGCGGATGTTCCATTTGCGCAAAGCTTCTATCATAAAACGTCTTTCTTCTTCCACAATGCGTAATGTGCGTTCCCCCCATCCTTGGATTTGCAACGCTGCCAATCCTGCCGCCTGTGCCGGTCCGGAAACGCTCCAACTTTGACCGAAGACGGCGGTTTGCTCCAATACATGTGTATTTGCTGTCAACATATAGCCTAATCGCAATCCTGCCATGGCGTATATTTTCGTAAAAGCGCGTAAAATAATTATACGCGGATTGGTAATCAATAACTCTTTCGCGCTATATCCCCTAGTAAACGGCAAAAAACATTCGTCAATAATCAAAAAAATATTATGTTGCAAGCATTTATCCGCAATCGCCTTTATTAAACACGCATCAATTAAAGCCCCATTTGGATTATTGGGATTACATAAAAAAACCGTATCCAACGAATCATCTAAGCGCAAGAGAATAGCATCGTCTAGGTAAAAACCTTTATCTTCCTGTAGTGGATAATAATGCACTACACCACCGGCCAAACGTACTGCTTTCGCATACTCGGAAAAAGTCGGCGCGCATACCAACGCCTGCTTGCATTGCAGCGCAAAGCACAGGCGAAAAATTAGATCGGCAGCGCCGTTACCACATAAAATCATATTCTGATCTACATTTTCTTTTAAGGCTAAAGCCTGGGTCAATTCACGACAAAATGGGTCGGGATATTGCGCATATTCCTCCATATGCTCCGCAATTGCCTGACGAATTTCTTCAGGCATACCCAAGGGATTCAAATTTACGGAATAATCCAAAAAAATCTTCCGGGATCCATAAATATCCCCGCCATGCTCATAGCGATACATAAAACCACCATCCCATGATAAACACAAGCCTTAAGGCCACCGTGGATAGCAGCATTAACCAAGCGGCTCCTTCCATCAACATCTGGCTACGATGAATATCTTCTATCTCCACAGGTCGCAAATCCTGGCCAATCGTCGGTTTTTGATATAATTCACCAAAATAATAAGCATCCCCCGCCAATTGAATATGTAAGGCGCCGGCAACAGCCGCTTCGGTTTGAGCGGAATTCGGACTGGCATGATTCAATCGATCCCGTCGCCAAATTTGTCGTGCCATTCTTGCATCCAAACCGTTAAACGCTGCCGCACCTATGATCAATACCGCCGCTATACGAGATGGTAAAAAATTAGCCGCATCGTCCAACTTGGCCGCCGCACGGCCAAAGTGTAGATATAAATCATTTTTATAGCCTAACATCGAATCCATCGTATTAATGGCTTTATATAATACCGCCAGCGGGGCGCCGCCTAAAAGCAAATAGAAAAAAGGCGCTATAACTCCGTCGGCAGTATTCTCTGCAACCGTTTCTACCGTTGCTTTTATAACGCCATCTGATTGCAAATTTTGCGTATCCCGACCGACAATCATCGATACATCTCGACGGGCTTGCGGCAAATCGCCTTGTTTTAAATCCCGATAAACCGCTTCGCTACTTTGACGCAAGCTTTTAATCGCTAATACTTGCCAGCACAGCAAGGCCTCCACAGCCATACCTAACCAAGGATGAAGCGTATACAAAAAACGCAACAACAAGAACGGCGCCAAAAACCAAAACAAAACCATAATTATCGTTAACGTTCTGCCTGCCGCCGCCTCCCCTTGAGGATTTGCACAAAATAAAGAACGCAATTTTCTTTCCAATGCATGAATCATTTTCCCCATAAAGCATACCAAATGAGGCGCTTTTGGGGGATCGCCCAACAGCAAATCCAAAACAAAGCCGATAACAATCGCCGCAAGAGAATATCCTAGCATTAGGCTCTCCCTTCTTGTTTGAGGCATAACGTTCCATCTATCCACTGCACCTGACAGAGATAATACTGGCAATTGTCTAAATGATATTCATAAAAACTTTGCTTTGGCACAGCAAACCGTTCCATAATCGCCATAATACTACCGCCATGCACGACGAAAGCCAAGCGGGACGTATTAGGATGTTCTTCAATCGCCCAGATAAAGGCCTCGCAACAACGTTGGCTGAACGCCTCTTGACTTTCGCCGCCTGGACAATCGCCTTGGCAGTAGCCGTCCACCCATTGGCGATATGCCTCGTCTTCGGATAGTTCGTCTGCCGTGCGCCCTTCAAAACGCCCAAAATCAAATTCTCGCAAATCCTGCAGGCAATAATAATCCCGCCTACCGAAAACCAATTCCACCGTTTGTCGGCAACGCAAATAGGGACTGGTAAAAATTAAATCTGGCATAGGTAATTGATTTTGTAAAGCCTGCGCTTGGAGAACGCCCTTCAAACATAAAGGTTCGTCGGTACGTCCAATATATCTCTTTTCTAGATTACCCTGAGTGGCCCCATGCCGCAATAAAATAATTTCCATCATTCTTCTCCTTTGTCGCTAAGGGCAAGGATCGTCCGTCCCTGCTGCCTACAATATAGCATTCATATTTCTATTCTATTCAGTTATCATCATACCCATTATGTCGCTTGCAGCTAATAGCCACCTTCTCCAGCATAATTAGTATGAAAAGATAAGGCTACATACCGAAGCGGTTATACAAAGCAATAATTCACACATCTGAATAAAAAAACCCGTAGTATCGCCGGTAACGCCGCCAAATAGCCTCATAGATAATCGACGGTATATACACCACCATAAACAGGCGACGGCACTACAAAAAATACCCGGCCAAAAGGCAATTGCGATAGTCCCCGCCATAACGGCCAAGGATAAAACGACCATAGCCAGCAAAGCAACCCTTGTTTCAAGACGATTGGTAAAAGTCGCTAGCATACCATTTTTTCGTGCATTGGGCATGGTAGCCGCCAACATAACGGCCAGGGAGCGGCTTAATACATAGCCGCAGGCGATAAGAGCAAAAATGCGCAAAGAAAACGTCTGGGAAAAAAAACCAAAGATGAGTAAAAAATATACGCCGGCATAAATAATCGCAAAGGCGCCGCAATGAGAATCTTTAAGAATTTCTAATTTGCGTTCCTTGGTTTGATGAGAAGATAAGGCATCTACCGTATCCAGATAACCATCCATATGAATACCGCCGGTTAACACGATTGGGATAACCGTAGCAACCGAGGCAAATAAAATCGATCCAGCGGATAATATTTGACATAACCAGAACCATAATAACTGCCCGCCGCCGACAAACAGGCCAATTAGCGGCAAGTAACAAATGGAAAAACGCATATTGCGCTCATCCCAAACGACCTGTGGAGCAGGCAATATGGAATAGGTAGTCAAAGTTATCCATAATGGTCTAAGTAAGTTCATCCATATCTCCCTTTTCGATACAAGGTTTACCATTTTGCATACGAACCACCATAGTCGCACATGCCTTCAATCTATGGTTTAAATGATTCAATTCCTGAATATATTGCTTGGTTTCACCAGAAAACCCTTCTTCACTTAATTCTCCAATGGTTACGACGATTAATTGCCGGCAGTTTTTCGATAAAGAAAGAATTTCATTCAAGGCATTTTGCCAATCTCCCGGCTGATCGCGAAAAAGAATATTTGCTAAAAGATTAGAGGCATCTTCCAATAAAACCAAACTATCCGGCGTAACGGCAATTTTATCGATTTCATAGAGCCGTTCTACCGTAATAAAACCCATCCCCTGACGCTGTTTTCTGTGCTTAGCAATTCTGGCTTGATCCGCATCGCCATAGGGGTTCATCGTAGCCACATAATATAAATCGCCATGATGAATCTGAGAAGCCAATTGTTCGGCATATAAGCTTTTACCGCTGCTATTGGCGCCAATAATCAGTATCATCATATACAACTCTTTCCCCTCTCCATTTTATCAGCGTTTACACAGCAGTTTTCCATAGGATAAGCCTTGAGCGGGCCCGATCGCCTGCTGTCAGCAACAGTCAAAATTTGCAAGCGCTATAAAAAAACTCTCTTTCGTTTGCGGAAAGAGAGGACGCTAAAAACGCTTTGCTTAGCCTATGGCAAGCAAATATGTAGCAGTTTCTTTTACACCGAAAGAACGAAGCTGAAAACACCCCCGGTATCCTGACTCGCACATCACGCTTTCCCCTTCCCAAGCATAGCTCAGTGGGATAATGAAAGCGTTTTCTCATGCATACAGTAGCGGCAACTGTGTGGTTCTGATCCACTTTCCCGAATGATATTTTCAATATTTAATTTGCTATTCCGATTTATTATAGAACATAAAAGGTGTTATTGCAAGAAAATTTGCCAAGATTTTTCCTATGCCCAAAAGGCATATCCGTTTTCGCAAGCCAGACCTTCCCTATATTTTATACTACTGTCCTCCTTAGCTGTTATCAGTGGCCAAAATACGCCTACGGCGGCGAAGTCGCCAGCTCAAAAACCGAAATATTCATGCACGAAAAACAGCCGCTATGCCCAAAAAGCGCTAACGGCCGTTTCATTTTTGTTAATCTTCTAGGCGATAGGATGTACGTTAAAAGGCATACGCATAGCGGAACTGCGCTCCCCTGCCCCTAACATCTAGTCATGATCAAACGCAAGCAACGCCTCCTTATCGCCTGGTACGGCCGAAGCGGATTGATAGCCGCATAGACACTGGCATGCTCAAGAACAAACTTACGCTGCACGTCTTTCGCCTTCCCAAAAACGCATAGACCACCATCGTTTTAATCTTCCGTAGCATAATTATCAAAATACCCTTGAATCAACACGGCTGGCGTGCCTTTATCTCCGCTGCCGCTGATCAAATCGCATAATGATCCCAATAAATCAGTAATTTGGCGTGGAGTCGTACCTTGCGACGCCATATTGCCAAACAAATCCTCTTGTTTTTGTTTAATACGCTCTTTAATCGCCAAAGTTAGGGAATCCCCGCGCAGGGCGGCAAAATCGTTATCCGCCAAATATTTTAACTTCAATTCATTGGGTGTGCCATTCAGGCCATCGGTATGCGCAGGACAAACCACCGGATCTGCCAATTCCCAAATTTTTCCCACCGGATCTTTAAAAGCGCCATCACCATATACCATCGTTTCCACTTTTACACCGCAACGTTGATATACGGCCTGCTGCAAAGCTATCACAAACTGATCGCAATCCCGAGGAAACAATTTGACGGTATGTTCATCTGCTTTATTGGAACCCAATAAACCATACTGTTCATTAAACCCGCACCCGCCAATCGAGCGATTCATTAATCCATCTAAACCGCACACAAATACGGCGCCCTGCAAACGCAATACCTGTTGCGTATGCCGGCGATTATGAATATCGGCGGCCAAAACATAGGGCGTATATTTTAAAATTTCGGCAGGATCGTTGGATAAAATAATTTGACAGGCACAGCCCTCGTCCTCAATCAGTTGGCGATAATATGCCACATAGTCTACGCCTGTGAAACGATGCTTGGGGTAGCCGAAAATTTCTCGGTAACGGCTTTCCGTAAGCGCATCCCGATATGGGTTCAAGCCGGCTGCGTAAACTTCGTCTTCCGAAATCAAAGCATTTCCCACTTCGTCGCTGGGAAAACTCAATTGCAAATATATTTTTTTCACGCCTCTGGCCATGCCCCGCAAAACGATAGCAAAACGGTTGCGGCTAAGGATAGGAAATACTACGCCGATTTCCCCTTGCGGAAATTTGGCGCGTATATCTTCGGCAATCTGATCTACAGATACATAATTCCCTTGCGCTCTGGCAACCACCGCCTCCGTAACCGCCAGCACGTCGCGCTCATGTAACGTAACCCCTTCCTTTTGCATAACTGCGGCAACGGCCTCCGCCGTCATGTGCGCAACATCGTCGCCTATCCGTATCACTGGTAGGCGCAAACCTCTAGCACAGGTGCCGGTTATCCTACTCATTCAACAATCCTCCTATAGGGACAATTTTTGCGAAAAATAATCCAATGCCGCCGATAAATGCGGATTAAGCTCTGGATCCAGGGAAAAATAATCAGAGGCGGAAATATTTTCCGGATCTTCAACTACAATATCTGGTTCCAAACCTATACCGTGCAAAGAAAATCCCGATGGCGTCAAATATAGACTACGAGTATAACGTAATCCACATCCGGAAGGCAACATTTCTAAAGCCTGCGTAATCCCCTTGCCAAAGCTGCGGGAACCGATTAATACCGTATTCGAATAATCCGCTAATGCTCCAGCCAAAACTTCGGATGCACTGGCGGTAAAAGCGTTCTGCAAAATAGCTACCGGCAAGCCGACCAATTCTCCAGAAGTTGACAAATATTGTTGCTGCTCATTCCCTACTTTTTCCGTTACTACAACCTGATTCATAGGAATAAAATAGCTGGCTATTTGCAAAGCGGCATAAAAACTGCCTCCAGTATTGCTGCGCAAATCTAAAATCAGCCCTTTTATTTCCCCGGCAGCAGCTAAATCATTATAGGTCTCCATAAATTCGTCCGCCGTATTTTGAGCAAAATCGCTAATTTGAATGTAGATCACGCCCGGTATCTGCGGTAAACTTTCGCCATATACGGATATTGCATCTACCACCTGGCGAACCATTGTCAATTCCAGCGTTTGCCCATCCCCGCGGCGTATAGTCAACGTAACCTGCGTGCCCACGTCTCCACGAATCTTTAAAGCCGCAATATTGGCATCGGCAATGCCATCGATACTTTCGCCATCGACTGCCAAAATAATATCCCCCGGCTGTATACCAACGCCGGCGGCTGGACCATCCGCATAGACTTGCGATACCTGTATCTGATTATCCGCATTTAATAGCATGGCGATTCCCACGCCGCCAAAGGTACCATTATAGTCATCCAGCAGCAAACGGTATTCGTCTTCGGTAAAATAGGTAAAATAATCGTCATGCAACTCTTGGCGTACCAATGTAGCAGCAGCCACAATTTCCTCAACGAAATCCGCCTGGTTAGGCTCCGGTTGGAACGAAGTTTCGTTCGCTGCCCAAACGCTTGTTGCCCCAGCGCAAAATACGATGGTCAGACAAAAGAGGGCGGCTATTCGTTTACGCTTTTGATTATCCATATTTTCAATATATCCCATTTAGTTTAAATAATTCCATGGATTCGTGTGATCTCCGTTTACCCGTACCTCAAAATGCAAATGGTTGCCGGTGCTTTGCCCTGTGGAACCGACATATCCAATCACATCTCCTGCGACCACATATTGGCCGGCGCTAAAGCTACCGTATGCAGACATATGGCCATACAACGTGGTCACACCGTTGCCATGGTCGATCATTACCGTTTGTCCATAACCGGAAACCCAGCCCACATATAGAACTTTGCCATCTGCCGCCGCATAAATTTGCGTGCCGTTAGGCGCGCCAATATCAATACCGGCATGGGTTTTATATACTTTCAAAATGGGGTGGAAACGCGTACCATATTCCGACGTGACATAACTTGTGTCATAAGGAGACGGCAAAGGCCAAATAAATTCTCCGCCAAAACTCAGGGTGCTATCGGAAGTAGCCAACAAATTACGTATTTGCTCCGCCACCTGTTCCGAAGCCGCATCCGCCGCGTCATATGCAGCTTCCAATTCTTCCAAGGTCATATTCGCCTCATCCATAGCCGCATATTTTTGATCTTGTAAAGATTGGAGAGAAGCAGCTTGCGTTTGCTGTTCATCCATTAACTCATCCAAATCAGCCTTTCTTTCCAAAAGCAATTGCCGGTTCTTTTCAATGATCTCCTTTTCTTCCTGAATATCGGCAAGAATTTGCTGATCCTGTTCCAATAATCGTTCTACCATATCATATAAAACGACGAAATCGCTAAAAGTAGCTGCTTCAAAAACCACGTCGATAATGGATATATCGCCATAAACATAAATATCGACCAAACGGCTTTCCAAAGTAGCCTGTCTTTCCGCCAAGCGAACTTCTGCCTCGGCAATAGCTTGATTCGCGGCATCAATTTGCGCATTGGTTTCCTCAATACTGCCGTTTAAAATATCGATTTCACGTTGTACGACAATCAGCTGGGCATCTAATTCCGCTATCTCGTCTCGATAGTTGCCAATCAAAGTATTTTGCTCTTTAATATTGGATTTGATATCTTCCATCTGCTCTTGCAGTTCTTTTTGTTGTTGGCGGTAATCTTCTAAAGGACTTGAGGATGCATTTGAAATGCCGCCGGGAATAAACATACCTCCCACGCAAAGCAAAAGTATCACCGGAACGATTAAAAATATGTAACGACGATTCTTATTCATACATCCTCCTTATATGATTCCTATAATCTATCCAACGCGTTATACGTCCATAAATCTAGCCAAAGGGAATAAGCTACCGAAGATTCCCAATAGCAGGCCTGCCGCCAAAGTAAATACAAGGGTGTTGAGCCAGACTTGTCCAATGTCCAAAACCAATACGAAAGAAATAGTAGAAGCTAAATAATCTCCTGCATTGACATAGGCCAAAAGAACCAAAACCAAAGCTAACAATCCGCCAAATAGGCCAAGAAAAATGCCTTCTAACAAAAAAGGTAAACGAATAAACGCATTTGTTGCGCCGACCCATTTCATCACCATGATTTCCTTTTTGCGGGCCATTACGGCTAAACGTATGGTCATGGCAATCAGTACCACCGCAGCCAAAGCCAATAAAATCATCACGGCTACCCCAACGCGGCGCATGGTATCGGTTAAGGCAAATAATTTTTCTACCGTACCTTCCCCGTAACGTACTACATCCACGGCGGCAAGATTGGATACCTTATCAGCAATCGTGGTCACGTCATCGGTGGTTTCCGCCATAATCGAAAAACGATCCGGCAAAGGATTCTCGCCGCCCAATGTCTCTTCCAAATCTACACCGCCAAACCGTGCTTCCAATTCTTTAATTCCCTCGTCTTTGCCAACGAACTCGCAGCTGGCTACGCCTGGAATAGCCAAAATTTCTTCTTCTATAGCAGCATATTGATCCTCCGTGGTATCTTCAGACAAATATGCCAACACGCGAACGTCATCTTCAATTTGCCGGGCATTGGCATCAACGTTAATTATTAACAACCAGAAAGCCGTACATAAAAACAAAGAAATAGTAATCGTAAGAATAGCTGCAACCGTCATCAAACCGTTATGAAACATGGATTTAAACGCTTGCGGGACGATATATCGAAAGCTGCTTAATTTCATAGTTGCCAACCTCCAACCGAATCGCTGATTAACCGGCCGGCGGATAATGTCAGCACTCTTTTATTGTATGTATCAACGATATTTTTATCATGTGTTGCCATAACCAAGGTGGTACCCTGTTCGTTAATTTCATTAAAAAGCTCCATCAATTCCATGGATGTGCGTGGATCTAAATCGCCGGTCGGCTCGTCGGCAAACAAAATAATGGGATTATTAATAATCGCTCTAGCGATCGCTACCCGTTGTTGCTCACCTCCGGATAAATGCATAACGTTTTCTTGCTCACGACCGGCCAAACCAACCCGCTCCAAAACCCGCGGCACTCGTTTTTTGATTTCATCCCAAGGACGCTCAACTGCCTTAAGCGCAAAGGCTACGTTATCGAAAACCGTACTGCGCTCCATTAAACGAAAGTCTTGGAACACTACGCCAGTATTACGGCGTAAACGAACGATATCTTTTTTTGACAAACGCATCGTACTACGGCCAGAAATTAAAATTTGTCCCGAAGAAGGCAACTCTTCTCGAAATAACAAACGAATTAACGTACTTTTACCGGCGCCGCTTTCCCCAGTTAAAAAAACAAATTCACCATAATCGATGGATAAATCGATATCATACAAAGCGACAATGCCGTTTTTATATTTCTTACCTAAACTTACAGTTTGGATCAGCATGACTTGTCCCCTTTGCCGTACTATCTCAGAGGATAGTATTTATCAACTAACAACTAATTAAACTTCGACCTATATTTATATTTTCCTGCGTAATCGCTAATGAAATATCTCATATTTGTTTTTTTCATTTAACATTGAATTTTTTTTGCTTATTTTAAGCTTTTTTACTTTTAAAATATGCTATAGTCCAACAAAATAATGTTTTTATGTTTCAATCATCTTTTTTCACCAAATATTTATTTTTTATTCAGCAATGATTGAGTATATAGCATATTGTGTATATAATAGAACTATAAAAATATCTTTTCCATAGTATAGGTGGTTTTTTAGGAGGCGAAACGATATGCAGCCAGTAGTAAATGATATCCAACAACGGTTATTAGCGCTGCAGGACGTCCAATATAGGGATTTCCAAATTAAATTAATTCCCACGATTGATCCAGAAACGATTATTGGCGTCCGCACCCCAATTTTACGCAAATTGGCAAAGGAGTTATCGTCAACGCCGCAAGGGGAAACATTTGTCAAGCTGTTACCCCACCATTATTACGAAGAGAATAATTTACATGCTTTTCTACTAGAGCAGTATACCGATTATAGTCAAACCATTCTAGCTTTGAATACCTTTTTACCCTATATCAATAATTGGGCAACGTGCGACTCTCTTTCCCCTAAATCTTTCAAAAAAAATTTAATTCCTTTGCTATCTCAAATCAAGATTTGGCTTTCTTCTGCACATGTTTACACCGTACGTTTTGCTTTGGGTATGTTAATGCGTTATTATCTAGACGAGGCTTTTCAAGAAAACTATTTAGCTTTGGCAGCAGCAATACATAGCAACGAATATTACGTGCAAATGATGGAAGCTTGGTTTTTTGCTACCGCTTTGGCCAAACAATACGATGCGGCCATCATCTACTTACAAGAAAACAAATTGGATCCATGGGTACATAATAAAACCATACAAAAAGCGATAGAAAGCTACCGACTTAACGAGAGGCAAAAGGAAATCCTGCGCCGATTAAAAAGAAAATAATCTTATAACGATTGATGAAAACATACTACGGCGGCCGGTTGCGGCCGCCGTAGTATGTTGAAATGTGAAAATGACTCATTCATAGAATATCCAGACGCTGATAAGAAGCAATAAAACGCCTGCCGCTCTAGCTATGATTTTTGATTTTCTATAGCCGAAAATCGCAATTGTTTCCGGCGTAACCATAGGCAGCAAAAGAATCGTTATCCCTAACAACGCCGTCCCTATCCCAATAATCCTTTGGCTAGAGAAGAACACGCCGCAAAACATAACGATACAGCCAATCGCTATACCAGACATAAAATACGGCACAAATTTTTCGTTCTTGTCCGTATACTTTTCATAATTGCGCGCACAGGATTCAGAACAAAACTCAACTTTGTTTAGCAGCTTCCTACCACAATATAAACATTTTTTGTCATAGATTTATATGTCCCTATAAATTGTCCAGCTCATAAGATATACGTATTTTCCCCATAGTATTTCTATCTTCATATTTTCAACACGGGAAAGCCGTACCGAGTTCATCCAAAAAACCGCCTCTTTTATCATGGGTGAAAAGCTCTTGGATAACAAATATGTTCACTACGAAAGATATGAGCGCCGCATCATCCCAAGCGCACCAATGATTTTCCTTTATAGCGTCATCAAGCAGATCGAGATCAACGACAGATACTTCTTGAGGCCCCAGGGTATTCATGAACAGATTTCCAGCGTACAACAGGAAAAAACGCCTTGGAATCAGGATCTTTTGATGTTATAAAGCGAAACGATATTTTTAAACTATGAACATCGCGTCGCCGAAAGAAAAAAAGCGGTATTTTTTCTCCACGGCAATCCGATAAGCATTGAGCACATTTTCTCTACCAGCAAAAGCAGAAACTAGCATAATTAGGGTGCTTTTGGGTAAATGGAAATTGGTCACCATACCGTCGACGATTTTAAACCGATACCCAGGATAGACAAAAATATCGGTCCAGCCTTCGCCAGGGCAAATGGTTCCGTCATCATGAGCAAGCGTTTCCAATGTACGGACAGAAGTAGTTCCTACGGCAATGATCCGTCCTCCTGCCTTTCGAACGCGATTAATCTGCGCCGCTGCTTCCGGACTAAGGCGATAAAATTCACTATGCATATGATGGTTCTCTACCGTATCAGTTTTTACTGGCCGAAATGTACCCAATCCTACATGTAGCAATATTTTACAAATATTTACTCCATATTCTTCCGGCAACCGCCGCAATAATTCCGATGTAAAATGCAAACCGGCAGTTGGCGCAGCAGCGCTTCCTCTTTCTTTGGCATACACCGGCTGATAACGGTTTTGATCTGTCAAAGGCTTTTTTATATAGGGAGGCAATGGCATGGTGCCTAAACGGTCTAAAAGATCAAAAAAATCTCCCTGATAGTGAAACTGGATGATACGTGTGCCTTCCTCTGCCGTATCGAGAATTTCCGCCCAAACATCCGGTAAATCAAAATATAACACCCGTCCCGGCAATGCCTTATTCCCAGGACGAACCAATGTTTGCCATGTATTTAGGCCGGTTGCTTTCAATAACAACAATTCCACAACACCACCGCCGGAACGATGTGCATAAATACGCGCAGGCAAGACTTTGGTTTCGTTTAAAACCAACAAATCCCCAGGCTGCAAATATTCCCCCAATTGGCGAAATATACTATGGGTTAAACATCCGCTTTTCCTGTCCATTACTAATAAACGAGAAGAATCCCGGGGTTCTACCGCTTCCTGGGCAATCAATTCTTCCGGTAAAACGTAATCAAAATCATCTACTTTCATTTTTTCTCCTATGAGCTTTATTAATATAGCGAATGAATAGTAACCCCGTTGGTTCCGCCAGCGCCATAATAATGCATAATAATTTCCTCGGCGCTATAACCATTAGCGGCCATACCAATGGCCCCCCATTGGCTCATGCCTACCCCATGACCATAGCCCTTACCGTCAATACGAATGATATCGCCGCTTACTGAAGAACCGTCTTTATTGATTTCTTTTATTCCAGAACTACCTACAACATAAAAAGTTTCGCTATTTTCATTTACCAGTGATACAGAACCGCTACCACGAATGGCATACAATTCACTATTGGGCGCAGCCTCAGTTAGTTTACCACTGCTGTCCTTTAGCCATGCCACACTGTTGCTATTGCCGTTTTGTTGGCCGCCGCTAATTTCAATCAACGAACTTTTCGTTTGCAACAAACTGCGAATTTGTGTATCTTTAACTGCGGTGACACTGCCTTTTGTGCCAGTAATCACCACACTCAATGCCCTACCGGATACACTAGTTGCCCCATTATAGGTTTTGGAAGCTTGTATGCTCACAAAATCGCCAATATCGGTATTGCCAAAAGAATTAGCCAAATCCACCAATTCTTCCGCCGTATATTCCACCGTCCAGGAATATGTAGAAGCGCTGTAGCTACTATAGTCGGCAGCATAACTGTCGTAGGGAGAAGATACACCTTTTAACGGAACGCTGGAACTTCCCCAAACGTTTTCTACATTTTCCGTGTAACCGCCGCTATTGCTGTGAAAAACGGCATCCACTGTTTTGCCATTGTAATATACAACTTGTCCAAAAGTTTCATCCACTGCCTGCGTCACACTATCCCCTTCCGCATCATAACCGCCATAAACTTGGCTAGAGGTGGTATTGGTAACGTCATAATAAATGCTGCCATGTGTTAAATTTGCAATTGCATAAGAACGAGCTGCAATCGCCTGGGCTTTCAACGCTTCAATAGAATAATTATAGCCTATTTCCTTACCAACTACCCCATATAAATAGCTTTCCAAATCAACTATATTGGTAGCATAGAAATAAACACCATTGCTGATTGCCTTAAAATTCCCGCGATATTTTACGCCGTCAAAAGTAAACAAGCAATCAGCATGATCCGCCAGCAAAGTAATCATGGTTTGGTCATCGCTAAACAAATCCCCATTCAACCACAAAGCATATTTTCCACCGTTATAAACAATAGAAATCTGATCGCCGGCAACAAATTGTCCCAACACTTCTTCTCGTAAATTCACCGCCGTATACGAACCAGCGCTGATGCTAACGGAGGTTTGACTATCTGTCGTAGTCGATAAAAGCACACGGATTTCCGGTATATCGGCGCATAATGCTTGAGGACTGAATAGAAACACAAATAAAAATATGTAGACTACAGGCAAAAAAAGCGGCAATAATTTCTTTTTTTCCATGATTCAACCTCTTTTATTTACAATATCTTTCTTTTTCACTATAAATACAACCGCAGTATTTCTGCATATATAATTGTTTTTCTCTAGCTAAAGCCTGTCCCGAACGGAATCCTGGGCGAAAATCGGCAAAGAAAAAAGGTATATCAAATTTTTCTCCCATGGTTTGTCCAATTTCTCGTATCCGCTCCTGGTTTTGATACGGGCTAACCAATAAAGTTGTTGAAAACGCATCGTAATTTAAACGTTTTGCCAAAGCGGCAGTTGCTTGCAGACGGTTTTGATAGCAATATTGGCAACGGTCTTGCGGCTTTTCTGCCACCGCCGCCAACCATTGTTCTAATGGATAAGCATCATTTAAATAATAAGCAATCTGCCACTCCTCCATTAAATCAATAAAACTATTTTTTCGCGATTTATGCTCCTGATAAGGATGGATATTGGGGTTATAAAAAAAACAGCCGTATGTATGTCCCAATTGTTGAAGCTGAGGAATCACGCCGCAAGCGCAAGGACCACAGCAACAATGCAGCAATATATTCATATTCTCACCTATTCAAAATAGCCGTCCCTGATCTTTGCTATCGCCGCCGGGAGGCGTCAGTTTAAAATATTCCCAAGCAGCAGCAGTAGCCATTCTGCCGCGGGGGGTTCTTTGTATCAAACCCAATTGCATCAAATAGGGTTCACATACATCTTCAATGGTATCAATGCTTTCAGAGATGCTGGCAGCAATATTATCCAAACCAACCGGTCCGCCATTATATTTCACCATCACAGCTTCCATTACTTTGCGATCCGTACCGTCTAATCCATGATCATCCACACCAAGCAAACGCAAAGCCTGGTCGGCAATTTCTTCGGTAATGATCCCATTGCCCTTTACTTCAGCAAAATCCCGCAAACGTTTTAACAAACGGTTTGCAATACGAGGTGTTCCTCTGGCACGATGGCTAATTTGCTCTGCTCCTGCTGGTTCAATAGGAACATGCAAAATCTGTGCTGAACGATTGATAATAGTTAATAAATCTTTTTGATTATAATATTCCAAACGACAAATTACACCAAAACGATCTCGTAAAGGAGCAGAAAGCATACCGGCTCTCGTGGTGGCGCCAATTAATGTAAACGGCGGCAATGGCAGGCGCAAACTTTTGGCGCCAGGTCCTTTGCCGGTGACAATATCAATAGCAAAATCTTCCATAGCCGGATATAAAACTTCTTCCACGGTACGATTTAAACGATGAATTTCATCAATAAACAAAATATCCCGTGGCTCTAGATCCGTAATAATTGCTGCCAAATCCCCTGGTCTGGCAATAGCAGGGCCGGACGTAACGCGAATATTGACGCCCAATTCATTGGCAATAATCGTCGCCAATGTGGTTTTGCCTAATCCGGGCGGTCCATACAACAAAGTATGATCCAAAGCCTCTCCTCTACCCAAGGCAGCCTGGACAAACACAGCAATATTATTTTTTACCTGTTCTTGCCCTAAATACTCGCTAAAAGTGCGGGGACGTATAGCTAGCTCATTTTCGCCATCTCCACGCAGCCACTCGGGTGCAATGATTCGTTCGCGTTCCATAAAACCCCTCTGTCAGTTTTTATACGCTTCCTTTAAAGCATAGCGCAACAATTCTTCTGGATGCGCATCGTTTCCCAACGCAGATATGGCGCTTAAAGCAAAAGCTCTCGCCTCTACCGCCGAATATCCCAATTGTTTCAAAGCGGCCAGCAAATCGGTGTTTAGTATGGAGGAATCCGCCGACACGTTTGCTGGCCCCTCTATTTCTATGCCGCTAAATTTGTCTTTTAGCTCCAGCAACAAACGTTCAGCTGTTTTTTTCCCTACGCCGCTTACCGCAGTCAACGCCCGATAATCTTGAGCCGCTATCGCCGCCGCAAACCTGGCTAACGGCACACCGTCAATTAATGCCAAGGCCGTTTTTGCTCCCACGCCGGATACGTTTAAAAGCAGACGAAATAATCGCAATTGTTCTTTATCGGTAAAGCCATATAATTGCCATGCATCTTCCCGAACTTGCAAATGCGTATGCAACAAAATTTCCTCTCCCGCCTGTGGGTAAGGGTTGCATGCTTTTAATGGAGCAAAAACTTTTATGCCAACGCCGCCGCAGGCAATCACTAAACCATCTTCGTCAATTTGCCATATCAAACCTTTTATAAAAGCGATCATGGCTGCTCCTTCCACATCCTAGTATTCCGATGATAATGGGCATGGGTTATGGCAATAGCTAAAGCGTCGGCGGCATCGTCCGGCTTGGGGATTTGCTCCATGCGCAATAATTTTCTTACCATATATTGAATTTGCTGTTTGTCTGCCCGGCCATATCCCGTTAAAGCTTGTTTGACCTCCAAAGGGGTGTATTCGCCAATGGGCAAATCTCTTTGGGCACAAGTCAACAATAAAACCCCCCTGGCCTGTCCCACTGGAACTGCCGTGGTGGTATTACGGTTAAAAAATAATTTTTCTATTGCTACCTGATCCGGTTGCGTTACATCCAAAAGCATGCACAAATCCTGATGCAGTTTCAATAATCTTGCGGCATCTCCTGCCCCAGGTTCTGTACGAATACAACCGTAATTTAATAACCGGTAACCTCCGGAAACGGTTTCGATCAAACCATAGCCGGTAATCGCCGTTCCCGGGTCTAAGCCTAGAATGATCACAGGTTTCTCCTTGTCCGATAAATGTAGTATGTTTTTCGACGGCATATCGGCTAAATCCTGCATGAAAACTCTTGACTTATCTGCTGAGACGCGTTAAAATAATATTGTTTTGGCCGCTGTTTTTCTATGTATGCTGGTGTAGCTCAGTTGGTAGAGCAGCTGATTCGTAATCAGCAGGTCGCCGGTTCGAGTCCGGCCACCAGCTCCAATTGCCCCCGAAAACAGAAGTTTTTGAGGGCACTTTTTTTAATCCGCGTCAAAACGGTATATCTAACCTCCGTTTATGTTGAACCGTCACCTGCAACCAACTATTTCTCTATTCTTCTTTCTTGACAAAACGATCCATTGACGGCAGACTATGAACCATAGTTCTATCATCAATAGACCATTTAATAAGAAAAATATTATGCAAAAAACAATTTAGACAACATAAAAAGTTGATTGACAAACTTATTTGGTACACATGAGCCATTGCTTTTCAGCACATCCGTAAAATTGTGCCGAAAGGAGCTGGAAGAAATCAATCAACCATTAATAATGATAAAGAAAAATATAATTTGTATTTTAATTTCAATGGTAATCACACTTGCGCTTCCAGGACTTGCCGTTGCATTTGCAAAATCAGGCAGTGGTATGAGCGTCATATGGCTTATGTTCTTTGCCATAAACCCTATTGCAGCGGTAGCAATAGGAGTATTTGCCGGAAAAAATATTCCCTTTACATGGTTCCAGCCATTGCTTTTAACATTGCTTTTCCTTATGGGAAGTTGGATATTCCTGGACATGAGAGAAAAAGATTTTTTTTATTATGCAATCATTTATTTGTTATTCGGATATGCCTCAATGCTAACGACTTCATTTGTTTACAAAAAGAAATAGCTTCAGTATGCTAGGGCATATATAGGACGGACAAGCAAAGCAGCTTGGCCGCCTTTTTTTATTGCTGCCGTTCATACTGCTTAACTTGGTTATTTGTCTGCTCCGGCTGCCGGATTTCAGGCGCAAAATTAATACACTTGATCTCGCTGCGCTTTGCGACCAGCATATTTCTGCTTTTTTCAAAGTGAGCAGCGTCTTGATATTCCGCAGATTGGCGCAATATGGCAGTTCAGTTTTTAATCCCGCTTTCCTGTTTCATGGCAAAATAGCCTATAAGAATCGTCCATACATAAGCGCATGTTTTTGGAATCATTAGCAAGCCAATCATTGGCATACGATCCGCCCATAATACTACCGGAATATAAAAGGCAAAACTCAAGACAATGGTCAGCCACATCCAGCGAAAAGACAGATCTCCATGTTGTTTTGCGCTATTATAAAACAACAGGATGATTAAAATTCCCAAAATAACAAATGGGACATTGCGATAAATCCCCCAAGATAACGGCGCATCAATGCTAAGCCACTGATTTTGCGGCAACATACACAAAAGAACTCGTAGAACGGCTAATGCATATACGGCAAACGTCAAAGCGCCTTGATTATGAACGTGATAACGAAGCCGCCAGACATAATAGAGCAAAACATAAAAAAACGTCATCGTCACGGAAGTAATCCACTTGCCAAGCCCCAGGGGAATCGTATAGTTTTCCAAACCGGTAGTACATAAAGCCAATGCGCGGGGAATCAGATGAAACGCATCGCCAACGCCTAAAACCACCGCCATCCAGCCAAAAAAACGAAATTGGCGATTTCCTTTGCTTCCCTTAATCATCAACAATCCAATCGTCAAAACAGAAACTAAGTATACGGCATCAAACAAAGTTTCCATAATTGCTTGCATAGGTTTATGCTCCTTTAGTTTCAGGTTTATTTTGAACAGCAGTTGTGGCAAACGCCGCTTCACCGTAGTTTCGACCAAATAATAATCATGCCAGTAACAGCGAAGCCCCTAACCCTGTATAAAATACCGCAATAAACCGCTCCGGCACAAAACCACTTGACCGCAGGACAATGCCGCCGGTCATCATTACTGCCATTATTGCAAAGGATTTAGCATCAAAAAATTTTAGAAAAAAATGTCGATCTTCCAAATAAGCTCTAATTCTAGCCGTATGCTTTTTTACCAATTTGCCAAAAACAAATCTTTGAAACACAAGAAATACCAAAAAGGACAGCAAAATATTCAGTATCGATAGATAAAACGCATAAGCGGATAAGCCAATTCGAAGAATATTAAACCCAGCAGCGCTCCATACCAAACAAGCAATAAGCAGCAATGTGTTACGTTTTACTTTCATATTGATCTCCTTTATATATATCTAAAAACAGCTATATGATGGATTGCTAAAAATGTTAATAAAGGGTTCTACGAACAATTTCCTGTATAGCGGTGGAATCATAATCTTGCCGCAACAAAGCAGAAAGAATCAGTGAAAACAGCACATCCGCCAATTTTTCTGCCGTAAACTGTTCCGAAAAGGCATTGGGGCGAACTTTCGTATCCTGTCGCAGGACGGAAAGTAGCCGGTGGGTAATATGGCGCCAAATCTGCTGCATTTGTACTTTACCGGCTTCCTTATCCTCTTGCATAAAGCTTAACGAGTGCAGCGTAAAAAAGCCAGGATACTGCTGGCAGCCGTATTCCATCCGTTTATATATCCAAGCGATACAGGTTTGGGTATCCGAAAAATCCGCTGTGATTTCTGGATCATGGAATATCTCATGCCAAACGCTGGCAACTATGGCGCCCAACAAATCCGCTTTAGATTCAAAATAATTATAAATTGATCCTACCGATACCCCACAAGCTGCCGCAACAGAACGAATATTAATAGCCGACCAGCCTTGACGCCGAATCAAATCTCGGCTAATACTCAAAATATCATCTCTTGATATAACAACGGATTTCATGCCAATAATCACCTCAATATGAACAATGTTCACTTTAACAGATTTATTTCCCTTTGTCAAGCTAAAGGGTGGCAACACTCATCATAAAACATAAATAAATCACTTTCATCAAGCTTCTCTGTTATCGCCGATAATGGATTGGCTAAATAAAGCAAACTAGGCTCCCATTTTTTCTTGCATTATATGCGTAAAACAAAAAACCTGTCATCTATCCCTTTCTTTTTAATCTATATCCATTTGCCTACCTCCCTTGCTCTTGACAATATCGTTAGATGATATTATAATGTTGCCAAGCAATATCGATAGACGATATTAAAAATATGATTAAAGGAAGCGTTAGCATGAGAGAAAAGATACGCGGCGCCTTAACGGAACCCATGTTCTATGTACTAATGTCTTTTTTGCACGGAGAAATGTGCGGTATTGAAATTAGTGATTTTGTTGAGCGCAAAACCGCCGGAAGAGTTCGACTTGGTCCTGGAACGCTGTATACGCTATTGGCAAAATTTCAAGAAGAAAATCTAATTGAAGAAACACAAACAGAAGGCCGCAAGCGCGTCTACCGGCTAACGGAAACCGGAAAAGACGTTTTTAGAAATGAATTGACGCGTTTGCGCGTTTGCATAATGGACGGAGAGGAGGAGCTGTTATGCGCAAAACCGTCTTCCGTATAACTCCTTTTGGCGGTTTTGATATTCCAGATCTGGAAAGTTGGTTGGTTAAAATGGCCAGTAAAGGACTGGGATTTTCCATGACGGCCGGCCCGTTTACCTGCTTTGAACGAATACAGCTCTTTTTCACAACACAGCGGCGTAAATCTAAATGATGTTCCCCGTCTAGAGATATCCATCACCCGCTATACCCTAGGAATCTTGGCGGCAAAACGGGTTGAAGAACTAAGCGCCAGTATATCAATGGTTCTGGCGACTTTCAAACTTTGCCTGCCGCCTATGGGCTGGATGAAATTCTCTATGCCGTCCGGAAGAAATATAGCTCCGAAAACGGCAACGAATTTCTATCTGGAGGTATTTTGATCCTGCGCAAAGGACGTACCATACTATATGCTGACTACTATGGCGCACAAAATCTTACCGAACACTTGGAACAATTTGCGAGCATGATGGAACAGCTATAATAAGGAGAAAAGCCAAATGAAAAACAAGGAACGTCTGGTGAAAAAGCTTCTTCCCTATGCTATATGGGATTATACCGGCCTGCAAAACTGGCTCAATGAGCAGGCGCAAGCCGGCTATGCTTTAACAACTTGGCCAAAAAAATGGTTTTTTATGGGAATAGTGCATTTTTTAAAGGATCCGCAAGCTGTTCATTATCGTTACGCTCTGGATCCTATCAGGGAAAAAATTGGCGAAATAGAATTACAGGATCGGACGGCCAGCTATCAGGAAGCTGGTTGGCATTATGTAACCAAAATCGGCAAATTGTATGCCGTATACCGCTGCGATGATCCATCGGCTTCTGATTTATATAGCGATCCTCAGAGCCTGGCATGGGCTATGAAAAAACAAATGCGATGGGCATGGATCGCTCTCTGTCTATGTGTTTTATGGATTGCCCTGCTATTTCGAAGCGAATGGTCCACCTTGTTTCACTGGCCGTCAGAGTTGCTTATGGAACTGATTCTGAAAGCAGAAATTTTAATTCCTCTCTATGGCATTATGTTTACGCTTGCTCTGGCAGTTTTGCTCCAGGAAATTGGATTTTGTCGCGGTATTCGGCGGCTGCGGCTCTATTTGAACCAAGGGCATTGGCCACCTGCCGGTCCTCGCCGCTATCCCGCATTTTGCCACAGTTTGTTGGCCTGGCTTCTCTTAGGTATATGTGTGCTATTTTTGGTATACTTGGGAATCTCCGGTAAACAACATACCATAGTGTTATCCGATCCTGAGGCATGGTCTTTTCCTCATATTATGCTAACAGAAATTCTTCCGGATGGTGCAAATTTGCTTCCATATACTCCTCAGGAAATGCTACATTCAGATACTTTTAATCATTCTTTTCTAGCTCCTGAGCAATATGATGTAGCGCAAGGAGGGATGGCTTCTCTGGATGATGGCACAAAGCTGGATAGCAGACTCTATCAGGAATACGTCCATGCCACCTCCCCTACTTTGGCTCAAATGGTGTATCGGGGACGAGTAGCAGCCCATTGTCACGCCCTGGAATAATATGAAAAAAATTGGCAAAAAAACACAATTCTCCATGAGGATTTATCCCAGGCTTATACCTTTATTCAGAAGAAAGAAATATCGTATCCCGGTTTGGATAGACTAACAATCTTTACCTATCAATTTGCTGCTAATAAAACAAATCCACATACGGTTTACATCGCTTTAGCAGGGGAATGCGTATTCGTGCTCAATTGCCAAGGTGCCGCCGATGCAGAAACTGCCATAGCGCTTTTGACAAAGCGAATAGAAAATACGGAATAAATTCTGCTACCATTTTTAAATTTACTGAATCATTATTGAAAAAGTCAGTAAAAGAATAAGGCCATATATAGACTTTTGTCCACACCGTCCATTAAAAAAGGAGCCGTTTTTGCTATTCAGATACGGCTCCTTTTTATGTCTTCACATAGATACTTTTTCGAATCGACATGTCATTGTCATCGTTTTCTACTGAAAACTAATTTTCTCCTAAAATATGATATAAAAATCTTATCGCATCATCCATATGGATACCATCATGACCTTTTTCCGGTTCAAAATGCAGAATTACTTCCATATCATTATATTCTTGAATACGCTTCATTGATTCCGCATTTTGCAAAAAGGGCACCAATTGCATAGAATTGTCCGCAACGGAACATAGGTTGACATGCAAATAAATTTTCGGTACATAATGATTTTTTTCAAAAGCATCGACAACGCTAAAACGTTCCTTATATTTCAAGGCTGCGCCAATATTATCAAAAGAAAACGTGACCACAGAATCCAAAGCATCTTTAAATATCCAATTGCGCACATCCAGTTGAGCGTTATCCGCTACAACTTTCGCCCCTTTTAAATAGATTCCCATAATGATCGACATATATCCGCCGGCTGAGGTACCGTAAACCGCCGTATCTTGTAAACGGATGCCCATTTTGGAAATAATTTTTTTCAAAATCAAACTGCTGTTTTCTAAATAATAATCCTCGTTCTTACCAATTCCCCAACCTATTTGTAAAAAACTGTTTAGATATAATGTGGGATCCATACAAAATATGGATGAAGTTTTCAATAAATTAGCCCAGCTATGGCGTTGAAATACCGGCACGGAAACGTTGCCTTCCGGCACAGCTCCATTATTAAATACGATCAATTTATCATTATCGCTCCGTCGATGGATAAGATATTCGTAAGGAACGCCGTTTTTGATTACACGTAAGACATACAAAGAATCTTGACGGATTTCATGATGATCTAGTTCAAAATCCTGTATGGTAACTTCGGGATACGGTAATTTCTTCATTTTATTATGGACGCTAGTTTTTTGCATGGTTTGTTCAATTAAGTCCACGGTTTTCTTTACTTCCGTAGCCAAATCATATTCATCGCCAAGGTCAAAAGAATCTTTATATCCATCATATTTATTAAGATATTTGATTAACATGGCTGCCAATGCCTTTTCATCATAGTCGATTATATCGCCGCATTTATACTTTGTGATCAACTCTTTCGCAACTCCCACGTCCGTAGAAATAATAGGCGTATTTAACATCACGCTTTCCACTAAAACAAGACTAAATCCCTCGCTAAATGAAGTTAATACGGTAGCCACACTGTGTTTTATGTAAGGATAAGGATTCTCAATGAATCCCAATATTCTTACGTTATTGTGTAAATCATTTTCCCGAATATACTTTTCCAGTTCTGCTCTATCCTCTCCTTCACCTAAAATATAAATCATAAAATCGTCTCGCTGTTTTTTCACTTCTTTTGCAGCTTTTAACAGCAGAATTTGATTTTTGTTATAATCCAATCGTCCCAGCGTAGTAAATAATTTTTTATTTGGCAAAGTAACTTTTTCTTCACATAAGGCAAGTATTTTTTCATTATCCACAGAATTGGAGATTTTCACTACATTTTCGGTAATCCCAAATAAATCGGCTAATGTTTGTTGCACCACATCAGAAATCACTGCAATAGCATCAAAACATTTTAATACGTTTGCTTGCATTTCATATTCTTGTTTTACCTGTTTATAGGCAACGGTATCTTCATCTAATTTCAGATAATCCAATTCCCGCATATCGCCGCGAATCCAGAGAATTTTTAAACCACTTTTGATATAGGAAGCAAAATAAGACGGCGCGTTATGGTTACAGGCAATAATACAATCATATTTTTCCTGAATCCTTTTGTTAAACCGTATTGGATTGGCCAACAAAGCATAATAATGATCTAATGCCTGTCGTTCATTAAAATTTTCCTGCGTATAATCGATTAGAGAATCTAATACCTTAATATGACTAGCAAATATTGCGTTATGTGAGTTTTTAAACAGCGGCAAAATCGTAATATCGTATTTGCTTTGATCCATACGGTTTAATACGTCGGCCAATGATTTTTCCGTACCGTAGCCGTAGGAGATACTCCAGGTTATGAACAACAATTTTTTCATTATCTCACCCCCATAACAAGTATATGGGACGCGCAGACAAACCGTGCAAGCTCCAGTCCCCATGACACATTTAAAAACGAACAAACATATTATACGATTAAAAAGCCGTATTTTAGCTGTCTTATCGGAAAACGGGGAGTGCGATGCAATGAAAAAAATAGCAACAAAAGCCAAAATGGTATACCAAAATATCCCCATTGTGGATCGATTCTTAATGCTTTTTATGTTGATTCTCTTTGTTTATATGACCTGGCATCTGTTCACCGGTGCATACGTTGATGACGATTCTAACGCCATTGATATTATCGTACGAACTTCCGCCGCCGCCATTTTTGGTTATTTTATCAGCAATAATTTTGCCCATGAAGCTGTTAACGACGAAGCCACGACCAACCAATTGACAACCGACGCCGAAGTCGTTCAGGCCGCAACCAGTATGGCAACTATGGCGACGACGTCTGCACAGGCGGTAAATCTGGCCGTCGATAGCTCTAATCAAGCCCCTATATCGCCGGCGGTCGATCCCAGCATCAGCCCAGCCGCCGATCCCTCTAGCCACACCAATACATTACCGGCGGCTCAACAAACCGTTGATCCATCCTCCATCTTACCGTATGCCGCCGCTTCTTTACCCAGCGGCTTGCCGTCCCCTTCCCCTACGGAATCTACGCTCGTATCGCCAGGGCGTTTTAGTAAATTGCAAGTCTATATCGTTTCAATCATCGGTCTGTCATCATTGATCATTTTGCTAATATCCCGCCTTTACATAGCAAATACGCCTGAACTTACGGCTATCATATCCCAGCTTAGGGATTTTGTATCTGCTTGTATCGGTTTTTTAATCGGCTGTGGTAAAAATGGGGCACGTTAGAACGATACGCGAAGGGTAGACGCTTTTATATATGCAAATTATTACCTAACATTATATTATCGTGCTTATGTGATACTCGTTATGCGATTCTATTTGTATAGTTTTATGAGAAAAGAGAACGGCCGGGAAGCCATTGCCCAGCCGTTTTTTCGCAATACTATTTACATAACATGAAGGTAAAGTTATTTTACAATACTTTTTATCCGATTGCCACATATACGTAGACAATATTTTACTGCTTTGATTCTAGATAGCTACGTTTTGTTGCATATGTGCAAGATAACGTTTTGTCAGGTAATGGGTTATCGCCGAACGTGAAATAATGCCTACCACTTTTTGATCGCTAACCACTGGTACTTTTTTCACGCCAGCTTCACTCAACAACTTACAAGCATCCTCCAAGGAAGCGTTTATCGATATGGTAATCGGTTTATTTGAGCCAATTTCCAATACATTAAACTGCATGATCGCCTGTAATTTTTGTTCAAACTCTGCATCTGGATTCCAAAAAGAATCCATAAATAACACGGAGCTACCTAGTGCAATCGTAGGCCGCTCTCCCCTACGCAAATAACGCATAATATCACCATCACTGATAAAGCCAACTGCCGTACCACTGGCGGAAACGATAGGTGCGCCGCTGATATTTTTCTCGGAAAAAAAGGCAATTGCATCGCGTACAGTGGCTTCTTGACACAAGGTATAGACATCCCGTTTCATATATTGTGACAATAATTGGGCGCCTTCTTCCGTATCGCTATAGTCGATTCTAAGTTTATTGTAGTACCTTTCCACATACGCGATATAGACAATACCGCCCAGCACATATGCAACGGCAGTCAAAGCAAATCCAATGGATAAACCAATGGTCTCTTGCAGACAGCCCATCAAAAGAGACCCGATGCCAATACCGATATCATAAGACAATAAATAAGTGGCGTTTGCTACGCCCCGTTTGGGAGCTGCCGTCGTGCCGGTCACAAAAGATTGAAATAATGGCTGTAAAATACCATACCCTAAACCGAAGCAGAATCCGGCAATCAATAAATGCGCCCCCGTAGTTAAAAATACATAGCTCACCATCGTAAGAATAAGAATGGTCAAACTGGCATACACCAAAAGCCGATGCTTTCCGGCATCGATAACTTTTTGGGTAGATAATTTAGAGACGAGCATGCCGGCCACTAGGCAGATATAAAAATATGGAATAACGGACATTAAATTTTTTTCTTGCGCCAAAATGGATGAATATGCAATAACTGCGCCGTAGGGAATCATCAAAAACATCATGTTAAACATAAACGGCAGCGCAGGATTATATATAGAATTCCTTAAGGCAAACTTTTTTCGTTCTACTTTAGGATAACGGATCTTACAACAAGAGACGCAAATCAAGGCAAGGACGCTAATTCCAAAAATCGTTAAAAACGAGGCTTTGCTACTCATATGGTTTTGAACCTGTATACCGACATAAGGTCCTACCGCCATACCAATCGATATCGTAAAAGCAAATCGGCTAATGCCTTCCGTTATTTTAGCCGGCGGCAAAACGTTGCTGGCCAGCGTCATGGTTGCCGAACCGCATATAGAATATACGGCGCCAACGTATAATCGGATCACCACCAAAATTCCAAATATAGGAAAAGCAATAAAAGCTGGAAATGATAAACAGAAAAGTGCTAAAAAAAACAAGTATACACGATAACGATTAAAATTATCTAATAAGTATCCCGCAAGTGGGCGAAATAGAATCGTTGCGACCGACATTGCCGTCAATACAATACCAATTTTTGAACCAGCAATACCAATTTCCTGGCAATATACAGGAATAATAGGTATAGAAGCATAAAATGCTGCCAATACCAGCAAATTGGTAATAAAAAGAAGTATAAATTTTTGATTCCAAATTTTCTTGGGTCTTTCCATATACCTGCAACTCCTTCATATCTAAATCTTTATACTTAAAATTATATAGCTATACTAGTTATTTAGTTGCAATTGCCACTTCTTTAACTATACCACATGCTTGATCATGGGTCAATAGTTGGTTGCATAGGCAACCAACTTGCGTTATAATATAGATATAGATAAAAAGGAGGATCATGGCATGCCTAATATTATGGATAGTCCATTTAAATCAATTTCAATTTTATATAGAAAATCCCATATTTGGCTGAATAATAGTTGTGCACCGCATAACCTTACTGCCGCTCAGGCGGTAATTATCTTGATCGTTTGCGATTTTCAAGAATTGACGCAGGATGAAATTACCAAGCGCCTAGGGCTGGATAAAAGCGTAATTGCGAAAACCGTAAGCAAATTGGAAGAAAGAGGCTATATGGTTCGTACCGCCAATGCAAAAGATAAACGAACTTACGATATTCGTCCAACGGAAAAAGCTTGGCAAGCATATCCTTTTGTGCAGGAACAAATAGACGTCTGTTTTCAGCGTATGACCCAAAACATGACGGATAGCGAACGTATAGAGTTTAAGCGTTTACTCCTCTTAGCCGCAAATACTACCATTTCTTTGGATGATGAATAAACTGACGCCTCGCTTTTTGCAACATATGCTATATGTCTAACATTCAAGATTTTTAACAAAAACTTGAGATGCATAAATTTAAACGATCAATAAAGCGTACAGAAAGGAAAAATATGGATTGTCAAATACGCAAATGGAACATGGCGGATAAAGCGTGCTTATCCGCCATGTTAAACAATAAAAAAATACTAGATAATTTACGCGACGGACTGCCTTATCCCTATACGTTGGCGGATGCTGAAGCGTTCATCGCCGCTATGTTGGCTGCGGATCAAAATAAGATTTTCCCTTTTGCCATTGCTATACATGACCGAGCGGTCGGCAGCATTTGCGGCTTTCGCCGTAATAATATTTATGCTCATTCTGCTGAAATAGGCTACTATATAGACGAATCATACTGGGGACAAGGTTTAGCTACAAGCGCCATTCGCCAAATCTGCCAGTTCATTTTTCAAACTACGGATATTATTAGAATATTTGCAGAAACATTTGCCAACAATTCGGCTTCCTGCCGTGCTCTAGAAAAGGCTGGCTTCCAATGGGAAGGCACTTTGCATAGTGCAGCATGTAAAAATGGTAAACTGTTAGATATAAAAATATACGCTGCGCTTCATCCATCCCGACTAAAATTCTAGGATAGGATGGATGAAGCGCAGCGTATACAAACTTTCCCCGCTTTTATAGGCGAACCTGAAAACAAATTGTTGCGAATTGCCCTTGACTCACCGTAATAGTGCCATGATGTTTTTCAACGATAGCTTGGGCGATGGAAAGCCCTATACCAAAACCGTTACCATAACGCCGGACCTTATCTCCTCGATAAAAACGGTCAAACAAACGACCTAACGGCAAATCCTGAATCGTCGTATATGTATTTTCAATCGCTAATACTGGATGTTTACCGGCAAACAGAGCAATTTCAATTCTCCCCTCTGGATCGCAATATTTTACTGCATTATCCATGAGAATTGAAATCAGTTGTCGAATAGACCTCTCGTTACCAATATATTCTACTCCAGGCACAATATTTTCCACTAATTTCAGATGATTCTTGCGTATAAGCGGAAAAAATAAGGTAATGGTTTCATATATTGCTTCACTAAGCTGAAAGGATTGCTTAACCAGGTAATTGCCGTCTTCATCCATACGACTCAGCGTCACCAGACGGTCGACCAATTCCACCATGGTATCCGTTTCCTCTCGTATATCGCTTAGCCACTCGTTAGATCCATATTCCGCCTCCATAATTTCCAAATTGGTTCGAATCAAAGTTAACGGCGTTTTCAGTTCGTGATTGGCATCGGTGATAAATTGTTTTTGTTTTTCATAACTCTCCACCGTTGGCTTTACCGCTCGATAGGAAAACAAGACCACCAGGCATAAAACAACCAAGCCGCCGCCAATAAAAACGGAAGAAGCGGATAGCAAAAACCTACGATTCATATCCTGCATAGCTGCCCCGTTAATGAATACCGCCGCCGTCCCGTTGGCAGAATCAAATACTTTATAGCGAAAATCCCCTACCCAACCACGTGAATAACCACTTTCTAAGGCGGTCGCAGCATATACAATCGCTTCTTCTCGAGCTACGCTAGCAATGGAACGGGTATCCACCGATACTACAGCGTCGTTTTCATCAAAATAAACGCTAAAATAGCGCGTGGTAAACGGAGATTCCCGGTCGATATCTTGCGGTAACGACATGGGGTTGGCCATCTCAGCCAGATCGTCAACATTCGGAAATTTGCCGTCGTTTTTGGCCACAAGATCAGCAAGCGTATCAAGGGAAGCATTGGTTTGTATATGCATCGTCAAATAGATAATAGAAAACAATGCCAAAAAGGTGATGGCAAAAGATAACATACAAATTTTGATAAATTTTTTTCTTAACCGATAAATCATTGGCCAGCCTCCAAGAGATAACCTGCGTTACGAATAAAGCGTATCGTTGCCGAAGCACGCAAGGCCGCCAATTTTTTACGTATGTTGGAAATATGTACCCAAACGACGCTAATATCCACATCGCTATCCCAACCCCAAATATGAGAAATCAATTCGTCAGCCGTAACGATAAAATTCGGCCGTTGCATCAACATTTCCATAATCTGGAATTCACGCCCGCTTAGCATTTGCGTTTGCCCATTACATACCAGGGCAAAAATTGAACGATTTAAAATCAATTGCCCCAACTGCAACAAATCCGGCGTATAGTTATCTTTGCGCCGTAACATAGCGCGAACACGAGCCAACAGCTCCGAGGTATAAAACGGCTTCGATAGATAATCATCCGCCCCAGCATCCAACCCTTCTACCCGTTGATATACTTCCGTTTTGGCCGTTAAAAACAACGCCGGCGTAGAAACGCCGCTTTTTCGGAGTTTTTTTAATACCTCTACGCCGTCTATACCCGGCATCATAATATCCAAGACCAAACCGTCGTATTCTTTCGTTTCCGCATAGGCCAAAGCATCCGCGCCGGTGGATACGGCGTCCACAATATATTTTTCGCTAGTAAAAATATGTTCCAAAGATTTCAATAATTTTGGATCATCCTCTGCCAGCAATAACCGCATCGGCATTCCCGCCTTCCCTACTCCATTTGCATAACCCTTTCGACCGCTTGCCATAGCGGTTTTTTTATATGCAGGCATTCCGTCATCTACCATTGCCGTCACTACAAGTCAAGCAAATATATAGAAAATAACTCTTTCTTTTTCTTACATTTTATTATAATGCTGCTCCTATATTTACGCAATAAACATGGAAATTTTAAAGAAAATATCTTAATTTGTTCAGATTTTCGTACGATAAAATTTATAAAAAGTTCACAGTTTGTTCATATAAATCTTTAGCCGCTCTTAAGGCGTTTTTTTTACACTAGAACCGTAATATGCCATTCCAAAGTGTGACAAGATGGAAAGCATGGAAGAAAACCACAAGTCCCATATACCGCGCTCTCCGCAACATTCTAGATAGGCGGAGGTAGGGCGCCCTGCGACGCCTGGACGAAGCCTTCTCTCATTGCGGAGATCACACGGAATTTAAGGAAAAGAGAGGTGCAACATGATATCTGTTGAGCATCTAACCAAACGATACGGCAATTTTACGGCAGTGGAAGATCTCTCTTTCGAAATTGGCGAAGGACATGTGTATGGATTTCTTGGGCCGAATGGGGCCGGGAAATCCACTACGATGAATATTATGGCCGGCTGCCTTTCCGCCACCTCCGGTCGGGTACAAATCGACGGATATGATATTTTTGATGACGCCAATCATGCAAAAAAGCGCATCGGTTATCTGCCGGAACAACCGCCACTGTATATGAACGAAACGCCTTTTGAATACCTTCGTTTCGTTGGCGAAGCCAAAGGATTACACGGCACGGAATTAACCAGGCAAATCTTAGCGGTGATCGCGCAAACCAAAATTGAAGAAGTACAAAATAGACGTATCGCCGAGCTTTCCAAAGGCTATAAGCAAAGAGTAGGCATAGCCCAAGCGTTATTGGCTAACCCGCCTGTGGTGATTTTGGATGAACCCACCGTAGGCCTAGATCCCCTGCAAATTATCGAGATTCGTGATTTGATCAAAGAATTGGGACAAAATCATACGGTTATTTTTAGCTCCCATATTTTATCCGAAGCGCAAACGATTTGCGATCAAATTCTCATTATTGCCAAAGGTAAACTCATTGCCTTTGATACACCGGAAAATCTAGAAAAAAAATTGTTAACGGCTCATGAAATCCATATTGTTGCAGAAGGAGGCAAACAGGAAACGGCAAGCATTCTGAAAAGTATCGACGGCATTAACGACATACGGCTAGAAGATAACGGGTCATGGGTTAGCGCTACTATGAAAACGGAACGACATGACGTGCATGCCATATCTAAAGCAATTTTCTTTGCTTTTGCCGCTAAAAAACACGCGCTATTAGAAATGTCTTCCACCAAAGCCTCTTTGGAGGATGTATTCATCGAGTTAACCGAAAATGCAGAAACCGAGGAGCCGCTAACCACCGCTGCAAATGATTCCGTCGAAACCAAATCCAGGGAAAGCGAGGCGCAATAAATGTTCGCCGTATTGAAACATGAATTAAGACTCTATTTCCATTCCCTTACCGCCTATGTGTTCGGCGCGTTTTTATTAGCGTTCATCGGCATAGGCGCAATGCTGTATAATATTCAGGCGGCGGTAAGCAACTTTGAATTTGTGTTAGGCTTCGGTAGCCTGGTTTTTGTGGTCATCGTACCCATTTTAACCATGCGCGTAATCGCCGAGGAACGCAAACAAAAAACGGATCAACTACTATATGCCTTGCCGCTTACTACCACCCAAGTGATTATAGGCAAATATTTATCCCTACTTGTCGTTTACCTAATCCCACTTTGCATCGTCAGTATCTACCCGCTAATCTTCGCTCAATTTGGCGAAGTATATTTGCCCACGGCCTACGGCGGGATTTTCGCCTTTTTTATGTTGGGGGCAGCTTTGCTTGCAATCGGCGTATTTATTTCATCTTTAACCGACAATCAAGGTCTGGCGGCAGGTATCGGTATAGCCGTTATTCTATTCAATTATTATAGCGTTAGCCTATCGGAGTATTTTTCAGCTACCGCCTTTGGTTCTTTTATTTCGCTTTGTATATTGGCGTTCATTATTGCCGTTATCGTACGCTATTTAACGAAAAATTATATTTTAGCTTATTGGACCGGCGGCGTGCTTATCGCAATTTTATTGGTAATCTGTATGCTAGATGCAAGCATATTCGAAGGCTTTCTGCCACAAATCATGACTCAGCTTTCTTTATTTGAACGATTTTATACGTTTGTCAACGGCGTATTTGATATGACCTCCATCGTATACTACTGCACGATAATTGTCTTCTTCTTATTTTTATCTGTGCAATCTCTTGAAAAAAGGAGGTATAACTAATGAAAAAGCCAGATAAACGAAAATCTTTTTGGCAAATGGAAAAAAATCGTGTAGCCTTTCGCGGCGGATCTTATGCGCTTATTTTATCGGCGGTAGTATTAGCGATACTGATAATCATCAATATTCTTGTCTCCGCTTTACCCGCCACTCTAACCAAATACGACATAAGCTCTAGCAAGCTCTACTCCATTACCAGCAATACAAAGGCGGTAGTCAACGCCTTGGAAGATGACGTAACCATATATTGGATTGTCCAATCCGGTATGGAGGACGAAGTAATTGAAAACTTGTTAGAAAAATACGACAGCCTATCGGATAAAATTCAAATCGTGAAAAAAACCCCGACGTTTTTCCCACCTTTGCCGAGCAATATACGGATGAAACTGTCGCCAATAATAGTTTGATCGTAGAGTGTGGCGATCGCAGCCGCTTTATCAGTTACGATGATATTTACATCCAAGAAACCAATATGTATGCCTATACCTACGCTACTTCTTTCGATGGAGAAGGCGCAATAACGTCCGCCATAGACTATGTGGTCAGTCAAGATTTTCCGCAACTATATCTTTTGCAGGGGCATGGCGAAAGCGAACTACCTGAAACCTTTGCCCAACAAGTGGAAAAAGAAAATATTGTAACCACCGAATTTTCTTTATTAACGATAGATGCTGTACCAGAAGAAGCGGATTGCGTTATGATTTATGCTCCCAGCAGCGATATCTCTCAAGAAGAAAAAGACATGCTGGCCGATTATATAGCAAACGGCGGCAAACTCTTCGTTGTAGCGGGAGCCATAGAAGAAGGGACGCTAACCAATTTGTTTAGCCTACTAACGGAATATGGCATAACGCCAAGCGAAGGCGTAGTCGTAGAAGGAGATAGCAATTATTACGCCTTTCAAATGCCCTATGTGCTTTTGCCAGATATACTAAGCAGCGAAATCACCGATCCGCTAATAGAAGAAGGATATTATGTCTTGATGCCTGTTGCTTTAGGTTTAAATCTACGGGATAGCGGAGGAAATGGCACGGTAACGGAGCTGTTGTCCACTTCCGCACTGGCTTTCAGCAAAATAGACGGCTATAATCTTACCACTTATGAAAAAGAAGAAGGCGATTTAGATGGGCCTTTTACGCTTGCGGTTTCCATTGAAAGTAACAGCGGCGGCCAAATCGTCTGGTTTTCATCCTCTTATTTTCTTGACGATATGTATAACGCCTATTCCTCCGGAGCAAACGTGGATATGGCCGTCAACGCTTTGGCATCTCTGATTGGAGATAGCGAAACCATGGCTATCCGTAGTAAATCGCTTAACTATAATTATCTAAGCATTAGCGAATTTGCCGCTTCAATATTAAAAACCACGATGATTGGCATTTTCCCCTGCGCATATCTGGCAGTAGGAATTTACGTGGTGGTACGAAGAAGGAGGAAGCAGCATGAAACGATCTAAAAGGATTTATGTCTTATTGGGCGTTTTGGCCGCGGTTTGCATTGCCACATTCGCGGTATTTCAAATAGAAGAGTATAAAGAAAAAATTAGCGATAACAATTCGATTGTTTTGGAGCTGTCTGTAGAGGAAGTTACTTCGCTTTCTTGGGAATATGACGGCGCAACGTTTGCTTTTCATAACGAAGACGGCTGGATTTATGACGAAGATGCAGCATTTCCCGTAGATGAAGATAAAATTGATCAGTTGTTAAGTCAATTTGAAGCCTTTCGCGTAGCTTTCGTGATTGAAGACGTGGAAGATTATGATCAATATGGCCTAGAAGACCCAGTTTGTATCGTTCACATCGAAACCGAACAACAGTCGTATGAAATTAAAATCGGCAATTACAGTGAAATAGACTCCCAGCGATACGTTTCTTTAGGAGACGGCAACGTTTATTTAGCGATGGAGGATCCGCTCTCCTCTTTCGACATATCGATCAGCGATATGATTAAACATGACGCCACCCCTATTTTTCTCCAAGTAAACGAAATTGTGTTTGCTGGCGTGGAAAATTATTACATCTATTATCAAGAGGATAGCCCAGATACTTATTGCGATAGCGACGTATACTTTACAGAACAAAATGGCGACGTACTTCCTCTCTCTAGCCAACGGGTAAACGATTATCTAGATGATATAAGCATTCTTGGACTTATCGATTACGTTACCTATAATGTCAGCGAAGAAGAACTGACAAGCTATGGTTTAACCTCGCCGGAACTGACGATTATCATCGCCTATACCGAGGAAAGCGACACAGGAGAAGAAATCGACAATCAGTTCGTATTGTATGTCAGCCGAGATCCAGAAGAATTAGCAGCTAAAGAAAATAGCCAAGATGATGAGGAAACAGATACGAATGCCGAGGATGAAGAAGATATTACGGCCTATGCTAGGGTAGGTAATTCGCAAATCGTTTATCAAATATCCGCAGAAGACTATCTGGCTTTGACCGCTGCTTCTTATGACGATTTGAGACATGAAGAAGTATTTACGGCGGATTTTGCCAAAATTACTCAAATCGATATCTCACTAGAGGGAACAGAATACACTGTTTCTACAGAAAAAGATGGCAACCAAATCCTATACTTCTATCAAGAGGATGAATTGACCATTAGCGATTTGCAAAACGCCCTTACAGCTTTATCTGCCGCTCAATTTACCGATGAACGACCAACTGGACAAGAAGAAATTTCTCTAACCCTTTATCTTGACGATGAAAATCATCCGCAAGTGCAAATCCAATTATATCGATATGACGGATCTTCCTGTCTGGCGGTAGTAGACGGCACGCCCATATGCTTGGTAGCGCGTTCGCAAGCGGTTGATTTAATTGAAGCGGTTCATGCAATCGTCTTAAATTAAAAAAAATGAACTAGTAAAGGATAAAACTTAAAAAATAAATGTATACGTTAGATGGGACGGCAAAACATGGTTGCCGTCCCATCTGACGTATACAAAACAAAAATTTTTAATTCTTTTTGGGAAAATTGCCATAAAATATAAAACATGCTATGATACAAATAGAAAATGTCTCGTACAAGCAAATCAAGAGCGCAACAATAAGCCAAACGTTTAAATTGACCGTTTGTTTTGCCTAGTCTACAGCCCAGCATAAACAATGGAAATTCAAATAAATCAAGGAGGCGCAAGCCATGAAAATTGAAATTGGCGAAGATTTTCCCAGCTATTTTCATCCATCCTATCCAGAGGAATTTGAATTATTTTCTCATTTTGAAACCACATCCGCTATACCAAGCCCCTTATTTGCCATTACCACATGGAAAGCGAATGGCAAACCAAACGTATGTTTTCATGCTTGGAGCTGCTTTCATGGGGATAAAACTGCTTTCTTTGCCGTAATGGGCAACCTCTATCAACACACCCATACCTATGCCAACATCCAAAGAGATAAATGCTTTTGCCTCAATTTTTTACCCATCCATTATTATGACCGTTTAGTGGCAACCATCCATACCAATCATGAACAAACCGACGAATTCGCCATAGGAGAATTTACGCTTTCCCCTAGTAAAACCATTCATGCTCCAGCGATTCTGGAAGCGTTTCTCAATGTGGAATGTGTGCTCAAGCAAACACAGGATTTAAGCGGCGCGGGACAAACCGCTATGGTTGTAGGACAAGTCAAACATATGTCCGTGGAGCAAACCTATGCCCAAGGCTACCACAAACGATATGGACAAGACGGTTTTATGATGTTGTTACCTGCCCCGCAAAATTTAATCACCGGCGCTCCCCAAGCCTCGGCAATTGCTACGATGCATATAGAACGTTTTGATTGATCGCCTTTGCCGCCGCCCTCCTCTACCCTTATCAGCGATAACATTGGCCATGGATTCGTTGTCTCACTCCTTATTGGATCTCAGCAACACATCAAGCAAAGGCTTTCTCTATACGCCTCTCGATCAAAAATTTCGCGCTATACGTTTTTCTATAAATATCTTTGGATAATTGCAAATTATAATGTTTATTTTAATAAACGCTTATTACCAATATATGCTACCCCAGATAGCCTATAAAAATATTATGATTAATAATACTTTCCAGATCGCTAAAGAAAAAGCATAATACACAAAATATTTCTTCCCCGACGAAACCGAAATATTGTATAATAAAATAACCCATTTGATTTATTGTATTGATATCAAAGTTTATACGCAAAATAACTTTATACAACTTTAGATTATCATCATACATCATGCTAATACAAACGCCAGGTAAATCTAAGGAGATCCGGGATGATATGAAAGAAACAATATTAGTCGTAGACGATGAAAAAGAAATTGCAGATTTATTAGAAATATATTTAAAAAATGACGGTTATCAAGTATATAAATTTTATAATGGTGCGGATGCCATACAATGTATTGAAACTCAAAAAATAGATTTAGCTATATTAGACGTAATGCTTCCCGATATCGATGGTTTCCGTATTTGTCAAAGAATTAGGGAACAATTCTTTTATCCAATCATTATGTTAACGGCAAAAATAGAAGATGTAGATAAGATTATGGGATTAACGATTGGCGCCGATGATTATATCACAAAACCCTTTAATCCATTAGAAGTGGTAGCACGCATAAAAACGCAGCTTCGCCGTTATATGCAATACAATCAAGCCGCTCATATTCCCTCTGACAAACCGCTAACAGCCGAGCACGACATAAGTGGGCTAATCGTCAATAAAGAGATGCATAAATGTACTTTATATGGCAAAGAGATATGCCTCACGCCAATTGAATTTTCCATATTATGGTACTTATGTGAAAATTGTGGCAAAGTTATATCTTCGGAAGAGCTCTTTGAAGCCGTTTGGGGTGAAAAGTATTTAGATAGCAATAATACCGTCATGGCACATATTGCCAGACTGCGTGAGAAATTGCATGAACCTGCAAGAAAACCCAAATTTATTAAAACCGTATGGGGAGTTGGCTATACCATTGAATAACAATATACCAAGAGCAATAAGCAAAAGACGCAGCGATATATCACGAAAGGTTCTACTGCAATATTGTCTATCTCTTAGCGGTTATATTATTGCCGTTTGTTTGTTTGTCTTGCTGGCATGGCAATTTTGCACTATGATCACATGGCAGGCAGAGAACCCTATTTATTGGTTCTTGCAGTTGATTAAGCGTCATATTGTATTGTTTATAGGCATCCCGGTTTTTATTGGTTGGCTTGTCATTACTTCTTATTTTATATCCCGTCCTCTGCGTTATTTAGATGAAGTGGTTATGGCAACTGAAAAGCTAGTCTCTTGCACAAACGAACCGATTATTCTTTCAGATGCTATGGCGTCGACGGAAAACGAATTAAATCGAGTGCGGGAAAAGGCGCTAGCTGCTAGCAGGGCAGCAAAAGAAGCGGAACAAAGGAAAAATGATTTAATCATCTATCTAGCCCACGATCTGAAAACCCCGCTCACTTCAGTTATTGGATATTTGACGCTTTTGCGGGATGAAAAGCAAATATCAGAAGAATTAAGAAGCAAATATTTATCCATATCTTTGGAAAAAGCGGAACACCTGGAAGATTTAATCAACGAATTTTTTGAAATCACAAGATTTAATCTATCCAATATTTCCCTTTCTTACAGCACGATTAATTTAACGCGTATGTTGGAACAGCTAACGTATGAATTTCAACCGATGCTGTTAGAAAAAAATCTCACTTGTGAGTTGAAAATTTCTCCAGATTTAACGCTAAAATGTGATCCTATAAAAATGCAGCGTGTTTTTGATAATTTATTGCGAAATGCCGTAAACTATAGTTTTGAAAATTCTTGCATTCGTATAATTTGCTTGCAAGAAAATGACTCATTATGCATTTCCTTCATTAATCATGGTAATACAATCCCTCAAGACAAACTTGATCGTATTTTTGAACAATTTTATCGTTTAGATTCTGCTAGAAGCTCTAGAAGCGGCGGCGCCGGCTTGGGACTTGCTATTGCAAAAGAAATTGTTCAACGTCATCATGGAAGTATTCGTGCCAAAAGCGCAGACGATATCATTGAATTTGAAGTCGTGCTCCCCAAATCCTAAACATTGCGCGCCGGCCTGGCCACGGGATTAGCTTGGTTTCAATTTCTTGGCAAATCGCCAATCTTTGATATTGAGCGTGTATTTGGAACATCCAACCACAAACATAGCCAACTTTATCCTGCTTAATAAAGCTTGTAGGAAAATTGTAAGAAAAAACGTAGAAAAACTAACAAATATTTTATGAAGAAATAAATAAACCATGTCCTTGCCTCTGATATGCTTATCATATTAGAGGCAAGGACATTTTGTTTTATATGTCTGAATAAAGGAGCTCATTATATGTCAAGAAAAAGATTAACGCAAATCTTTCCTTTTTTGCTACCACTACGAAAATGGCAGAAAAAGCAACTATTCTATTTTAAAATGCATATGGATCGCAACACATATGCCAAAGCCACTTGCCAACAGCTATTACCTTATACAACTTTTTCTACGTCCTCGCTTTTATGTAATCCAAATAGCGGCTTTGATCTAAAATATCAAATAAATAAGAAGCATAATTTGCAGCTTGCCGCGGCTAGTATCAATCATATCGTCATACATCCTGGCGAAACCTTTTCCTTTTGGCAGCTTGTACGGCATGCGGATCGAAAAGAAAAATATAAAGACGGCTTAACGCTTATCGATAACAAAATTACCACAGCTTATGGTGGCGGTTTATGTCAATTAAGCAATATGCTGTTTTGGTTATTTCTGCATACTCCGTTGAGTATTGTGGAACGACGCGGTCATGCCGTCGCTACTATGCCTGCCGCAGACAAAGATTTACCCTGCGGTACGGATGCGGCGGTTTATGAAGGATGGTTGGATTTAAAAGTGCAAAACAACACAACCAATTCTTTTCAAATCGAAATCAACTTTGATCAAGAATATATGCATGGACGGATTTTATCACAAACGCCTACCCATATTAGCTATTATGTATATAATTCATCGGTTTCCTATAATAAACGCCAAGAAAAAATCTATCAAACGGCAAAAGTTTGCCGTGAAGAAATCAATCAAATAACGCAAGAAAAAAGTAAAAAATTATTGTACGTCAACCAATGTGCAGTGGGCTATCCATTACCAAGTCGGATAAGAGTTGAAGAAAGAAGTGTGTGGAATGTCTAAAAAAACAATAGCTATCATTTTTGGTGGTAGATCAAACGAGTACGACGTATCTTTACAGTCTGCCACCGCAATATTTGAAGCTCTAAACTATAAAAAATTTAATATAATGCCAATCGGCATTACCAGACATGGAGAATGGTATCGATATACGGGGAAAAAAGAAAAAATTCTCAACGATACATGGTTAGAGAATCCCCAGGATTTACATCCAATGGCTATTTCTCCCAGTCCTAATGTACAAGGATTGATAGAATTGATTGGAAACACATACCACGTGCTTCATGTGGATTTGGTTTTCCCCATATTGCACGGAAAATACGGCGAAGATGGCACATTACAGGGATTGTTTGAATTGGCAGGCATACCGGTAATCGGTTGCAATATGTTGTCTTCTGCATTGTGCATGGATAAAGCAAAAGCCCATCGGTTGGTTAGCTTGCAGGGAATAGCTGTTCCTAAATCCATAACCTTCAAACAGGATGAAACAGAATGGGCGCTCCAAGAAATTACTCGCCGTTTGACATATCCACTATTTGTAAAACCAGTTCGTTCAGGATCTTCGCTAGGAATCACAAAAGTGACGGAAAAGAAAAACCTAAACGCCGCTATTGAATTGGCTTTTGCCCATGATGCAGAAGTAATAGTCGAAGAAATGGTCGATGGCTTTGAAGTAGGTTGCGCGGTATTAGGCATTGATCATCTAATGGTAGGACGAGTTGATGAAATTCAAATCACCGGCGATTTATTCGACTATACGGAAAAATATACGCTTAACACGGCTCAAATATATATGCCTGCAAGAATCGATATGTGGACGGAAAAACGAATCCAGGAAACTGCCGTAACCATATATAAAGCTTTGGGGTGTTCTGGTTTTGCCCGCATAGATATGTTTTATACGCCAGCAGGAAACATTGTATTCAACGAAGTCAATACGATTCCCGGATTTACCTCTCATAGCCGCTATCCTAATATGATGAAAGGAATTGGTCTTTCTTTTGATCAATTGTTAGATCAATTGATTGGTCTATATTTATAGCAATGCGAACGCTTACATTAAAAAAAGAAAGTATTTATGATGGAACGCTACTGCTTGTCAATGCCCACCATGCGCTGGGCATAAATCACGTAACGAATTTAGCGCCGGTCGATATGCACTTTCCCCATATTCAGTTACAACGAGATGCCGCCAATATTCTTCGCCTGCTCTTACACGCCATATCAGCCAAAAGCGCAATTATTCCTGTAAGCGGCTACCGTTCCTATATGGAACAAAGCGCCATATATAAAGATTCGCTTAAATACAATGGTCAAACCTTTACGCAAAAATACGTTGCGCTTCCCAATCATAGCGAACACCAAACTGGTTTGGCAATCGATTTAGGCCTAAATCAAAAAGACATAGATTTTATTCGTCCAAATTTTCCCTATGAAGGTATTTGTAACGAATTTCTTAAAATAGCTCCCAATTACGGATTTATTGAGCGTTATGGCAAATACAAAGAGATTGTAACCGGCATTGCCCATGAACCATGGCATTTTCGCTATGTGGGATATCCGCATTCCAAAATCATTGCCAACCATAACTTATCCCTGGAAGAATATATAGAATGGATAAAAAAGTATTGCCGCTATTGCCGTTTCATATACCATCCCCATTATGGCTCCAAGGTAGAAATATTCTATGAACCTGCGGAAGAGGAACAAACCATATTAAGCATACCTGAAACAAGCCTATATCATATTTCTGGCAATAATATCGACGGTTTTATCGTCACACTTTGGAGCTGAGATATGGTTTTCATCCGCGAAACGTCCACATACAGAATCTGCTGTTTGCCAGCAGACAAACGAATCTGTGGATCGCATATATATGGTTCGACCAAATAGCAGTATAAACGCAGCCGCCATGAAATCAATAAACGCTAAAAAGCCACCATTGCCAACCTGATTATGAGAATTGGCGATGATGGCTTTCCTGACAACATATCTACCGTCTGCAGCGAAAATTCATACGTTCCTATATTTTGAACGGTTGGAATAGCCGCTTAAGCATCAAAATATTCTTCGCCGCGCAGCAAATAAACCGGCAGCATTTCCCCTGCCCGCTTTACCTCTACGCCAAGTTCTGTAATATACAAAGCACCGGCGCTTAAACCTTCCACCATGCTGCCGTTTCGCCACGGCTTTTGCTTTACCCGATAGCCTTCCGGGGTATTTTGCACATCCATCATGCAAAGGACTTCCATAGAAGGCGGGGCTTGGATATCTTCCGTCAAGGTACCGATAATAGCCTGACGTTTCAACATGGGAATATGCAAAAGATGATGAACAATGGCGCGAATACACCATTCCATGCCATATAGCATAGCAATTGGCGGTCCAGGGATATTGATTACTGGCTTGTTCTCGATTATGGAAACGCACATCGGTTTTCCAGGCGCTGCTGCAACCCAATGAAATAAAGCCACGCCCCGTTCTTCCAGAATTCGTGCATTAAAATCCTCTTCTCCTTTTGAAGAACCGCCGCTAAGGATCACGACATCCGCCTGGGCAAGGGCTCGATCTAAAGTAGAATCCAATTGCTGCCGATCATCCTTTACAATGGGGTACATAATCGGTTCAGCCCCCATTTCCAAAAGCATATTTTTTACCAAAACGCTGTTGCTATCAATGTTTTCCCCCCGCGTAACTGCCGTTCCCAACGGCACCAATTCGCTTCCAGTGGGTAGAAAGGCGACGCGGGGTTTTTTATATACCTCTACTTGCGCGATACCTCCCATGGCTAAACAAGCCAAATCGAAAGAGCAAAGCCTTCTCCCTGCCTGTCCCACGGTAGTACCTTTCATAATCATACTGCCGCTAGGTCGAATATTCATATTTTTGGTTACGCGTACACCAGGATCAATTTGCAAACCGGTTTCGCTAACAATCACTTTTTCAATGGGGATAACGGCATCGAAACGATCGTCAAAATCGTCTCCCGTATCTGCGCGGCAATAATCTACCCCAATGACCCACTGCCCCGTATCGGGTATACCGTTCGCAAAACGCTCGCTGATTACGGCCACACCGTCCATAGCGGAAGCACGCACCACAGGAATGGAATAAAGCGCGTGGTAATTGTGAGTTAATACGCGTCCCAAAGCTTCTTCTGTAGCAATCGTTTCTACCAAGTCTACAGGCTGCCATTTGGCAAATAACGTTTCAATTACTTGCTTACGCGTTGGTAACGGCATCTTACAATACCCCCTGTTCTACAATAGCATAATCCGGGCGTTCGGTTTTATCTCTAATATCCCATAAAATCGTACCATACGTAGAATCCGTTACTTCTAATAAACGGCCGTCTCTATCTATATGCGCTTGCAGCCAAACAAAAATTTTCATTGCATTCTCCTGGGTGCGCTCGCACTGCGGAAGCATATGCTCCATCATGAAAGCGACGTATTCTTTATCCGCTTCCACATAGATTTCCTGATGCCTCGTTTCATAGCTAGTTTCCGGGTTATAGCCCATAAGAAACAATACGTTAAAAAGAGAATAAAACCATCTACCGCTCCATTGCCGTGGCATTTCTCTTCCAAAAACTTCTTGCATAATTTGTGATCTAAGGTGGTTACATCCGCTTAAATGGGTAACGTTGCAACACCAAGCACGACTCATGTCCATCAGCTTAATCAAGCCTTCCATACCATGAATGGCCGGAGTCATAGAGCTAAACGCCAGGTCAAACCTTCTTTTATAACCTTCTTGTTCAATATCGATGGACTGAAAATCACAGGCGCGCATAGAGGCATTGGTAATCCCCTGGTTGCGAATATGTTCCATGCCATGGGCAACCATTTTTTCCGAAATATCTAGCCCTAATACGCTACGGCTGTTTTTAGCAAATTCTGCAACAAAACGACCTGGCCCACAACCAATATCCACCACGTCGCAGTCTGCATGCAAAATACCGCGCTGCTGCAAAAGCTTGACGGCGCTATAGACGCGTCCATCGCCTTTTCGCTGATTTTGCCGTTCTTTTTGCCAAAACTCTGCTCTTTGGTCCCATTTTTTGGCAGAATGATCCGGCGTATCGGCTGGTCGAGAATCTTGCATTTGTGCAAAATATTTCAAGTCCGTCAAATTGGCGGATGGTCGATAACGAACGTCCAGTTCATCTAAACTTTTCATCTTCTATCCTTCCTCTCGCCAATATAGGGCGCAGATTTCAGGTGCGTCCGTATACATTCTCATAGTATACAAAACCATCGCTACCGATTTTCAGCGGCGATATAAAAAGCTTGGATATAGCATATGGTCTATACAATATTCAAGAGTTGGCTTTTTTGCTTGTCTTTTACCGGCAGGCAAATTGTCCTTCTCACATCATAGCGATCATAAA